>CAZYUV010000079.1:0-12904 GCA_964650625.1 uncultured bacterium
GCTTTCAATTTCATAATTGCTCCTTTAAGTCCCCTGCTGACGTTCAAGCCATTCAATTGGATTTTTAGGTTCGAGGTCTACTATGACTTGATAATAGAGTCTCGGGTTTCCATTAGGAATTGTGTTTTGCCGACTATCTTCCGAAATTTTGGCGATCTTTTCTCCGCGTCTAACGTATTGGTCCAAGGTCACTTGAATATTGCTTAGATTACCGTACAGTGTAACGAATTTACCCTCATGGTCCTCATGTGCAATCATTACTACTTTACCGTAGGTGGGAGAGCTTTCTCCAGCGGGTAAACCTTTATAAATGACAACCCCATCCTCAGAGGCAAAAACGTTTTTAGATTCCTCGGTTATAATGTCAATTCCGGGAAGGAATATTGTCGCCGAACCCTCTACTTGACGACCAAATTTACGCGAAATTTGGAATGGTCGTCTCAGAGGCCACGATAAGCTATGTTTGGTAATTTTTTTAATATTTTTTCTATTGACTCTATTAGCCTGTACTTCCTCACTCATTTGCTGATGAGCAAATTTGAGATTGTCTATCTGACGCTTTAAGAATTTCGATGATTTATCCATTTTCTGAGCTCTATTCACTAACTGCTCTTGCTCAACAGCGATTTTTTCTAAATAGTCTCGGTCAGTTTGGATGCGATTGAGTAAAGAGTTTTTCTGGTTGATTAAGCGCTGGCTCAATCGTTCTAACTCTGTTCGTTTTGTCTGAATTTCTTTAAGGTTGTCTCCCATTTCTTGATGAGCTGTTTTTAATTCCTGAAAGTTACCGCTATCTGCTGCAACGATACGCTTGTAAAAATTCAACCTATTTGAGAAATCTTGAGTGGTTTTGGCGTTCAATAAGATTTGTAAAAATGGGTTATTTCGATTCTTGTAAACATGGTTCAGACGCGCAAAGAATTTTGCCTGGTGTTTTCTGAACTTTTTTTTACTATTCGATGATTTGGCTTCCAAGGATTTAATATCACTAATGATCTTTATAATTTTGGATTCAGTTCGCTTTGATTGTACTGAGAGTAATTCAAACTCTTCTTTCATATCTTGTATTCGAACACGAACAGAACCTTGTTGAACGTCAAGTTCCCCGAGGCGTTTTTCACCGTTCTCAATTTTTTGTCGCAAAGTGATGAACTCCTTAGACTGAGTTTTGAGCTTAGTTTCCAACTCTGAAAACTCAGAGTTTGCAGCTTGAGCGCAAATCAAGGTCATCAAAAAAATCCAGTATTTCATACCAAGAATTTCCTCAAAGACAACAAACTACCCAAGAATCCTAAAGCAATGCCCAGAAAAATTAGACGTAAATAAAGCTGTATCAGTTCAGCGGAATAAGTGATTAAATCTAAGTTTGGGAAAATCACCAAAATTCGGTCATGCATTAGGCCATAAGCAAAAGCGAGAATAGCTGTGGCTACTAACGCCCCCAAGAGTCCCTGAATTACTCCCTCGATCAAAAATGGTGCTCTAATAAACCAGTTGGATGCACCGACCAATCGCATGATTTCAATTTCTTGACGCCTAGCGAATACGGTAAGTCGAATAGCGTTTCCTATAATTATTAAATTTGCCAAGCCCAATAGCAGCAGCATAGCTAATCCAGAGGAGCGAGACAGACCAATTAATTGCATTAAGCTTTGTACCCAATCTTGACCACTACTACTACCTTCAATTGCTTGAAATTTAACATACTCATTTTCAAACTGGCGAAAGTCGTCGATTGGTTTTAACTGAATTTGAACAGAGTCCGGCAGAGGATTCGATTCTAAATCCTCCAAGAGAGCAGAATCTTCTCCCAATTGTCTTCCTAGGTCAAGCAAAGCCTGTTCCCGAGAAATTACTTTGAAGTCGCGCACTCTGGGATCGTTTTCCAATTGATCCATTAATCTTCTGATCTCAGCTTCTCGAGCAGATTCCTTTAGATAGAAACTTATTTCGAGTTGATTTTCAAGATGATTAACCCAGTGGTTAATATTGGCTTGGAAGAGCAAAAACCCACCCAGAATAGTGAGCGAAATAGCAACCGTAGTAATCGTGGCCATTGAGAGAACACCGCCATGTCGAAAACCCTTGAGCGCTTCTTGAAAATGATATAAGAGTGTGTGTGCTTTCATACGTTAGGCTGTTATGATGCCTGCTTCACTAGATAAGGATTCATGATTGGTTTCAATTTCGTAGGTACCTCGCAGTGCATCCCTGACTATACTACCGTTTGACAAGTGAAGAACCCGCATTTGCAAACGATTCACTAACTGCGCGTCATGAGTAGCTACCATTACAGTGGTTCCTCGACTATTAATATCAAGCAGAACATTCATGATTTCTAAAGATAGTTCAGGGTCTAGATTTCCCGTAGGTTCGTCGGTAAGTAGAATTGCTGGATCGTTCACAAGCGCTCTTGCAATACAGACTCGTTGTTGTTCACCTGCACTGAGTTGACCCGGATAATTAGACATCTTATGGGTCAGTCCTAAGGTATCTAGAATAGAACGCGTTCTCTTATTAATCTCATCTGGCGAAGCTTCTACAACTCGCAGAGCAAAAGCAACATTTTCAGCTACTGTTCTGTCAGGCAGAAGCTTAAAGTCTTGAAATACCACACCTATACTGCGTCGAAGAAAAGGAATGGCCGTCATTGAAAGTCTTTCAATATTACGTCCATCAATCAAAATAGAGCCCGAGGTAGGTATCTCATCTCGAAAAATTAGTCGCATAAGAGTGGTCTTGCCCGCACCACTGGGACCAACCAGAAATACGAACTCTCCCTTTTCAATATGCAGGTTGATGTTGTGTAGGGCGTGCGCTCCGTTGGGGAATGCCTTAGAAACATCAAACATCTGTATCATGCCACCTCCGAATGGAAAGCCACAATCTAATGCTCATGGGTTCTAAAATCAAGATGAACATACATTTTAAGGTCAATTTTATATAAAAATGTTAGATTTGAGAACTGAAATATCGCTTTAATTTATGCAGTGTACTCGAACAGGACGTTGACTAAAAGCTCTGCGTGGTGTGTTATGAAGATGCTACGAATTAGACTTGATTTCTGGAAGAAGGATATATGGAAAGCCGTAGAACAGCGTTGTTTGAACTACATCAGAGGCTTGGAGCCAAAATAGTAGATTTTCATGGATGGTTAATGCCAGTGCAGTACAAGTCCATTTTATTGGAACATCAAGCAGTCAGAGAAGCTGCAGGTTTGTTTGACGTATCTCACATGGGTGAGTTCACAGTGACCGGACCAGATGCTGAAGAGTATTTACAGTGGGTGGTCGCAGGCGATGTAAAACGTCTTACTGATGGTCAGTGTCTCTACTCTCCGATGTGCTATACAAATGGAACCATTGTGGATGATTTGCTGGTATATAAGCACAATACAAATCATTATATGATTGTTGTAAATGCCTCTAATATTGCTAAAGATTTCGATTGGATGCAATCGAATACTAATGAATTCTCTGTGGTAATTAATGATCATTCCGACCAGTATTCACTTTTAGCGTTGCAAGGTCCAACCGCAGAGTTCCATTTAAATGACGTTCTAAAGCAAGATTTAAGTGACTTAGCTTACTACCGCTTCAAACTCGTTAAATATGCAAATGAAGAACTTTTGATATCAAGAACCGGATACACTGGTGAAGATGGTTTTGAAATCTACTTAAAACCGGACTTGGCTAGTGAGCTTTTTGAATCAATAATATCGCGAGATGGAGTAGTCCCTGCTGGATTGGGATGTCGAGATACTCTTAGATTTGAAGCTCGTTTGCCTTTGTATGGTAACGAGTTAAGTGATCAAGTAACTCCTCTAGACACGGGATTGAAGAGATTCGTAGATTTAGAAGGAGACGCATTCATTGGCCAAGAGAGTCTTCGCATCCAAGCGCAGAATGGCGTCGATCATAAATTGTATGGATTGGAGATGATTGATAAGGGGATAGCTCGTACAGGTGTAAAGGTTTATGAACTTTTGGAAAATAATGAGCCTGGTAAATTAAGGGGAGTGGTAACTTCCGGCAGCTTCTGCCCTTCGCTAAATACCAATTGTGCATTAGCTCTGCTCAAGCCGAAGTCTGGCAAGCCAGGAACACCTGTTCTAGTGGAAATTCGCGGTAAGTTCAAGCGAGCAAAACTAGTGAAAACTCCTTTCTACAAGAAAAATAATTAGCAAAATACTCAGGGGAGAGGGTCCATGTACAATATGCATGATGAACAAATTTTGAAAATATTAAAGGCTGAAGAAGAGCGACAAAGATCTACTCTAGAAATGATTGCCTCAGAAAATTTTACCTCTGCAGAGGTGATGATTGTTCAGGGCTCCGTACTTACCAACAAATATGCCGAGGGCTATCCGTCTAAGAGATATTACGGGGGATGTGAGTTTGTGGATGAGGCTGAGGAATTAGCGAAACAGCGACTTTGTGAACTTTACGGCTCCCAGTTCGCTAATGTACAACCTCATTCTGGCTCTGGGGCTAACATGGCGGTTTATCATGCGCTTCTGGAACCTGGGGATGGAATTTTGGGAATGGATTTGTCACAAGGGGGTCACTTGACGCATGGTTCACCAGTAAATTTTTCTGGAATGCTTTACAAGGCCCACAGTTATGGACTCAATCAAGATGAAAGAATCGATATGCAACAGGTTCATGATCTTGCTGTTCGTCATAAACCTAAAATGATTATTGCAGGTGCCAGCGCCTACCCTAGAATAATAGACTTCGCAGCGTTCAAGAAAATATGTGAAAAAGTAGGTGCTTATTTGCTTGTGGATATGGCTCATATAGCCGGACTTGTTGCGGCTGGCGTGCATCCGAGTCCGGTGGGCATTGCGGATGTAATTACCACAACAACTCATAAGACTCTCAGGGGACCTCGTGGAGGGGTCGTTCTGACGGATAATGAGGAAATTATCACAAAGGTTAATAAGCTTGTTTTTCCAGGTATACAGGGTGGTCCTCTGATGCACGTTATCGCTGCTAAAGCAGTTAGTTTTTTAGAAGCATTGCGACCAGAATTCAAAAAATATCAAAAACAGACCGTAGATAACGCTAAGGCTCTTGTGGATCGGTTGATAAAACATGATTTTCGTGCTGTAACAGGCGGTACAGATAATCACTTAGGTTTAATCGATTTGACGTCCAAAGGCGTATCAGGAAAAAAATTCGAAAAGGCATTGGAGGAGTCCGGAATCACAGTGAATAAGAATACCGTCCCCAATGAAACCAGATCGCCTTTCATAACGAGTGGAATAAGGATCGGGACGCCGGCACTAACCACTAGAGGAATGAAAGAATCTGATATGATCAAAATAGCTGATTGGATGAATGAAGTTATGCAGAATCGAAAGAATTCTGACAAATTGGCTAGTATCAAATGTGAAGTAACTGAATTTGCACGATCTTTTCCAATGCCGTGGGATCAATAGACGTAAAGGAATTCAGCATAGTGAGGGTCAAACATGAATGAAAAAACTCTAAGATTTACAAAGGACCACGAATGGATCTCACTTCCGGAAGGGGGCGTTTCCAAGGTAGGCATTTCCAATCATGCTCAATCTGAGCTGGGCGATATAGTTTACATCGAGCTCCCAGAGCCTCCGACCGATTTAACAAAAGGCGATTCTGCTGCCACTGTGGAATCTGTTAAAGCGGCCAGTGACGTTTATGCCCCGGTGGCTGGAATTGTTCAGGAGGTTAATGAGGATTTAGAAGATAATCCTTCACTACTGAACGAGAGTCCCTATGAGCAAGGTTGGCTATTTAAACTGAAATTGGAAGACGAGAGTGAAATCCAAAGTTTGATGGATTACGATGCTTACCAGGCTTATCTGGAAGAAATATAATTTAGTATGAGGATATTGATCCCCTCTGGAGATCTCACGGTTGCAGGGGATGGTGCCTATAACATGGCACTGGATAAGCTCTTGTTTGAGGGCCATGATGCCATCGATGAGCCACTTCTACGTTTTTATTGCTTTCACCCTGCAACTATAACGGTTCCAATTCGTTATGATGGCGAGGACTTATGTCGGCGCAAGATCGCTGAAAGCAAGATAAAGGTCAGTCGAAGAATTAGTGGTGGTAAATATCTTTTGCATCAATTAGGCATAACCTATTCTATTTTTCTGCCAAAAGATCACCCGACCATAGAGGGGCTTAGCCTTCGAGAATCTTATCGTAATTTGAGCTTGCCTATATTATCGGCTTTGCGCGCTTTGAATAAGTCCGTCGAATTTCTGACCTGTGCAGCAGGTGTGCAGGAAAACAAAGACTGCTCCATGGAGACGGAAGTGGAATCAATGGGAATTCAAGGCGCAAAGTTTGTCGGTGCTGCGCAAAAACGCGGGAAGCATAGTCTAATACAGCATGGAGAAATACAATTACTATCATCGCCTATTGGTTTGGGTCATTTTTTAAATGGAGGCTTAGGTAATCCAACGGTAGGTTTGGATGCAAACATTGATCTCACTAATATTGAGACTTCTAACAAAATAGTTTGTCAACCTGAGCCTGCCGATAAAGATAATTTAGGTGCACTTTACAGACTTAGGGAAATAGTAGCTTCAAACATACTAGTCGAATTCGAA
Source organism: uncultured bacterium (assembly GCA_964650625.1). Lineage (GTDB taxonomy): Bacteria > Muiribacteriota > UBA6191 > UBA6191 > UBA6191 > JAYZAC01. The sequence continues at coordinate 6,605 of CAZYUV010000079.1, forward strand.
AAAGTGCTTGGTGATAAACACTATTATCAGCTAGAATCCACCCTCGTTGATCGAGCTATGGAGTTTCGAAAAGAGTTTGAGATTGTACTCAAATGATATATTTTCAAGGGCTTTTGACAGATTCACTAATGTGAACTCCCAACTCCCAACTCCAAAATCAAGGACTATGATATGACAGATGGTAAGTTGGATCCAAGTGAACTTCTAATTGTTAGGCACCCTGAACAAGAATTTGAAGAGTACGTTAAGAAACAGGTTCAGATTCACAGTAAGTTCGAAGAGGGCGATTTGGACCTGTATTTTGAGGCTTTAGAAGCAGGCAAACAATTGTTGAAGGACTGAGCTAATGATAATTCTTAATATCTACGCACGAAACTTCATGAAATACGAAGAACTGCGCATCCGCGAAATCCCTCGCAAAGGTATAGTGGGAATTGTTGGTGACAATGAATCAGGCAAATCAACAATCCTCGAGGTTATTACCTGTAGTATTTTTGGTCGCACTATTAAAGTTCCTGACGACAGCATTGTACGCTTAATTCATTGGAGAGGCTCCGAAATGGAGATGAGGCTAGGCTTTGAGTTGGACGGTCAGCAATATAGAGTTTGGCGTCGCTATGATCGCGAAGGAGGTAAGGAAGCAACTCTTTATCGAATTGTTGATGATCGTGAAGAGATTCTAAAGGAAGGTTTGGGACCCGTAGATTCTCATCTTCATGCATTATTTCCCATTGAATTTGAGGTATATCGACAAAGCTTTTACTTAGGACAGAAGGAGTTAGCTAATCTTTACGAAAAAAGGGTTCCCAATTCGCTTGAACTAATGGATCAAATGACTGGGTTGAACAAACTGAAAAACGCCCATGAAAACGTGACTGAGCAATTACCGGAAGTGATGACGGATATAATTGAGCTTGAAAAAAAACAATCGATTGCTCAGGTAAGAATAGAAGGATTGCAGGAAAGATTAGACGAAAGAGAAGTCATCGAGTCGGATTTGCAACGTCAGCAGGAAAGGTATGAGGAAGTTCATCAACAGCGTAAGACGGAGGAGATGAAAGTTTCTACTCAGGAACGCTTTCGAAAGGACCTGCAGCGACTGATTCAAGGTTTCACAGACCTAAGAAAAGATTATTTAGGATATGAGTATAAGCGACGCTTGAAAATAGCTGCGATCCGATTTCAGAAACTATACAGTGGACTTAGGTTGCGAATATCGGAATTACAGAAAGAGGAATCTCGATTGCGAGAACTCTGTGATGAAAAAGAGCGACAATTTGACGTATCCCAGGAAATTTTTAGAGAGCTAAAGGCTATTCAATGTCTTGTGCAAGATCGTTTAGAGCAACTTAATAACAATTCTCAGAGTAATTTCGGTAGCGAAAATATGAAATCATATTTCTCTCCGTCAACTCTTAAAGAGCGTGAAGTCCTAGCAAAACACCAACTTCAAGAGCAGCGCGAACAAAACACTTCTTTGCTTAGTAGCTTTCGAATGATGGGGGCTGTGTTGGCTATCATGATGTTGTCCATTCTGGTTTGGGTCCTGGCTCAGGACTTCCAGTCGGGTGCAGAGTTTTCGGCTCGATTTCAGACTCTCGATCCAATGTTCCAGCTCGGCGTGATTTTATTTACATTACCTTTGATTGCCTTAATAAGTTGGTTCATGTATTCAACAAAGCAAGACATCAATGACAGTAAGGAAGCCATAAACAAATTATCATTTAATCTCAAAGGTATTCAACACGATATCAACCAGGAGACTGAGGAAATTGAGAAATTAAGAACATTTGAACTCAACAGGATTAAAGGTTTTGAAACATTAGCTGATTTACGTAGTGGTTTCAGATACGAACCTTTAAGACGACGCTTATGTATGTTGGTAGATAGTTTTCAGGATAGAAAAGAGTTGTTTCAAGTAGGATTAGAACAATTCAGGGCTTTCCAAGATGATATACAAGGTGAAGTACAGAAACTGAAAAGAACTCTCATTGAGTTAGACCACCATTCTCATGTTTCCAAACAGTATGCGAGTCTTAGTGCGGAGATTGATTCGTGGTCTTTTGTAGATAAGACGGAGGAGACTTTAGCTAGTGAGGACTTTTCAAGTACTATCTTTGCGGCTTCTACTTCTGTAGCTCGTTTGAAAGAGCTTTTGAAGGGCGACTTCAGTAGAGATGAAAATCATTTTGTGTCCACATTAAATGAGTATAATGAACTCAAAAATAGCTTGGTGTCAGATTATGATGATTCGAGTCTACTCCCAGACATATGGGATAAGAAAAGATTGGAATGGGATTGGGATGTAGATTCTATGGTCGACATAGAATTGGATGTCTTTCTTGACAAAATGAGTTGGCTGGATGATCAAAGTGAGTACTTACTTAATCTACGCACTTCATGGTTCGAAAAGTTCCAGAAAAATAAAGAATCCTTATTGAATGAAGAGTTTGACGAACAAACTTCATCCCAAAGAATCCGTATTATGGAAGAGTCGATTTCCAAGTTGAACAACGTGGCTCAACAGAAGGACGAACTCATTAGTGAACTTGAAGAAACTAATGACCAGTTAACAGAGACGCGCAAAAATCAGGGTAAACTTCGTCTTTTAGAGAAGTTGTTTCGTGGCACAGTTGAGTCTGTTCAAGCCCGTCTGAGTCCTAACCTGGCTCGTTTTATAGGAGCAATACTTCCTGAAATTACTGAGCAGCGATACAATCGTGTGAGGGTTAGTCATGATCTTGAAATTGAAGTTTATTCTCCTGACAAAGAGGGCTATATAGATTTTACTTCTTTATCTGGAGGTACGGCTGATCAACTACTTATATGTTTGCGCTTGGCATTTGCTAGTTCCTTGGTTCAGAGTACATTTCATGAAAGTTATGAGCAATTTCTATGCTTGGATGAGCCACTGCATGCTTTTGATAGTAAGCGAGCTCTCACTTTTTTAGAGATGGTTATGAAGTTTAACCCCAACTTTCAGCAGGTGTTTCTGATCACCCATAATTCTAATCTCTTTACGCATTTTGATAGTATTCTGGAAGCTAGTCTGGAAAAGTCTTCCCTAGATATATAGGAAGTTTTTTTGCAATCTTCTAAAATCCCTCGAGAAGTCATACAGGAGATTCTGGAGACGGCAGATATAGTTGAGATTGTTTCTGGTCATGTAGCTCTCAAAAAAGCCGGTAGTAATTATCGCGGTTTGTGTCCTTTTCACAATGAAAAAACACCCTCGTTTAATGTGAACCCAAGCAAGAGAATCTTTAAATGTTTTGGCTGTGGTGAGGGCGGAGACGTAATTCAATTTAAAATGAAAATTAAAAATAAAAGTTTTCCTGCCGTAGTAAAAGAATTAGCAGAGCATATGGGTATTATCTGGGATGTTGCAGAACAGGGACACATAGCTCAGACGCTTCAGCTACATAAATTGGCTGAGACGTTTTTCAACAGACAACTAGAACAAAATTCTTTTGCAATGGAATACCTTCTTAAACGCGGGTTAGATAAGCAAGTGATTGCCAAGTTTGCACTCGGATATGCACCTGATAGCTGGGATGCTTTGTTGAATTTCACCCGCACTGAAATGGGTTTTTTTGATCGCGATTTATTTTCAGAATCGGGTTTGTTCAGCAGTAATGAGCGCGGGAAAGTTTTTGATAGATTTAGGCAGAGAGTTATTTTTCCAATACATAATCATCGCAATCAAGTGATAGCTTTCGGTGGCCGAGTACTTAATGATTCTGATAAGACAGCTAAATATTTGAATAGTCCAGATTCACCACTTTTTGAAAAGGGGCGGGTTCTCTATAACTTAAATCGAGTTGCAGCTAATGATAGGGTAAGAGAAGTCATAGTTGTCGAGGGTTATATGGATGTGATCGCATTAGATCAATTCGGAATCAATAATGTGGTGGCTCCTCTGGGTACAGGTTTTACAAAGCAGCAGGTGACTCTTCTCGAAGAGCGTTTTGACAAGGTTGTGCTACTTTTTGACGGTGACAATGCTGGAAGTACAGCAACACTAAGGGCTTTGGAGCGTTTGATTGATTCTAGCTTAGTTGTTTTGGCAGTTAGGCTGGACGAAGGAATGGACCCTATGGATGTAGTCAGAACCCATGGTAGCGATATGCTTCGTAATAAACTCTGCGAAGCGTCGAATGCTTTACGCTTTTATTGTGAAGATGTATTGCGGCAGCATCCAGTTTCAGACAGAAAAAATAAGAAAATGGCTTATGTAACTATCCGTGATTTTTTTAGAAAGTTAGATCCCGTACTTTTGGTGGGTGATGACAGGATTAATGAACCAAGCCTTGTCCATTACCTCTCTACTAGTTTTGATGTGCAAGAACAAATAATAAGGGATCAATTTTTTCCAGCTAGACAAAGTGTGACGAAGGTTCCTCAGAAACTACCTCGGAGACAGCGTCATTCGGAGGATTTATTGAGATTAATTCTGAGCGCTTTTGTTGATTTAGAGATTCGGAAGGCGGTAATTTCGGTTTTAACTCGCTCTGAAATTGAGCCAACCCCATATCTGGTTCTCTGGAATCTACTTGTGGGTCAAGAGGTACCAAATATTCAAGAACTGCCTCTTCATGTAAACAGTGAAATGAGACAGTTACTGACAGACCTAGATTGGGAAGAGACGGAATTTTTATACTCTAATATTCAAGAGTGTGAAATTGCTCTAACAGAATACAAATTTCAACAGGTTCAACAGAAGCTTGTCGAGGTTATGCAAAATCTAGCGGACCCCGCTTTAGGAGCTGATAAAAAGAGGGTATTACAGGAAGAACGCATGTCTCTCACTAGAGAACGAGGCAGACTGATTGGGTTGAAAGCTGGTCGATAAATTTAGGTATATTTCCATATATAGGCGGATTTAGTAAGATTTTCAGTAACTTTTTAGCTAAAAAGTAGTCCAATTAGCTGTAGTAGAACTTAGGGCTTGAAAAAAAGGTCCGCATAGTATATACACGAGGTTCGTTTTTAATAGCAGGGGTTTAGTATGTCCAAAGAAGTAGAGCGAGAAGAAGAAGAAATTATTGAAGAGGAAGCGCCGGACTATTCAGCAGAAGAAAAGTATGAACCAGATTTCGAAGATGCTGCTGCGGTAAAAGAGAAAAACACTCCTGCTGGAAACTCCAATATTCAAGATGCTTCGGATATTAATGAGGTAATTTCTTATCTTCAACAGGCCCGGAATTATCGTGGCCCTGGAATGGTCGAAGACAATGACGCGATGGGACCTACCGACATAGAGATGAAAAAAATCTATGAGGAGGAAAAAGAGGAGAAGACCGAGAAACCCAAAGAAGATGACGGTCTTAAATACGATGATTCCGTAAAGATTTACCTAAAGGAGATAGGCTCCATACCGCTGCTAACTGTAGAAGAAGAAATAGCTTTAGCAAAAAGAATTGAAAAACATGACAAAGAGGCTATGGCTAAATTAATTCAAGCGAACCTGAGGCTGGTTGTTTCTGTAGCAAAAAAGTACACCAAGCGAGGCCTGCATTTTCTCGATTTGATACAAGAAGGAAATCAGGGTTTAATTCGAGCAGTAGAGAAGTTTAAGTATAAAAAAGGTTTCAAGTTTTCAACTTATGCAATCTGGTGGATTCGGCAGGCTATCACGCGTGCGATCGCAGATCAGGCAAGGACGATTCGTATCCCTGTTCACATGGTGGAAACGATTAATAAGGTGCGCAAAGTTGCAAGAATATTAACCCAAAAATTAGGACGCGAACCTAGTTGCGAGGAAATTGCTGATGAATTGGCAATGACACCTGAGAAAGTAAAAGGTATCCTTAAAACAGCTATGGATCCAATTTCTCTGGAAACGCCTATCAACGGAGAAAATGATTCGAGTTTGGGGGATTTCGTAGAGGATAAACAAGTCATGGAACCTGTTCGAAGCGCCTATAGCAATATGCTTAAAGAACAAATTCATGAAGTATTGAGCTCATTGACTGAGAGAGAACATAAGGTGATCAACTATCGTTTTGGACTCGAAGACGGTTGGCAGAGGACCTTGGAAGAAGTTGGACAGAAATTCGGGGTAACTCGAGAGAGAATTCGTCAGATTGAAGCCAAGGCCCTCCGTAAATTGCGTCACCCATCTCGGAGCAAAAAGCTCAAGGAATTTTACATAGATTAGTAACTGAATGTCGCGAATTCGGCGCATATCAAGAGGAAGGTTGTTTTTTGTCTTTCTACTCAGTGCCAAAGGAAGAACTAGTAAGACTTGTCACTAGAAAAAGTGAGGAGATACAGGTTCTGCGCGAAATAAGTAATCGT
>CAZYUV010000080.1:0-12899 GCA_964650625.1 uncultured bacterium
TTCTTTAAGGCTTTAAATGGCTCCGCAAAATGCTCAATAACATCTCCCATCACCAGAACATTATATTTATTTTTGCAGTCGAAATTAAGGAAGTCGCAGCGATGGACTTTTATCTTTAGTTTCTGCTCTAAAACCTGGGCATAGTAACTACGAATCTCAATACATTCCACTTGATACAACATTTCTAATGCGACACCTGCAAATTCACCAACACCACTCCCCACTTCAAGAATGCCATCCCCCTTCGCATAGCTCATTATCCGTTTCAAAATTCTACATTCTTCGGCGAAAGCTTTTGGGTCAGGAGTCAATGTCGAATTCATTTTTGTTTCTTTAAGAACTTTTTCCAAATTTTTTGGACGGTTATGAGCAAATAGATGATCACACTTTTCGCAGTGCATCCAAACTCGAACGGGATCAAACCCAGGAGTAAAGTCATAACTAACACCAACGTTATAACATCTTTTAGCCTTAGATTCAGAACCGCAAATTGGACAATTATTATTCTCGATCAATTCTAATTTCTGATGAACATAGGTTCTATGAGGTAAGTTCTGCGGCAAAATATTTGAGAATAGTTTAGGATCATTTTCAAACGCTGCATAATGATGCTGACGGGATTGCTCATAGTGCTCCATCCTATTGTATACTTGACCCATTCGAAAGTGTGCTATCGCACCTAAGCTAGGCTTATCAGCTATTTTCAAATATTGTTCTATGCAAGGTGCATTCAAACCTTTTTGAAAAAGCTGTTCTGCTTGCTCAAAAATCTGTTGGTCATTCATATTAGGATCTCCTAAATTAAATACTTGTAGCAGGGCTTCATAGTATATCGAATAGTCTTAACCCTTTTGATTAGAGAAAATATAGCTGAAGTGTCAATTCTCATCGAGACGAAATACTGCCACAAATTTTCCAATTCTCTTCATTGATATAATTAATATCAAATTCATTTTGAAAAATATATTCCCAATCCTCAAGTGCGCTAAATTCCTCCTTTGAATAGCCCGTCTCTTTTATAAGAAGTGGACAAAGCTCTATGGGATGCGGAGGGTCAAGTTTCGCATAATCTGAATAGGTTTTATTCATCTTCATAATTTTGGGGAATTTAGCCTGATATTCAGAAACATAATCATGATTAGAACGATATTTGAAAATTCTAACCAACTGAAACCATCTATTTAATTTTTCAGTATTATGATCATCGATTTTTACATCTCTCAATTCTGAAGAATTGACCCTCTCTTGTCTATTAAGAGCGTAAGTGATGGGATATATTGAATGAAAAATATTAATGTAAATATTCCCCAATTTGTCATAGATTGATTTTATGGTTTGATCACCTGTTGCTATGTAATATTGCCATGCTGCTTTCATTGCAAACGGAAAATGGTCCGCTGAATCCACCTTCTTTTCTCTAAGAATATTCAACCATAACTGCAGAGTATCTTTCAGTTCTTTGAAAGCCTCCTCATCAACGGTCAAGCTAAATTGCTGTGCCGGTATTAGATTTAATTTCGTGCGCGCCGCAAACCAATTAAAAACAGCTTGAGCCTGTAGTCGATAACCAAGATCATTTGCATGGACGAGGTCATAACTCAAAAATCGTTTTGAAATTCTGTTTTGTTGATTTGCAAATCCTGCCTTATTCAGAATTTGTGCTAGAGGAATGAAATTAGAGTGGCCCTTAAAAAAACTATTCATGAAAGTTTTTTCACCTAAAAAATAATCAATAAAATATAGATCAAAAGACTTATGTTTTGCTAAGCCCTGCAATTCTTCGAAATAAGCCGTAGTTGCAGATTCAGATGTTTCATCCCGTACCCAGCCATACCAGAAGATCATACCTAGCTTGAGCAGTCTTATCTCAACATAACGTCCAAATATATGTAGCTTGTAATTTTCGTGACGCTTCCAAGAGTCATTAATACCAGTCCGCATAATAACTTTAGAATTTTTGGGAAGCAGCCTTAAAACTTCTAAGTGTTCCTTTCCTGTAGTTCCAGGATAACCAAGATTCACGACTCTCAAAGAGTTATCACTTCGCTTCAATAAGTTCTGAAATTGAGCTGGGAGTGAGTAAATCTTCTCATTGGACGCACCACCTCCAAAAATAGTTGAGTCACCAACAAAAAAGATAGTTGAATCGGGATTAGATTGTTCTATTTGACTCTTAGCTACTTCAAAGAATTCTGGATAGGAGCCGTATGGATTAACGGCCCTAGCAAGATACTGGAGAGCAATCTCCAATACAATTAGTAGTATAAACAAGCCAATCAAAACATAGCGCATATGCTTATTTTTTTATCATTGCTCTAAGAGCTATAATTTGTGTAAATATTTCATATCCACAGATTAAAGCGGATTCATCAAAATCAAATGTTGGCGAATGATGAGGAGAAAAGGCACAGGAGTCACCCCCGACACCAAGTAAAAAATAGCACCCTGGGGCTTCGCGCAAAAAATAACTCACATCTTCACCACCCATACCCATGCCCTCATCAGTAACCTCTTTAACACTCTCTAAATTTGCTCCAATCTCTCTTACAAGTTGACTACATTTATGATCATTGTGAATAGCTGGGTAACCTTCAATCAGTTCAAAATCTATTTTACATCCGTATTCAGACTGTAAAGACATAAACTTTTTTTCGAGGCGAGATACAATAAATTCTCTGGATTCTTCTCTTAGGGTACGTAATGTCCCTCCCATCTGGAGATGATCATCGATTACATTATAAGCTGACCCCGAATGAATGGTTGTAAACGTCATGACGTTACTATCCATCGCATAAAGTTCCCTTGCTACAAGGTTCTGACAATCTTGAATAATTCGAGTGGCTATCATAATAGGCTCTATGCATTGATAAGGCCTAGCACCATGGCCGCCCTTGCCCTCAATATTAATTTTAAATTCATCACAGTAAGCTGAACTTATACCACTCTTGACTCCCAGCACACCTGAGGGGAGACGATTAGCTATATGTAATCCATAAACCTCTGCAACATCAGGATTTTGCATGACCCCTTCAGAGATCATGACAGAAGCTCCTCCAATTTTTTCTTCCGCTGGTTGAAAAACAAACTTCAAAGGTCTTATTAATTTGTTCCTATTTTTTACAGCCCATTCCAATGTATGAAAAATTATCGACATGTGAGCATCGTGTCCGCAAGCGTGCATTATCCCTTCATGGCATGATTTATAATCAAAGTCATTCTGCTCCAAAATTGGAAGTGCATCCATATCAGCTCTAAACATAATCGCCGTCTGCTGATCGGAATTTTCTCCATTAATATCAACCACAAGACCTGTCCCAGCGCTAACTTGAGGCACCAAACCTAGAGCTTCAATTCTTTCCTTTAAATAATTACTAGTGAGATGTTCCTCGAAACTTAACTCAGCAATACGATGTAAGTCTCGTCTAACTTTAATGATATCTGAGAGCATTTTTCTCCTCCGCTGCTAATGATAGCAACATCTCTCCTTAAAGCAAAAAAATAGACATTTGCCCATAAAAAAAGGCCACCCCTAAGCAGGAGTGGCCCTCTAAAATCTGGCGTCAAGCAAATACTACGGTACTTAAGTAGCGCTTAGCATTAGGCCTAAACATTGTATCCATCATATTTTTATAATAATGAAAAAATTGCCCTTTCTCATAGTCAGGAAAATCTGAATACTCGATAGCAAATTCAATTATACGATCGAAATGCTGATCATAAAAAGCAATCATAGTATCTTCCAAGTCTTGGAAGTTTTCATCACAAAATTCCTGAAATTTTTGAATCTCAAAATACTTATCACTCATCTGCTTGTGAAAATCAAACTTATCCTGCTGACTCTTTTTAGGATTCATAAATACTTTTGTATATTTCTCTTGTTCTAGATCAATACCCATGTTTTTCTTTGTTACAGCAACATATGATATCCACTTAACCAAGGCACAAATTAACCATGGAAAATGGGTATGTAATGATGTGAAATTAGAATCAGGGCATGCATTAGCAAAATCAATAGGATGAATTGCGCCATCTTTAACAAGGCACTCGAATGAATTATAAGTCCAACGATGATAGCTATTTATAAAGCGTACGTAGGCTTCAAGACGTTCATAAATCTCTGGGTCCATAACAATTTTATCCGGACTATAATGCTCATGTATAGGAGTATCCGGCTGGAAAATCATTGGAAGAATCATTGGTCCAATACCCATGCATCGGACGAATACGTCATAATTTTCAACGGCCTCCTGAATATGAAAAACACGTCCATTAGTCTTATCGTATTGTTCATACAACTCCTCTAATGAATCGATCTTGAAAACGTCACTTCCACCACCGCCAAAAGCTTTTTTAAGAAAAACTGGATATTGATTGTTGAAATGCTTTTCCATGGTGTCTGCAATGTAGTTATTACCTGGATAGAATTGCTCCCGAATCAATTGTCCACGTTTCAAATACTGTTGCATCTGTCCCATGCTCTCGTTGACCTTCTGCATGTCTACAGTTTTACGTTTGGAATCCCAACCATATTTAGTATTTTTTGTAATAAGACTTTGTTCATGCCCCCACATTTCCTCACGCCACTGCTCTTCAGTGTAGGGATGAAAATCGGGCATTAAAACTGTGGTTGGGAAACGGTCCTTAGGATGCATTGCTCGGGCAATTAGATCGTAAGTACTATGCTTATCAAGGTTAGAAAAGGTAAGACTACTATTTAATATGCTAGAACCACAATTTTGAGCGGTCTGCCCCCAACACTTATAGAAATCATTCCAGTGGATAGTACGGTCAACAACCACGTCCGCTTGAGGAGCAACGTTAGTCCCGCACTTTAGAGGTTCTGCGATAATTCGCCCCAAATCAATCCTATATTCCTTTTTCTTATGACGGATAACGGGATCTGCAAATTTAATAAATTCTTGCATCGCATAGCGCATACTCCAATCCTGTGAAGCCATAATACGAACTTTGATATTTTCCATCGTTTAACACCCTTCGTGTAAAGTTACGGTTATAAAAACTACAGAATGTTGCAACAGGAACAAAGAGCAAGCATATCGAATCTGTTCGTTTAAGTCAGAAGCAAATACTCCACGCCCGTTACAGACAGGCTTGGGATTATAGCACCTCAGATCATTAAGCTAAAGCTGAGCTCAGAATTTTTATAATTCTATGATGGATCAAGCACCTGTAAAAATACTACTTCTCGGCCCATAAAATTCCAGGAGTGTCATATCCCGGAAGGCCCTTAACACAAAAGCAGATATAACGTTTTTCGACTGTTTCCATGATTGCACAGAGATGAGCTTCTGCCACAAAAGGCTCCTCTATGTTATTGACTTTGGGACTCCCTTGATCGTGGCTAACTTTTTTGACCTGGTGAGCTCCTTCCATTCGAGTACTGATTTGCAAAATCTGGGTATATAATCCTTCTAACTGCAGCATCGTACCAGGAATTCCTATCGCCTCAGCAGCTTGAATCTTCAATCCAGAAGTCATTAGTAAATAACGACCAAGATGAGCCTGTGATCCAAATCGATGGTCTAAATATGACTGTAACAATCTCTGTAGTCGAATATGATTAGGCCCTGACTCAGAAAGAGGTCCATCCAACAATTTGAGAAAGCCATCCCACAGAACACTATTTTCAGGCTCACTAATAAGTCTCGTTTCTACGATCTCCTGTAAGCGTAACAATTCTGCATTACGATCTTCCGAACTATGCATGGGGAAAAAACCTGCTCGTCCACCCAGCACGCACTCTGAGGCACCGAATACTAAACCTAAGCCCTGCAGTCCACTTCCGGCCATTATAAGACTGTAAGACCCTTTATTATCGAGTAAATAATGGTGCAATGCTAGTGCATCAGTTCCAGGTAGATGCTGCGTCTGCAGAAAAAGATCTACTGGTTCAGAGGGAGAACTATTTTGTAACATCATTTCTAAAGGCTTTAATAGATCAAGATGAATACCATCAAATGGCAAATTTCGCATACTAATTGCCACAATCTTTCGATCTCGTATTTGCTCCAGATGTCTAAGACATTCTGAAGTTTCAGATGGCAATTGAACTGAGTCTAAGAATGCTTTCATGATAGGGTTCATAATGATTCCTCTCAATCTAATCGTTGTAAAACTTGCTTGTTCACCTGTGCTGTATTTTCGGGAATATGAGGATGAAACTTTTTCCAGTGAGATGCCTTTTCAACGCAAGAATAACGCGGCATATTAGCATCCCAGTCTTGTAAATTTTCATAAAGAAAAGCATAAATTTCATCCCGAATGGGCTTAGGATATCGGTATTTGCGATCTGGCCCCTGAACAAATTCCTGATCAAAAATTTTAATCCCTGGGAACCTCTGCCTAGCAATTCCTGCCAACCCCGGAATGTAGCGTAGTAAACCCAAATGCATCCATGCTATTTCCCCCGGCTTGAATTGTTCTTTTAATGTATCAAATAGCTCTATGTAGTCTCGCTTCCAACCATCATAATATAAAACAGGATCTATATTAAAAGCCACATGATAACCAGCTGAAATCAAGCGTCTCGCTGCTGATAATCTTTCTGTGAGAGCAGAAGTGTGTAACTCAATTTTACTAACAATTGCTTTTGGATTTAATGAAAAAGAAACTACTGTTCGTCCTTTCGGATCTACATCTAATAGATTTTCAATCGCAGCAGATTTTGTTTTAAGTTCAAGATATAAATGCCTACATTCTGCAAAGTATTTTACTAGATATTTATTCTGATTGAGCAGATTATCTAAAGCCAGAGAATCTGCAACCTCTCCAGTACAAATACGAATAGGCTGATTTACACTATTATCAAACTTATCTAGTTCAGCAAAAATATGATCTAAATTACAATGGACTTGCATTACTGGATTCGTTAAACAGGCTTGTAAAATGCAATAGGCACAATTGAACACACAATTACTCATTAAATTAATTGTATGTAAATCGCAGCACAAATATTCCCCAGGACTTTTCGCTGGACAATATTTAATAACATCGCCTTTGTAGTTATTGAGATAAAGTAGCTTTTTTCCCGAATTGATGATCGACTTTGAATCTCTGCGATCAATAAATTTCTTTATCGCTTCGAAACCATCCACTTCTACTAAAGTCTGTTTTGGAAAATAATCCCGAACGTTATTTGGAATTCTTAGATCGCTTACTTCTCTATCAATAAATATGTGTTCAAATCTGACCGACATTGTTTCAATTCTCCAATATCTCCTCAACTACTAGATCTAAATCTCGAGATTGCAAAACCTTTTTAAGATTCTTAAAGTCCTCAAGTGTCTTAATGTTCCAATTAACTCTTAGATCGTTAGACTCAAGAGAACGATCCCAGTCAATTTGATTAGCCTGTAGTTTCTGCTGTAAAGTTTTGATTAGCTTTTCGCGCTTCGCGCGATACTCCATGAGCTTTGGACTACACAATGTATGCAAGAAATCCATTAACTCTCGTCTATCACCCTGAAACGATTCCAAGACATCGTTATATCTGGCCTTAAAAGTTTCTGAATCAAAACCTTCTCGACGAAGATATCTACCTAATGATTCAACCATATCTCGCTGTTGAGAAGAACTCAGATGAAACTCAGCTAAGATTTCAGCATAACAATCACGCCATCTAAATCCATTATTGAGCATGTAGTTTAACAAACCGGGCTCAATCGCACCTTTAATAACTAAATTCTGATACTTTTCCGGTAATTCTAAAATAAACCCCCACTTAGACTTTAACCTGCGCAGACCCTCTCCAAAATATTCGTAAAGAGCTTCCCATTCGAGATCAAACTCTTCAATTAATTTTCGAATACTAAAGAGATCTTGAGGCACTAACAATTCGTCCCAAGCATATAGTTCTAGAAGATGAACAATTAATTCATCAAGGGAGCTTTGCAAAACTAATATTGTCTTTGGATGCTCATTAAAGCTGTCTAACCAAAAAAATTGTTCATTTATATGAGCAACCGCTGGTAAATGATGGAGATGTCTCTGCCCTCTCCAAGGAAAAAATTGTTGGAGAGCAGAATTTTTAATATCTTGTATGTCTTTTTGTATTTGAAATTGCACTTCGCTGTACCTGTTGGGTGGCGGGGAGTCTAGCAGTAGAAAACAATTGTTGCAATGGCATAACTTTTCATCAAAATGCTACCGAATCTCTCTATGGACAACTAATTTTTGTTCGTATTTTTTCATGATATAACAAATTTGAAGGCATCAAGGATGATTTCGCCAAATACAAAAGCCACTGTTCTGTCTGTTTTATTTTTTACACTGGGTGTAGCAAACAATATGGCTGACGATTTGTACAGCACCATGCATGGTTTAACAGGTGCAATAATGACTCCCTCCCCGTTCAGTCGTCGACTGGAAGAAGGTGCAGGAGTATATTCCGTTAACTTTTTTGAACAGCGAGACCCATCCACACTTATACAAGAACGTGGAGCCCATCACTGGCTTAGCTTCAATGCGGGTGTAATGAAAAATGTTGAATTCGCATCGGGTCAAGAGTTTTTTACTGGTTCTGCAAATAGAAGAAGAAGATACTTTTGGAACCTCAAATACTCCTTTCCAAATGATAGTTTACCAGCCGCTATTAGCGCCATTATTCCGGGCTCTTCACATGACTATACTAGTCTCATTGCTACATTTGGATGGAAAGCTTTTTACGCGGGTCTTGGTACAAATGTATCCGGAACTGAACTTACCGAACCTAGATTATTGAGTGAACTACCTTTTGGGGTTGCTCAGTTCGGTGGATATAGGATGGTCCGTAGAAAAGCAACTAGTGGTATGCAGCAAAACGCTTTAGAAGTAGTTGGACGACCCGATGAAATTTACCCTGTTGTGGGTGGCCAGGTGAACTTAGGTAACAATATTCAATGGCTTTATGACTATAATGGAGATATTTTCTCCAGTGGTTTTAGACTTACCTTTGACACTAGTACATTCCAAATAGTCTGGAACAGTAGTGGAGATTATGATCGACTGTTCTTAAGGAATCAAGACAATATTACTGCTAGCGCCCAGTATCGATTTTAATCGTGGGTTTTTAATGATGGCATTAAGTGAATTATATTCCACTTTTACAGAAAAAATTCCTAAAAATATTAGTGTGCTAGATGTAATTCAAGCGGATGGCTGGACGCTTGTAGAATCTGAACTTGGAGTGGGAGTAGCTATGTCTCACCAAGGTGGATACAAAGAATCTATTTATCACAACTGGATTGGCTCACCTCTCTGTGATTTAGCTGCCCAAGTTAATTCTTGGAATTTTCCACGCGCAAGTATGGGGCTAGCTGCAATTAATGCATATTGGAATACCGAGTCCGTTTTACAAGAACAATTCAAAATCGACTCGCTAAGCCCTAAATTAGAACTACTCTCTATTCTCCAGAAAGAACAGGCTAAAGGAAATAGCATAGGAAGCGTAGGACACTTTCCATTTCTCGATAATTTACCGGAAAAAGTTACTATTTTTGAAATGAACCCTCGAACACTAAATGAGTACCCTCCTAGTGCTGCGGAGTATTTACTGCCTCAGTGTGATATTGTCCTATTAACAGCCTCCACCCTTATAAACAAAACATTTGAACCATTAATCCGTTTAGCAGAAAAGGCGGTGGTATGGCTATTGGGTCCCAGCACAATCTTTGCTCCTCAATTAATTAATTATAATATTTCCTACTTGGGTGGACTAATGGTGACCAATAAATCATTGGTTAAAAGTTTGGTCCGATCCGGAGCCCGCAGAGAGTTAGTTAGAAGCGATGGAGTTACAAAAATACAAGTAAATTTGCGAAGTTAATCTGTATTTCTTTTATTAAAAGTATCTACCAGTAATTTCCCAACCTCTTTATCAAAAGGAAAAGTCATTTTTTCAGGTTTGAATTCATTTAATGGAATCCACATGAACTTCTGACGACCAGGTGTACCTGAATCAGTTAGAATTTCTAGCGGACTATCTAAGGGTACCTGACCACCGAGTCGCTTTACTTTCCAGTAAAATGCTACAACTTGTGTGTTATCAAAATGAGACTTTAGGAAACCATCTGGCACATGAAAAATGTTCTCAATTGCAATAGGCATTTCCAGCTCTTCAATAAATTCTCGACGAACAGCTTGACCGGGACCCTCACCTAACTTCACTCCGCCACCGGGAAACTTTGTCATACCATCAGGGTAATGTGGGTACCATTCTTTACTCAGTAATACTCGATCCTCTTCAATCAACAATCCATAAGATCGTAGGTTGAAAGAATCCAATGTCCATTCGGTAGAGTCAGTTACAAAGCCTTTCATAGCTATTCCATGGTCTCTAGAACTTGAGTAATTTGATCAATAGCCCAATCTAGTTCCTGTTTTTTTATAACCAGTGGAGGTGTAATTCGAATAACATTTTCATGAGTTTCCTTGCACAAAATTCCACGAACTTTAAGCTCTTCACAAAAACGCCTTGCCCCTCCCGCAGTATCTTTCAAAACTATACCTATCATTAAGCCTTTACCTCTAATATGATCGACATGCTGGGACTGTATAGTTTCAAGTCCCTTCTTTAGATGTGCACCCAACTCAGCACTTCGTGCTATTAACTGCTCCTCAACCAAAACATCAATAGCTTCCATTGCTACAGCACATGCCAATGGATTCCCTCCAAAAGTTGAACCATGACTACCAGGTTTAAATACTCCAAGGACTTCTTTACTTGCCACAAAAGCCGATATTGGGTAAACGCCGCCTCCAAGTGCTTTACCAAGTATATATCCGTCCGGTTGAATATTATAATGCTCCATACAGAACATTTTGCCAGTACGACCGAGACCCGTCTGTATTTCATCTGCAATAAATAATACTTTTTGCTTTTTACAAATAGCTGCTGCTTCAACCATGAAATCGTGACTTGGCACTACTACACCAGCTTCACCTTGTATAGGTTCAACCAAAAAAGCTACCGTATTCCCATTAACTGAACTACGAAAAGCCTCAATATCTCCGTATGGAATGATTTTGAAACCAGGAGTAAAAGGACCAAATCCTTGTTTGTAAGAATCTTCCGATGAAAAACTAATAATCGTTGTTGTTCTACCGTGAAAATTCTCGGTACAAACAATTATCTCGGCGTTACCGTCTTGGATACCTTTGTTAAGGTATCCCCACTTGCGAACAGCTTTGATTGCTGTTTCGACGGCTTCCGCACCCGTGTTCATAGGTAACGCCATATCCATATCACATAATTCAGTCAATTTTTTGAGAAAAGGGCCAAGCTGATCATTATGAAATGCCCGAGAAGTTAAAGTACAGCGATGTGCTTGTCGAGTCAGAGCCGATAATAATCTGGGATGGCCATGCCCTTGATTCAATGCTGAATACGAAGACAAACAATCCAAATATCTTTTACCTTCAGGGTCCTCTACCCATACGCCCTCAGCCTTAGCAATGACAATTGGAAGTGGTTTGTAGTTCATTGCTCCGTAAGCTTCAGTCATCTCAATAATTTCTTCACTGCGCATTGAAGCTCCTTTTGCTCCATTTTTCCGAAAACGATACAATTCGTTGGTCAACTAATAAAATACTAAAAATAATGCAGAACCCCTAATACTTGGGAGTTAAAAACATAATAAACTACATTCAATCAGAAATTCATCGAATCCAAAGATAGAACGTTTAGCAATTCATTGAATTCTCGCTCTATACGACTGATACTGGCTTGAATTTGAGCTTGTTCTTCACGACCAGATTCTAATTCCAACTCTTTTCTTAATTCATCTTTTTCTAGAACTAGCTCGTGAATCCTGTCATAAATTTTCTGGCACCGCTGATCCGCTTTTTCTGCACTACGATCGTTTTGATCTTCTTCATCTAGTATTTTGCCAAGAAAGTCTTTTACGCGCTCTGAAGGACTCATAAAGTATCACTTTGCCTATAAACATATTATACCTTCTCCCGTTCTATCTCACCAATTTACTTCTCAAGCTTCAACAAAGGTTTTATTATGGCAATCTGGAGGTATGATGAAAATCGAGAAAATCTTTGAAGAGTTCCAAGCCCTGCTACCTGAGAACGAAGCCTACGAAGGATATCGGGAGGACGTTGTTTTAAAGGGTAATCCAGAGGCGGTATTGAGGCCAAAAGATAAATTCGAACTACAGCGAATTATAAAACTCTGTGCTCAATATGAAATCCCATTTACAGCATGCGGCTCTCAAACTTCAGTCACAGGAGCTAGTGTCGCTCAACGCGGTATTTTGATCTCTATGGAAAAATTCAAAGAATTTGAAATGCCAAGAGATAGAGCAGACGGCACTGCTTCTGTCAAGGCTCAGCCAGGAGTATTGTTAGGTGACTTCCAACAAGAAATGGAGGCTCAGGGGTGGCATTATCCACCAGATCCAACTAGCTGGGAAGAAGTACAACTAGGCGCCAGTATTGCCACAAATGCCACGGGAGAAAACTCTTTCTACTATGGTAGCTCACGGAATTATGTACTTGGTTTAGAAATTATTTTACCAAATGGCGATCTCAAATCCCTAAGAAGACAGCGTAATCCACTGGAATTAAGTCGCGAAAAAAATCGTGCGGGTTATTTACTAGGTGAAGAAGAAATTGATGAGTGGATAGGGAGTGAAGGCTCTTTGGGTATAATTACCGAAACTGAGCTCTTACTATTAAAAAAACCTAAACCTTTTACAAGTATTTTTCTTTTTTTCCGTCACGAGCAGGAAGCATTGAAATTCAGTTTAAAATTGAATGATCAGCGCACTAATTTCAATCTTCGTTGTCTCGAATATATGGACCATGAAGCAACAAAAATGATGCGTGTTAAGTCTGAACGTTTAACAATTCCCGAAGATACTTGTACGATTTATATTAAACTAGAGGAAATT
>CAZYUV010000081.1:0-12808 GCA_964650625.1 uncultured bacterium
ACTGACGCCCGAAAATGTTCCACCTGTGCCAGCTCCCAATGCTATATGAGTAACTTTACCTTCAGTTTGCTTCCATATTTCATGACCCGTTGTTTGATAATGACATAATGGATTATCTGAGTTTGAAAATTGGTTAGCAATCCAAGCTGTTCCAAGTTCTGCACGAATCTCTTCAGCTTTTGCTATAGCACCCTTCA
Source organism: uncultured bacterium (assembly GCA_964650625.1). Lineage (GTDB taxonomy): Bacteria > Muiribacteriota > UBA6191 > UBA6191 > UBA6191 > JAYZAC01. The sequence continues at coordinate 198 of CAZYUV010000081.1, forward strand.
TTCCGTCCTCCGTGGGAGTTCTAAGTACTTTCCCCCCCATGAATTCAATTAACTGCTGTTTCTCTAAAGAGAATTTTTGAGGCATAATACAGACAAAACTATATCCCTTAGCTGCAGCTACGAGTGCTAAGCCGACGCCTGTATTTCCCGCAGTTGCCTCTATTATGGTAAAGCCTGATTGCAGTTCTCCTGAATCTTCAGCTTTTTCCACCATGAATTTGGCAATTCGATCTTTAATGGAAGACCCAGGGCCTAAATACTCAAGTTTTCCCCAAATTTGACCTTCTGAATTCTCGCGTATGTTATTCAATACCTGGACGGGAGTATTACCAATGAGATCAATCGATCTGTGGGCGACATACATAGTTACTCCTATTTAAGAAGACCTTTTCGAACGTAGTAGTTCAATACAGCATAATCCGCATTATTACCTGAGATTAAGGCATCCCAACTTCTTTCCAGAAGAGCGGGTCTATCAAGCTTCAGTCGATCTTCAGGTGAAATGGAAGCGATATGAAAGATCAAAGAGCGATATTCTTGACTCTCCATCATGATGTCTACAATATCCTTTTTGTAGTCGCTACTAGTCGTATTAGTTTCTGCCATTGGGGTCTCCTTGCAAGTGACTTAAACCCGTTTGGGTGTTTCATTGAAAGCGGGCAGCCAAAATTCACCCTAATCAATAGGATTTTGTAGGCTGAAAGGCGGACCACAGTTTATCGTTTAGTGATTGAAAAATCAATGCTTGGAGCTCAGTTCGATTGTTTAATCCTGTTTAGATAGAGGTGTTTTTTTAATTTCAGTGAATAAAAGATCAAGAAAACTTTGTGATTCTCTTGAATTACCCTGCCTAATTTTTTTCAAGAGCTTGCCTTCCGAGTTGATCAGAAATAAATATGAGTATCTAGAATTTAATTGATACTTCTTGAAAAGATTACGCTTGAAATCGACCACCCAATTTATTTTAAGACTTTTATAAATTTTTTTTTCTTTTGCAGACCACCCCTTTTGGAATTGATTAACTTCGTTTTCAATAGTCTTTCGGATTTTCGATAGTGCTTTTGATTTTGGAATCATAAAAAATAATCCTCCTGGAAAGACTATATTGGAGAATGCGACTGAATGTTTTGCCAGTATTTCTAATGGCAAAAACTCTGTCCACAATCTTACTGAGGCCCCAGACTGTTTATTAAGGAAGCTAACCACATGCAATGTTCCTGTAGATGGTAACTTTACCGTCTCTGAATACATATCTTGGACTTCAAGGGGCGGTTCACCAGGATAAGGGGTGTGAAGCTTGGAGAACTTATTTTTGATGGATTTTTGACTGTGGATTGGAGAGGAAAGTAATGAGCTCAATAGGACGGAAGCACAGAACCATCGAGTAGTGCGGTAAGCGCTGTTTGAAAGGGTCCAAAATGCTGTGTTGCAGCCTTTGTTTATTAGTTTCCATACTGCTAGGGAAGCAGAAGGCCATTTTATTCTGTTGCATATCATGAACTTGAAATGGAGCCACAAATTGCTCCACATTGCAATCCTTACATTTAATCCATTGAGACTCATGCATATATTTTATGAGATTTTTATGAACTTGACAGTTTAATGAGCGGTAGAATTTTTTGGTAGCCGCTTGAAGTGTCCCGCAGTTTACGCACTGAAAAGCTACTTTCTCCGATTCTAACTCTTTTTGTGAGCGTGTGACCAAAATTTCAAATTCAATTTGTGTAAGTTGTTCGATCATAAGTTCAAAATTTTTTGGGCGAAACTTTAGAAGAAGGTTTTTAATTTGTGGGCGTGGGTCAAATTTTATCTTCTTAAGTATTTCAACTTCTTCAAACTTGGCTTCAAAATGCAAATCTAAATAGCTTTGCGAATCAATGAGGCCACCGAATAAGAATAGCCCATCACTTTCATTGTAGTGATCGAGGAAAGTGTCAGGTAATGACTTGTTAGTTACGAATTCAGCACTTATTAAAACCCCTTGTTTTTTGAGTTTTTTTATCAAACTGTTGAGTACCGCTAACTTATTTTGCATTAAGTGTATTACAGCGTTACTGGTAATACAGTCGAAAGTCTGATTAAGCTTGTGAAGTTCGAAATGATCTCCATTGAACCATTGAATTGACTCTTTCAGAGTTTGGGCTTGCTCGAGCATCTTTCTGCTGATTTCAACTCCAACAGCTCTGCTAGGTTTTAATTCTCTACAATATAAAGCTAAGTCGCAGCCAGCACCGCATCCAAAATCCATAATTTCAATAGATTTCTTATTTTTGAATTCGGTCTGTAAATAGGATAACAATTCCACAGAGCCAAAATTATGAAGTGTTAGATCGGGATGCTTTCGTCTAATTGACTCAGAGTACACTCTGGATGTAGAAGGATTTGATAATCGTTCTGTTATCTCAGCGTCATAGATTGACTGAAGTCGTTTTTTTTCCTCGAAATTCATAATTGGCCTTGGAGGTGGGGAGAATCGAACTCCCGTCCAGGTAATAGTTCCCTCGAAATCGTCTACAGTTATAGCCAGTTATTAATTTTAGACCCAGGGCAACCTGCTGGCCGGTCAAGCTGAGCTTAGCTTCTGAAAAATTCTAACCTAGACCAGAAGCCAATCTAGATTTATACACCGGTAAAATGGCGCCCTAGAACTCGACCCGGTGATTCAAGTTTTGGACGATGGCAAAAGCAATTAAGCTGCCATTAATAAATCTTCATCAGCAATTATGCTGTGATGGAATTTTTACGAAGCCATTCCATCAACTTCGAACTGCAAATCTCAACTTTCCTATCCTGTCGAATCCAAACACCCCCTGAGGCAAAATACAGCCTAATTATACATAGTCACCACCAGGTGTTGAAATATAAAAATTTCGTAAGGGCGGCTATACAAAAGGATTAGATCAGGCTACTGCTTGATTATGCTCTACCGAAACCTTATCAGAATGAGGTCTTAATAGTTCCGTAAACGGTAAAACAAGAATTATGTACACCAAGGCAATGAATGGAGTAAGGAAGATCAAGAAGTATATAATTAGCATTGATAATGGCATACGTAGTATGGTTACGCTTTTTGTACATTAAATGCAAGCATTATTGATGATTAACATGATGTTTTAATCTCTCATATTGAATTTTAGCATCGCTTAGCTTAGTATGAACAAAAATTCGTTATTTAATCCATTTTCTGTGGATTTGGGTGCTCTGGGGTCCATGTTGAATCGTAATGTAATGCATCTTGCAGTGCTAATCTGTTGCTTGTTTTTCTGGGGTTGTTCTCATAGATTCGATAGATTTGGTTTTTTTAGGCCAAAGCATGATAAAAAGGCGACGACTACCAAGTCATTAGATAATCATGAGTTTTTATTACGGCTTGTTGCAACCAGTTTCGATCATGATAAATCAGTACTAAACGAGGATGCTGCTAATTTTAGTACTTTTTTTCTTGAGCAGTTGGTACAAGATGGTAATTTTGCAGTCGAGCTTAGGCCGGATGCCGTTCAGGAGTTTAGTAGTTTAGCTAATCAAGCCAATCCAGACATTCTTCGTGACTTAGGTAAGAAATACAAAGTAGAAGCATTAGTACGAGGTCGCGTCAAAGAGTATAGCTATAAATTAGGACGTCGCGAGTTTAGTATTTCATTAAATTTGGAAATTGAAGGTATTAACACTCACAATTCGGTACGTTTTTTTCATTTGGATAAAAAATTTCAGCAGCGTTTTCGCTTAAGAGGTAGGCGACAACGGGACATGTCTAGCTATAATCTACGCTTTCTTAATGAGGTCATTCAAGGTATTCGAGAAAGTTTTAATGAGCAGTTCAAGCCTATTGTAATTGCTCAGAAATCTAGACATGGAGGTTCGATTCCCACGCGAGCTTTGGCAGATGACTTGGGTCCAGGACCTTTCTCTCGAGAACAATTGATGCATATGTATTTGTGGCCTGTTTCTAATTCGGGACAAGAGAAAATTGGTCCACAGCCTTTAATCGTTAAAAGTAGTACATCACAAATGGCTAAGTCTAAAACTCAGCAGAATGAGCAAATTCGTAAAGCTCTGACAAAAAGTAAGCCCAAGAAAGCTAACAAGCTAGAAACCTTTGACCCTGAGGAGTTGATGTTACGATCTGCCCAAGAGGCTGAGCAAAGATTGACGATGGATTCATTAGTTAGTGACTCATCAAAAAAGAAATTGAAAAAAGAGGCTATTTTCACGCCCAAGATTGAGGTTTCTCCTGCAAGACCTGTTGGTCAAGATTTATCGTTAGAATTGAATATGTTAGGTTTCCAATTGGTATACCCTGAAAGGCTTCAAGGGGAGAAGCAATACCAAAAGCTCTACTACCTACTAAAAGATCACACTAAGCAGGTATCAGCGCTAGATCTAGAAAGTGCAGGGGAAGAAGTTCTCGAATTAGAAATTTTTACTACTTACGATCGTACTGCTGTCAAAAAGTTTCTAGAGGATTATTTTCATGGTAGTTATCCTAGTCCAAGGGGCAAAATTCCGGCTGTATTTGAGCGCTATTATCTCGGTAAATTACAGCTGGGCTTTGTATTGGGTAATCAAGCCTTCATTGTGAGTACACATCGTAATAATCGAGAAATTCTTGATAATGCGGTTCAACGTTTTTATGTTAATAATGGAGGTGTCACGGTTGCTAGGATTTTGGATACTAGTATTAAAAATCGCCGATTAGATAATATTGTTATTGAAAAAGAGCAAAGAACTGACTATTTACCCAAAAGATCGGCAGATAAGCGGAATCAAAATATTAATCCCCCCCCCTCTAAGAATTTTTCAGAGAATCAGGTAGAGATATCAGATACAGATTTGGATATTCAATCTGAGGAAAATGAAGTCGTGTCCGAATATTCTATAAATCAACCAGAGATGATTTCGAGCAAGTTGAAACGAGTAGTAAGAAACCCGGAAGCTCTTGAGTATGAGGATGGAATTGCACGTAATCCATATGAAGTTTCGAATGAGCTGGTCTCAGAAGATATAGCTACACGTGAAGGTAGCCAGTTTAATGGAAGAGGCGATAGTATTAGATCAAAACTTCCGCAGCAAATTGTGAAAAGTTCCTCAGAAGATTTTAGTGAGAATGGATTGGATCAGGTTGAAGTTTCATCCAATGCTGCATTTTACTATGATATTGGCCGTAGGTATTTTATTTCGAGTCAATACGAACTTTCCAAGCGCTACATGAATTTGGCATTTGAAAACGGCTATAGAAGTGATGAATTGAATAAATACTTATCAGAAATAGAAAAACGTCTAAACCCTAACTCTGAGAATTCTCGGAGTTTGGTTAAATCAATTCAGAACGAATCTCGTAAGATTGATCAAAGAGCTTTACCTAGATATCAGTATGATCTTGAGAAAACTGGCCCAGCTGTAGAGTCTGGAGCCTTAGAATTTGATACCAGCAATAAAAAGAGGAGTCTTTCTCTTGGAACTGAGAATCAAAGAAATAGGGCCTTAGAGGAATTTTATTCAGAAATGGAGAAAATGGAGGCTGAGCTCAGGCAATACACCAAGAAAAAACGTCAACTGTCTACTAGTGCCAATGGTCATTACAAGAACCCCAGTTTGACGGATTTGGCTTTTCAAATTCTTGCTATTGTGGCGTTAGTTTTGTTCTTTCTATCTTTTTTGAGTACTCGACGAATTCCAGCAAGTCCTGTTAGTACTGATCTTTCCAGAAACACCAACAAAAATAGTTAATTATTGCTACCTTTTGTCCGAAAAAGGGACTATGAGGAACTTTTATTGGTGTCTATTCTTCCTTACCCTGATCGGATTAGGTACCACTATTCATTCAAAAACAAGTCCTGATTTCGGGTGGCATCAGAAAAGTGATCAAGCGCGGCTGGGTTCCCTTAAAGTCGTAGAAGTTCAAGAGGCTTTTCGCAAAGGTATGCAAGAGTTCCTTAAAGGTGGAAAATCTATTAGGATTAGATTCTTCGCAAGTTCTCGAGAACAGATTTTTAGCGGACATTTTAGACAGGTGGAAGTTCTCTTTAGGGATAATATGCTCCAAGGGATGGAAAGTCTTAATATCAAACGTGGACGGGCAGTATTTCGTGGTGTCAATTTTGATATAAGTCAGTTGATACTGGATAATAAGCTTGTGATTGAATCTATCGACTCAGTCAAGTTTAACTTCAGATTGAAGGAAGATGATATTAATAATTATTTAGTAGCTGAGCAAAAGCGAATTAATCTTAGGAATCCAAAGATCGAATTGAAAAATGGAGCTATGGTATTTTCAGCTAAAGTTCGAAATCGTTTTTTCTCCGCAAGAGTACGTACTGAGGGAAAATTCAAAGTTCGACCAGATGGTCGCTCCGTTGACTTTAAGGCAGATAGGGTTAGATTAAATTCTCTGAAAATTCCGGGATTCGTAACAGGTCAGATTGTAAATAGGATTAATCCAGTGCTTAAACTTGATAAGTTTCCGTTAATGGAACTCATTCCCGTGAAGTTAAACAAAATTAAGATTGGTCAGGATTATGTCGAATTTTATGGTTCTTGATATTCACTGGATTCAAATTCTTTAAAGAATTAAAATAACGACTCGTGAGTCGTCTGCTTCTTCATCTAATTTTTCTATATTTTGTAGTTTCATTGCATTTGCACAATTTTGAGCATGAAAACTATCGTCAGCAATTGAATAATATTCTAAATATAGGAGCTTGGGAGCAAGGGCTTGAGGTGGCCGATGGGTGGTTAAGAAAGAATCCTCATTCACATTATGCTTGGTATTGTGTAGGTCGTTTTAGTCTAGAGGCGGCACTCTCTAGAGCTCAACATGATTACTTTGAGAAGTCTTACGACGCATTTGACAAAGCAATCAGTCTTAACTATCGAGATCCTCGTTATCATTACTGGAAAGCTAATGTTCATAACTACCTAGCTAGGCTTGAGGGTGATTCTAAACACTATCAAAATTTTTTAAATTCGATGCAATTAGCTTGTGACTTGGATCCTATGAATTACTTTTATCACTCAATCTTTTTTGAAAAAGTAGTGAGTCTTTTTCGAGATCCTCGCTATCTAGTCAAGCCATTTCCTCGTCGATTACTAGTTGATTCCATGGTCAATTCTCTTAATCAATATCTTAGCCTCAAGCAGTTCTACGCGAAAAAATATCTTATACAATTATGTACTACTCTTACAAAGAGTGAAAAACGAGATCTTCTGGGAAGACCTAATCTGCACCCAGAGTTGCGAAAAGCGCTGGAGTTGTATTGAAATCTCGCAAAATAATAATCGTGGCTCCTTATCAACTTGATAAAGTTGGCGGTGTAGAAAGATTCATTCTTTCTTTCGCTCAAGCAGCCCAAAATATATCGAAGACTTGCGTGATTTATAATCCGTTCAAATTTGATAGCGATTCGTTAAATGTGATTCATGAGTTGGATAATACAGAATATGATCTGTGTATAAGTCATGCTATTTATGGATTAGGCGCGATGCCAAGAGCGCGCCGCAGAATTCATACTTTTCACGGTACTATTTTAGGTAATCTGTTTCAACGACCATGGCTTTGGATACATCCCAAATTTCTTCAATGGCTTGCAATGGAATCGGCTTCTAGGCGAGAAAAGGAGGGTATCATTGGAGTAAGTGACTGGGCTGTAAGAGAGATTCATCGAATGGGTTATCGAGGTCCAATAGATCAAATTCCTTCGGGAGGCGGTTTCGAGTCACAACGCCTTAGTCAACCTAGAAAGTCCAGCAACGCGCACGAGTTATTATGTTTATTTTGTGGAAGAAGTTCAGATAAGGTAAAAAGATTTGCACTTATTCGTGAGGGAATTCGTCTTGTACGCCAAAAAAACGAAAATATTCGATTGTTAGTTGTGGGCGGCGCACTTGCAAAATCCGAGCCTGGTATCGAATATTTGGGGGATAAGCCTTATTACGAGGTTCTTGAGCTAATGAAAAAAGTTCAGGTTCAAATCAATGCATCCTACTATGAAGGATATTCACTTTCTTTATCAGAGGGTATTTTTCAAGCGGGATTAATCACTCTGGCGACTCCTGTAGGAGGTAATTTGAATACATTAGTTCATGGTAAAACAGGTTTTTTCTTTCAGTCACCTCGTGAATTGGCGACTTATCTTTTGAGCCTTTCACGTAATTCAGAATTGAAAGATGCGTTATTCACTAATATATTCAAAGAAATGCCAATTCTTTCTTGGGAGCAAGTAGCTAAGCGAACCCTTGATTTTGCATTTTCATTACCAAAAAACAATGAAACTTGGGCCGATTAAATCTTTAGGAACTTCCCGTTTATTCATACTCCTAAGTTGTGCTCTTTTGCTATCCCTTGGGATTCAACTACAATCAACACTGACCATTGTTTTTGCAGTTTTTGTATGTCTTTTGCAAGCGCAGCTCTGGTCAGGTAATTTGCGAGCTTTTCTTTATCTATTGTTGGGAGCTGGGATGCCTCTTTTCCCTGATGTGGGGATCGATGTAGGAGGTAGAGTCCTTAATTGGTTTGATTTTCTATTTTTAACTTTTGGATCTTGGAATTTATTCAATTTTTTTCAGCAAGATGGTCGTCCTAAATTAGACCGAGTAATGATTGCGAGCATATTTTTTTTAAGTGTTCTGCTTATCCTGGCTATGCGCTCTGAGCTAATTATAATTTCACTTCGTGAATGGATTAGCTATGTGGTCAATTTCTTTTTGACTTACTGGATTATTCAGAGTCCATCCGCTAAGGATCTTAAACCTTTCATAATTGCGGTTCTTGGTGGTTCCTTGCTAGTTAATCTAACGGCTGCTTGGCAAAAATATAATGGTTTTCGCTTTCCCAGTGTTATTGATGGTGAAGTCAGTATTCGATTAGGCGTGCCGGGTACGTTTGAAGATTCACTCTTATTAAGTATGTATGCAGGTTTTATGGCGGTTTTAGCTCTAATGGGAGCATTTCGCTTTCAGGGCTTAATAAGATACTTTTGTTGGGCATCTTTCACGATAAATTTGGTTACTTTAAACTTGGCACTCTCTCGCAATGGCATATTTATTCTGGCGGTTTCACTATTCTTTTTTATGTTTTTTAGGTTTTTAGCATGGCTTCGGAGTTGGCGTGACGCGGTTAGAATACCTATTTTGATGCTTGGTTTGCCAATCTTCAGTTTGGGGCTATTAGTAATTCTTCCAAGAGATATTTATTATCGAATCACTTCGATTTTTTATCTGTTTTCAGGGACAAGCGATCCGGTTATTTTGTATAACATTCGTTCAACACTGGGTCGGTTGGAGAACTACAAAGCTGCGATCAAAATTTTTCTAGATCATCCAGTAGAGGGTATAGGATTAGGGCTCTATCCTGTAATAACTAAGTTTCATGATGCTGATGGTTTCTATACAGGTCTTCTTGCGGAAACAGGTCTTATTGGTAGTATCAGCTTTTTGATATTTGCAGTTGCTTTCATTAGTTTTGTCTATATTCGACTCAAAAGATTGTTAGCTCGGGATGAGCTCAAAACCAATAAGCATTGTAGAGTTTTAATATTTTATCAGCTGTATTTTTCGCTAGTAATAGCACTATTTTTAGTAAGTTTATTTGAGCCAATCTTCAAAATCCAAATTATGACGTTTTATATTTTTTATATGCTTCGTATGCTATCCGCTGAGAGCGAATTGCTTCAAGAAAGAGTCTCTGAAAATGGAATTTAGTGTTGTAATTCCAAGTCGCGATAGACCTAAGCAAGTAGTGAGTTGTTTAGAATCCATTATAAGAATGTTTTCTCTGACCGCACTAAGCTACGAATTAATAATAGTTGATGATGGATCTCAGTCTAATCTAAAACAAGGGTATTTAGACTTGGTATCGGTGCATAATGTTAATCTCTTGAATAGTGGTGGTAGAGGTCCTTCAGCTGCACGCAATCTAGGAGCTTTGAAGTCTTTGGGAAAATGGATTTACTTCATTGATGATGACGTTGTCATGGATGAGGATTCTTTACTCTGGTGGAGTGAGAGGCATTTACCTTCAGCTGCTGGATATCAAGGTGTAACAAAAGTCAATGGATCGCCTGATTGGTCTGAAGTTCAAGCCTCTAAAACCGATTTTATTGATGGTTTTGGTTCAGGCAACATAATTTATAGACGCGACTTGTTTTTGCAATTAGGTGGATTTGATGAAGCCTACTTTTTAACTACTTTTGGTATTCATTTTCGAGAAGATACAGATCTTGGTTTGCGATTTCTTAGAAATGGTCATGAATTGCCTGTAGTGGATCAAATGTCCGCAAAGCATCCGCCAAAAGAGCAAAAAGATCCTTGGTTTTTATTAAATGATGCTAGAAAATATTTTCTGGAACCTTATTTTAAGATTCGTAATCCGGAAGCTTCACTTTGGATCGGCAGTGCTTTTACAAAAGGTCGGTTGGGTACTTATCAATTACGAGGTGCAATCTCTTTGCTATTTGTAAGTTTAATTCCATTCTTAAAACCCTTATGGCCAGTGGTACCTATAATTCTTTTGGGGTTATACATTTTATTAAGCGGCTTAATATTTCGTGGCATTAAACTGAGGAATAATTTTTGGAGATATGCTCCAGCGTTACTTATATTGTATCCCCTCGTTCATGGTTTCAGTTATCTAGCGGGCTTTATCTTTGGCCCCAGAAAACCTAAATTAATTGAAAAAGTCGTTACGGAGTTTAAGGGTGAATAGTAGGCCTCGTGGATTGCGGATATTGCAGGTGGTTCGTCAGTTCTTACCTCGACGAGGAGGAATGCAAGAATACGTAGCTCAGCTTAGTAGCCATTTAATTGATATGGGCCATCATGTGGATGTCTTGACTTTGAATCGTAATATTCATACTGGTGAATTACTAGATGATCAGTCCTCAATCGTTTATAAGGGTAAAGAGATTTTGGTTAAAAGAATTAACTTCAGGGGTTGGTCACGTTTCTTCTGGGTTGATAATTTTGGATTATCCCCTGAGGATTATGATGTTGTTCATGTTCATGGTCTAGATGGCTTTTTATCAGCCTCTTTAAGATTTACTGCAGCACCTTTATTTCTAACTACTCATGGAGGTTTTTTCCATACTTCTGAGCTTAAGTTTTTAAAAAATATCTGGTTTCACACATATACTTGCGTTCAATTACGCGATGTATACAAAGTTTTAGCTTGCTCTCGACAGGATTTTTTTAAATTTAAAGGCATTTGTGATCATGTGGAACTTTTAGAAAATGGAGTAGATGTCGATTATTTTCGACCTAAAGTCCCTCGGAAAATAAAACTGAATCATTGGCTCTATGTGGGGGGCTTTCAATCCAATAAGAGGGTCGATCGATTACTAAAAGCATTTGACTATTGTTTTCAGCATCATTCTAATTTACGCCTTACTGTGATAGGTGCGGAACATTATTCGGGACAATGGCACAATCTGATTCGAGGATTAAGCTGTAATAAGGCTTTAAGTCACTTTTCTTATCTCAATGGTAACGAATTGGTGGATGCATTTCATTCTAGAGGTGTATTTGTAAGCGCTGCGGACTTTGAAGGGTTTGGCTTAGCTAGTATGGAGGCATTAGCGTCGGGTAGTCTTTTGATATTGCATCCCAATAAATCATTCTTGGATCTTTTTTCCGGTCTAGCAGAGTTTGCTGATTTCAATCGACCAGAAAAGGTTTTGCAAGCTTACAATTTGCTTCTGAAAATGAGTGAGCAAGATTTAATTGAGCGTGCAACCGGCGGTGTGGCCAAAGCCGAAATTTACAGTTGGAAAAGAGTTGCCCGAGAAACTGAAAATCATTATTTAAGTGCTATTTAGACTTTTCCTTTTGATGGGCCTCAATGATCCGTGTGCGAATTTCTTTAACTGATAATCGAGCTAAATCAACAGGTGGAATTCTATTTGGCAAAATCTCCGGTAGCTTCTCTAACGGACCGCAAAATTCTAGATTTTTATTGGCGCTTACATCATCAATTCGATCTACAGGGGTGAAATGCGGAACGGTTAAAAGTACCTCGGGGTTTTCATTGAGGATGGATTGAATTTCTTTTACGACCTCCACAAATCGATCAAGTTCAGCTTTTGTATAGCTCTCTGTAGGTTCCACCATTAATCCATAGGTTTCTGGCCAGGCTACTGTTGGTGCGTGCATTCCGAAATCTAAAAATAATTTACCTACTCTAGCAATTACCAATGATTGCTTGATTCCCTTTGCTTCGATCGCAGTAAAAGTTTCAGGAGACAAGGTAAGTATGAATTCATGCATTTTAGGTTCGATGGAGTTAGATGGTAAACCCGGAAAGCAATCTTGTAGTCTATGATGCAGATAGCGGGCAGAAAGTACTGCCACAGCGCACATTTTTCGAATACCTTCCGGTCCTAGAGCGCGTAGGTAGGTATAGGCGCGAACTTTGTGAGCAAAGTTGCCATGGTGCCGGTGGAAAGATCCGATTGATTTTTTGGTTTTGAAGCTGCTGTAGACCCCATTTACATGTTTATATTGTAAACCTGGTAGATACTCTATGAGCTTTTCACTTACGGCTACGATAGCATCGCCAGGTCCTCCACCGCCATGTGGGATTGAGAAGGTTTTATGAAGGTTACTATGCACAGCATCGA
>CAZYUV010000082.1:0-12720 GCA_964650625.1 uncultured bacterium
GAGGGTAACACTATCTCAGAGTCTTCTTGAATATACTTCGTCAATAATAACTTTAATTCTGACCAGTTGACGTCGGGATGTACACCAAATTCACAAGCAACACCTTTTTTAACGAGCCTCTGAGCTGTAGCATACTGTTCTGTATGCTGCGAACAAAGCAGAGCTTTTGATCCGAAACGAATCGCCTCATAAGCACTGACACCCCCACCAGTAATGGTTAAAGGATAGGCTTTGTAATAAGGTACTAAACTACTTGGAGCATCCAAAAAACATAATTCTCTAAATTCTTGTAACGAGTTTCTAATCGAAGATTTGAAGGCAGGTCCTAAAACCATTACGCTATATTTAAGAATTTCTGGAGACATATTTTTCACAAAATTTAGGCTTAACCCGGCAGGATCACTTCCTCCAAACGTCACTAAAATTTTTCGATCAAACTTAATGTCAGCACTTGTTTCCAATTCGGGAAAAATAAAATAGTCGGGCCCAATATATTCTTTGGTGATACCTCTCTGAAGAACTCGATTGTCTAGACCCAATAAAGTTGTAACGAAATGAATATTAAGGCGATTTCGAAGCTCTCCAAGTTCATCGAAACCAACTACCTTAAAATTTTCAGGTATCACCTCTAAATATCTCGAATCCAACTCGGGCTCGTCAACTATCAGAAGGTCCAAATCACAAATCACTTCGTAAAAGTCTCCAGCTGACTCAATTTGTAAGTTACTGTAATCAAGATCAGGAAGCTTATTGACGCTTATGAACAAAGGTTCAACATTGGCCCAACCTTTTACCAGATTTTGTAAACGCTTCAGATGCCCAAATCCAGTTTTCCAGGTAGCCTCAGTCTTTAAACCTAATTTAATCTTCAAAGTTTCTCCTGACAGAAGATCAAACATCCAGATGATTTTGAATCATGTCGAGAATTGCTTGAGGCTCAGCTGAAACTTTGACGGGTGCTGATGACTGTCGAGAATCCAGCTCGGTATGAACGGATAAGTTTGCATCGGGGTCCTTTAGTAAGTGGCCTGTGAGAATACCCAGAACGTCGGCACCAGATTCCATATGACCTAGCTCTCGTAATTTACGAATACCTCCCAAAGTACAACAGGATGCCGGTTCTGCACCAATCCCACAGCGATCAATTTCCCATTTAGCCTCGGCTATTTGCTGCTCATCTAGATCTAAAACTACTCCCTGACACTCTTGCATAACCCGAGCTGCTTTACCCCAGCTCACAGGATTACCAATACGAATAGCAGTTGCAAAAGTCTCTGGCTGTATAGGCATCAGCTGTTCATCTCTATCTCTGAACATCTTAAAAAATGGATTCGCTCCAGCCGCCTGTATCACCGCGACTCGTGGAATTTTATCAATTAGCCCCAATTCCAGCATTTCTCGCAAAGCCTTACCTACCGCCGAAGTATTACCCAGATTACCACCCGGCAAAACTATCCAATCAGGTACGACCCAAGCTCTTTGCTGCAAAGCTTCAATCAGAATTGCTTTCTGACCTTCTATTCGATACGGATTCAAAGAATTCATTAGATAGATTCCCTGTTCAGAACATACCTCCTGAACAGCACTAAGAGCATCATCAAAATTACCTTGAACCTGCAGGGTTAAGGCACCATATGCCAGAGCCTGAGATAATTTACCCGAGCTAATCTTACCATCGGGAATAAGAACAATTGGAAGAAGTCCTGCCATCCGGGCATAAGAAGCCATACTGGCAGAGGTATTACCAGTGGAAGCGCAGGCTACAGCCTTGTAACCAAGGTGCTTAGCCATGGAAATTGCTGTGGTCATTCCCCGATCCTTGAATGAACCTGTGGGATTTTCTCCTTCATGCTTTAATTGAACTCTGGCATCTAATGCAAACTGATTAAGGCTTTCGTGCTCATATAAATTCGTATTACCTTCACCTCTGCAAAACATACGATTTTCTGGGATAGGAAGCACTAACTCTCTAAATCGCCAAACGCCGGAACGGTCTATTGCTGCGCGTGAAATCAGACGCTGGTCAAACTTTTCGAAACAAGGCACATTTTCAAAATTGATAGCAACTTCGAAAAGTCCACCATGCTCAGAATAAAAGCTGGCAGTATCCGCAGAGTATAGCTCGCCTGTTTTTAAGCAGCGTAATTTGACTGCAGAGTCACTCATCTATAACCTCAATACTACCTTCGTTATCGATCCCCGTGGCTATAAAATCAGCCTTAATATTTTGTTCTTCAAAGGCATCAATTGCTACTTTGGAAATCGAATTCAGCGAATCTTGATCTGTTGTCACATAAAATAGACTAGGTCCGGAACCACTTAGACTACAGCCTAACGCTCCAGCATCTAAAAGATTTTGTTTGGCTTGAAAAAAACCTGGAACAAGAGTTGCTCTCGCAGGCTCCACAATAATGTCTCGAATGGCTTTACCGAAAGATTTCACGTCACCTCGCATCAAATGAGCAATCATAGAAGTGGATCTTGCCAAATTATGAATCATTGAATTAATCGTAATAAGTTCAGGCACTAAATCACGAGCTTCTTTAGTGGCAACCTCAATATCTGGTTTAATAATACCTATGGGGATATCTACCGGCGGCAACAGTCTCAGAGTAGTAAGAGGTTCATAACTTTCAACAATTACAAAGCCACCTAGCAATGAAGGCGCCACATTATCAGCATGATAACCTGCCACGCCTGCCTCAGCCTCTACACAGGCCGCCAAAAGTTCTTCATCAAGAAGTTCAACTTCGGTCAATTTAGATACTGCTCGAGCCGCTGCTGCTGCTGAAGCACCGCTAGAACCAAGTCCAGAATTTATTGGCAACCCCTTCTTTAAAATGATTTCCACACCAAATGAATCGCCCCTCTGCTTACAAATTTTGAGAACGTTTTCGGCTGCCAATCCTGCTGTATTTTTACTAGACTGAAGGGGCAACCTTCCTGAGTCGCCCTCTATTTTCAATATTCTAACTCCAGGCTCAGAAGTTCTAGTCATAACTACATGATCTCCGAGCCCCTTCAAGGCTAAACCAAAAACGTCAAAACCTGGTCCGACATTTCCAATAGAAGCTGGGGCAAAACTAGTTACCTGATTCTTGGACATCGATCAGTCTCCTTTTTTAATCAAATTAGTCTTCGCTAACAACTCTGCTATTAACAAACCTCCACCAGCGGCTCCACGAAGAGTATTGTGAGATAAGCCAACAAAACGAATATGATGAACTGGACAAGCTCTGAGACGACCCACATGAACCGCCATTCCGGATTGATTATCACGGTCAAGTGTAACCTGTGGGCGGTCTACATCAGTATGTATTACCAATGGCACTTTAGGTGCTAATGGCAGATCAAGAATCGGTGCTTGCTGCCAGCATTCCAGAATTTGAGAAATAGTAGGAACTTCACCTTGAAAACTCAGAGAGACACATGCCATATGACCATCAATTGTTGCAACCCGATTACAATGAGCAGAAATTCTAGGAAATTGAGAATCCTGAATACCGTCAGGTCCTACCGAACCCAGAATCTTTAAAGGCTCTTGTTCAGACTTTTGCTCTTCTCCATCAATATGTGGTACTACATTTCCCAGCATTTTCATAGCTGACAATCCAGGATATCCTGCACCACTAATAGCCTGCATAGTCTGGACTACCATTTCTGCAACCGGAAAATACCGATGCAAAAGAAAAGTCGGTAGAAGATAAGACTGTATAGAGCAATTTGGCTTTGTAACTATGTAACCGGACCATCCACGCCGCACTTTCTGTGATTCAATAATTTGAAGGTGGTGACTGTTAATTTCCGGGATGATTACCGGCACATCTGGTTCAGAACGAAAAGCCGAAGCATTTGAAACAACAACCATACCAGCGGCTGCATATTTTGGCTCAATCTCTCGTGCTGCTGAACTATCTAGAGCTGAAAAAACCAATTGGCATTCAGAAGCCTTTTCTACGTCCGAAGCATTCCTAACGATAATATCCTTAAACTCTGAAGCCAAGGGCGAACTCAAAATATATCGGGAGCTAACTGCCTCTTGATAAGTTTTACCTGCTGACCGTGAACTAGCGGCCAAAAAACAAACCTCAAAATAGGGATGATCCTTGAGTAACTCCAAATACCGTTGGCCTGCCATACCGGTGGCCCCGAGAATGCCTACTTTAATACGATCCATAATCTCCTCGATTTTGCTCGCTAATCCTAACAAATGATTATAAAAAAGTACGAATTCTGAATGATTAAAGCGTTTTTATTTGAATTTCCAAGTCTGATAGCAATGCCATTGCCGTTACTGCAGGCCCTGCTCCCGGGCCAAATATTCTTATTCCGGCAGGATATGCATTAGAACGAAGACAAAAATCATTATCTGTAGGTGAACCTCCCTGATAAAATTTTTGATCCACAAGTTCCACTCGAGCTGATTTAATATCGCCTAAGGCAATGAAACGTGGAGCATTCATTTGGAGTGACCTTAATGGCAATTTCAATTGATCCATACTAGCTAAGAATTCATCTTTAGTAAGATTTTGCATCTCATCAGGAACCAAACTTTGAACCATTAAATTTTCCATTTCTAATCTGCCCCCTATAACACGATTCATAATAAGTGCTTTACGAGCTAAGTCCTTAGCACTTAAATCCTCGCGAGGGTCTGGTTCTGTATACCCCAAAGAGTAAGCGTTCTGGACAGCAGATGCAAAATCTAGACCTTCCTTGATAGCCTCAAAAATATAAGCTAAAGTTCCGGAAAGACAACCTTCAAATCGCATGTCAAAATCTTTACTAAATAAGGCATTACGCAATGTTTGTATAACCGGAAGTCCGGCTCCAACCGTAGCCTCGAATCCGACTCGATCATGACTTTCAAAAAAGGCTTGGCATTCATTAAATGGTGCACAGAGTGGAAGTTTATTGGCTGTGACAACTTTGGCACCAAAATCTAAAGCAAGCTTCCATTCATTGAGCATGGACTGTTCTGCAGTTGCGTCAACAAAGATTGTGGGTTGATTAATTTTTCTAAGAATATCGTCTACACCGCTATCACGCGGTTTAAAATACTCAAGATCATTAGCGGTAATCCCTTCAAGATTTACCACTTGTTGGTCGGATCGAAATACAGCCTTTAAGGATAAATCAGGAAAATGTGTAATTCGTCGACAAAATTCTTTTCCTACTCGACCATATCCAGCCACAATAACGGCTACTTTATTTTTCACAAGCCAAGCCCTTCGTGAATTTGGATCATTGCTGAAGAAACCTTTTCACTAGATATCATAAAACTGATATTTACTTCGCTAGAGCCCTGAGCAATCATTTTTACATTTATTCCAGCTTCTCCAAGAATTGAGAATAGATGACCTGAAATTCCAGGAAAACCTGCCATTCCTTCGCCAACGAGACTTATTATGGAATAATTTCTTTCTAACTTCACTTTCTCTACAAGGCCCTTTACCATCTCTAGCTCCAATTCCAGCTCTAGAGCTTGAACCACATTTTGAGCATCATTTCCTCTTACAACAAGGCAGATATTTTGCTCACTGCTGGACTGCGATATCATTAAAATATTGGCATCTGATTGCGCAACAGCATGGAATACGCGACCTGCCAGTCCCACTACTCCTTGCATCCCATCTCCTTCAATGGTTATCAAACCTACATCTGAAAGGCTGCTTATAGCTCTAGCTGGGTGATTGATATCCTTTAATTCAGGTTTAATAACTGTGCCGGAGAAATCATGTTTGTAGACATTAAGTATTCGAGCTGGAATGTTGGAAATTTTTAAAGGATGAATCGCTATTGGATGCAATACTTTAGCTCCAAAAAAGCTAAGCTCCGCCACTTCTCGATAACTCATTTCTTTAATGCTATGAGCTTGTTGGACAAGCTTTGGGTCAGTCGTCATAATTCCATCAACTTCCTTTAAAAACCAACACTCTGTAGCATTTAAACAGTGCGCTAATACTGAAGCTGTCAAATCTGTTCCCCCTCTACCGAGCGTTGTAGTTAAGCCCTCTTTGGTAGCCCCTGTAAAGCCTGCAACTACTGGGATAATATTGGCGTTTAATAAGGGAATTAAGTTTTCACCACACAGTAGTTTGCTTTCCTGATAGTTTGGGTAAGCATTTGTAAATCGATTATCAGTCAGTAATACTTGCTCACCTTCAATAGCTCGTGCTCTTTGCATTTTGCTAGCTATTGCCGCAGCAAGGATTCTTGACGATAGTTTTTCACCCAAACTGAGAAGCCTATCATGGGCTCGGGGAGTAATTTCTTGAAGACTTGCAACTCCTTGCAAAAGAGTTCTGGCCTCAACAAATAAAGCAGAGATTTCTAGATCTAAAGATTCGGACTGCTTGATTAAATCTCTCACAACCCTAGTATGAGATTCACGCAACAAACTTAGTTTATCGGATACATGTTGATATTTACCCAGTTTTGCTAAATCAAGGCATTGAACTAGTTCATTAGTAACATTCTTCATAGCCGAGACTACAACTACTACTTCTTTCTGCTTAACAATCCAATCAACGGCATTACTAAAATTATTACTATCTGCTAGAGAAGCACCACCAAATTTCATTACAAGCATTTCAATTTCCTCTTCAGTAGCTATCGGTTACTATTTGGTATGTAGTTTGAGAAAAGTTATATAAACGCTGTAGATGTCTGAATCATAAAACCTATCTAAAGGTTCTGGTAATGATATTTCTGCAACTTTATCAAAATAAATATCACCATATTTACGCACTTCACCTGCATAACTTAGGACTCTGAGTCGTCGAAGTCCATCGGCTTCAAATCCACCCTCTCCAAGATCTAACCAAAGCATAAAATTATTACGAAGCTCTATTTCAGCTATAAATGGCGACAATCTTTTTATTTCTGTAGAGGTTTGAATCAACTGAGTGTCCAGTAGCAAACTAATCAAGAATCCTAAAAACTCATCCAATAAATTTGAGGGAGATTGAGGCATAATTACCTTGGAACATAGATTTAGATATTAAAATAAAATTATGCCAGACGAGACATTATGCTGTCAGCATAGCGAAAGGATCGCGGCGGGGGCCTGTTGCCACCATTGTAACTTGCAAGTCCATTACGAATTCCTTTCTTTTTTATCAATCTATTAAGATAAATAGCGATTCCACGAATATTCTCTTCAGGATCATAAGGATTTATTCCCACTGATTTGGCTGTTGCCGGTAAAAATTGTCCGAACCCAATATCTGCCGTATATCCCATAACTGGAACAAAATCACGCCAATGTGTTCGCCCCGATTCTTGTGTCATAAGCGACTTTAATAAGGCAAACCTCTCTCGTTGAGAACCCAAAGCCGTTAATTCTAAGGAAGCTTTTTGCATCCACTGATCATATAGTTTTGGCGTAGCCTTTTGAGAAATATTGGGTTTGTCGGAATACTTATCAAGTGCTTTACGCAGTAAACGATACTCATTGAACAAAAAACCTTTCATTTGGCTGTCTAATTTAGCGTTGGGATTTGCCTTGTATGTATAACCTTTGTAAAGCCCCTGTAAGGACTTTTGAAAACCACGTTTATTTGTCATTAATCCAATACCTCGAAGTATAGTTTCAGCTTCATTCCGGCCAATATCCTGAGGTCCATTGATTTTCAAATTCATGATGGGATTACGGTCACTCAATCTTGCTTTTGTTCTCGAAGGAGATGGGATATCAGGAGTAATGACTTTTTGCCTTGGTGGGTTTTGAACCCGCATAGGACTAGGGTTCGATGAAACCGGAGGTACTGCAACGTAAGGCATGCTAGCTGGCGGTAAATTTATCCTAGGTACTTGAGGCTGAATCGGTACCAAGTTTCTAAGCGACATCTTTCTTAGTCTATTTAATTCATTGCCGGATCGTTGTAATTCAATACGCGCATGAACTAATAGGTCTTGAACTAATTCCTGATCCTCTTTAATGAGTTGGCCCTGATAGCTAGATAGTTCCTTTATAGCTTGTCCAAGTTGTGAAGTAAATCTCTGTCTATCAGAAAAAGACAAAACACCCCTTAGTATCACCACTAAATCCTGCACTTTCATATAGCTCAATTTCGCCTTTTGTTCATGGAAGCTGGGTCTAAATTTATTGAGTAAATTAAGAGCTTCGTCATGATTACCCATCTGGGACAGCTCACGGGATTCAAAAAATGTTTGTTCAGCTTGCTCCCTTTCCCAAGTCGCCGTGAAGTAATCTTGATCTTGCAACAAATCGGTCAGACTGATACTTTCTGGTTCCAAAAGTTTTCCCGAAGAGTCAAATTTGAGTGTGGAAAAGTAATCTTTAGTGTGAGAAATTCTTTCCGAATCCTCATCGTCCATAATCAAAGTCAGTTCCCTAAATTCTGGAATTCTTAATGGGATCTCTATAGCTTCGCCCCTCTGACTTAGATCAATCCATTCTTCACCCTCATCAGAGAAAATCTTCGAAGACAGGTTACTACTAGTCATAGCTCCAGGAATACCGCTAAAGATTGAAATTGCAAGCAGCAAATATGAAAAAAGAAAGAATTGCTTCATCTGCCATAAGATACGCACAAAACTAAAAAAAGTTGCCTTAATCAGCGAGAATGTATCAGTTCGCCATGGCCAGCTTTTTATCTAAATCTATATCTTTAATAGTTAGCCAGCGAACAGCTTCATTGATTTGCTTCTTATTGGAAATGTAGTAACTTCGCTTCTTATTTTTGCCAGTTGCACTAAGATACTTAGCATTTCCTCCCAGACGTTTAAATTCTATATCCACTCTAGGGTTGGAAATAAAAGATTTCAAAAGTTGAGCCACAGTCACCACAGTTAAATCTGTACTACTTTTCTGAACTACCTCACCCAAAAATTTAGGCAGACCACTGAGTAGTTGAATATTCTCCCAGCTGAGTTCACTCATATTTCGTAATCGACCAAGAAATGCGGCCAGAAATTTTTGTTGGCGTTTTATCCTACCTAAATCGCCTTTACCGTCCGTCCGAAATCGAACATAACCTTCAGCATCTTCTCCATTTAGAAGTTGTATGCCTTTCTTTAAATCAATATTAACCCCACCAGCTCGATCAACATATCTAAGATTTTTGTCTACGTTAATTTCTACTCCGCCGACAACATCCACAAGCTCTCGAAAGAGCTTAAGGTCTAGAGTGACATAATGGTCAATTTTTATACCGAGCATTTTTTCTGCAGCACCACGAATACTCTCCACGCCACCCCAACGCAAAGCATGCCCAATTTTGTCGTTAACTTCTTTCCCCTGATACTTTATTGGTACTCTTGTATCACGAGGTAAACTCAAAAATCTCAGAGACAAAGGATTATGGTGAATCATTGTGTATATAACTGTATCTGCTCTATTCCCTTTTTCTCGACCTAGCAATAGTATGCCAGTAGTGCTCCACTCAGAAGCCAGTACGGAATCCTGAAAATTCAAGTTACCCAGGACTGACTCATCTGGAAGGGATAGTTTCACTGGCCCATCAACAGTTAAATTTTTTAATTCATCTGGTGCTTCAAGATTCAATTTCACTGGCCCCTCCACTACAAACTCTTTGGGGTCAATTACAGAATCTAAAGAAATTTTTTCAGTGGAAATCGCACTATTTAAATCAACAACACTAGCCAATTTCTTAGGTTTTCCTGAAGGTTTAGCAGTTTTGCTAGTCTCTAAAGATGGCTTTTCATCGAGTGGAGTCTTTTCCTCTTTAGAAAAAGATTTGATTTGCCTTAGAACACTCTTCTCTTTTACTACATCATTTTCGCTATTATTAGTACGCGGATCCACCTTCTTTGATGTGCTCTTCTTGGTTAACGCTACATTATGCGATTTAGACGTTTTCAATTTAAAAGACTTCGAGGTCATTTCTTCCTGATTTTTCTCAGAAGACTGTTTTTGTTTAGTCCTAGATTGAGTTTCTTTTGGTCCTAAATTTTTCTGTGACCGCTCAGTGGATATACTTATTTTCTTACTACGTGATTTGGAAGTCTCAGCGAACTTTACCATCGATAGTTCTTCAAGCCGTTGGGGCTTGATTGAAGTACTTTGTGCCCTGATATTATTAAATCGCGTCTTGTCCTCATCCATATTACGAAGATAGGTTTCCCAAGTTAGAATAAGCCTATCAAAGGTGTTTTCAGCGCCCGGAAATACACTAAAGTATAAGACACCCACCAAACTCGCCATTAGAGCCATTCGAGTCCAATGATGCACCACTTGAGATTGCTGCATATGAAATTCTTGAGTGACCACTTCCACTTCAGTTTCAGACAGTTTCTTATCGGACTGTAAATGGAGTCTCTCCTGTATCCGATCTTCCCAGGCTGCGGCAACACCGTTACCTTCTAAAATTCCTTGTAATCTTCTAAAAATTTTTGGATTCCGCTCCAGTAAAATCATTTCAGGATGAGAATTCAGTAATTTTTTTAGAACTGTCGGCTGCAACTCTGCTCGATCTAGCCAATCAAGCTTTGTTTTATCGTCTAACAGATGAAAGCCCAAAATTGGGTTACTTTTCTGTTCATCACCAACACCTACCTGTATGGGAAGCGACTGCGCCAGTACGCTGGCGTCTGAGTTAAGAAGTGCCATACGGTTCTTCTTATAGAACTGCTGTCTAACATATTTTTGAATTTGTTTACAGAAGCTCCTCCACGATTTGGAGTCAGCATTTTCCACTTCGTGACGCAAATATTCAGACAGTAACTCCAAGTTCACATCTCCGCGAACATATTCTTTAAGGAGCTCTGCTTTTTTCTTTAAATTTATTTCTGACCTGATTTCTTCAATCATATTGGCCCTATCGACGACTTAATAAACATGTTTTGCGTTTGAAACAATAGACTCAAGTACAATTTTATCCAGCCAAGACAAAAGCCATTTGTCACCCCAGAAAAATGTTAACGCGCCCTCGTATGGACAATTAGAAAGTCTATGATTTATCGAAAACTACTTCTCAATATTTATAAAGTCTTGTGCTACCGCTTTCATTTGGTCTCCATGTAACCATCGAAAGCGAGCCGCTTCATAACTCATCTCAAAACCTGGTGCACCTGAACCAAATCGAACCCTGTCCGCACCGAATTCATGGACAAGGTCCTCAATGAAATCTTGTCTGTATATACCAGATGTCTCCACCGAAACATTCGAATGTTCTCTCATCATTGACAGCGCGCCCTGTAAATGTGCACCGCAAATATCTATCTGTCCTGCACTAGTCGCTAGTATACTTAAATCTACATTTGAAGCTAAATGAGCTATCTGTTCTGCCTGTGAAACTAAAGGATAACCGCCTGCAATCATTAGGTATTGATTTGGTCGAAAATATTTTTGTAATTGACTTATGAAAGTTAAAAATGAAGTCGCACTGCAAGCCAAATTCTCTTCAAAAGGATGAAAAAATAAGCCCGCACAGTCTTTTTCTTTCAAATATTCTGAACTTTGAGAGTCACTGCCGGGGTCAAGGGGATCAATACGACACCAGTAATAATGATCTTGTTCGCGAGCTAATTTCTTAATGTGATCGTTGGCTTTCAGGTATGAACAAGGATTGTATCCACTTACCAGGCAAGCTCGTTCAATACGGTTTGCTCGCATTGAAGATAATAGCTGAGTATGATCCATGCCTGCAACTCTCCATAAACCGCCACTCTTTTTAACTCTATCCGCAGTTCTAACATGGACTCTACAATCCAGTGGTATTGATTCATTTCTCTGTGGTGCTTCATGAGGAGATCTAGTGACCTCGGACATTTTAAGAACCTTCAGCTGATCCTTAGGTCTCAAAATTCGAAGGTAAGCTTCTCCAAGGACTTCGCGAATTTGTGCCTCGCTAAGTTGCGCAAGATAGATTTTTTGTACTTCCAATGCAGGTAAGCATCCCGGACCGTCACTGCCAAAAAATACTCGATCAGCTCCGAGCTCCTTGACGCATAAATTTACCAAATGAGGAAATGGCATAGCGGAAGTTTCAAGATAAATATTGGGACATTCTTGAGCAGCCTGCAAAGCATCATCCACATGAAAGTATCCGCCCATATGACCCAAAATAATTTTGGCTTCAGGAACTTGTCGAGCTGCTCTAGCTATCTGCAAAGGCAAGCTATACTCTTCATCACCACAATGAAAGAGACTAGGAATTCCCAGTTGGCCGGCCATTTTTAGTAGATTTATTACATGCGGATGATCTGGTGGTAAGCGATAACCAACTGGATGTAGCTTTAAGCCAACGAAACCACGATCACTATCTACCAAATTTCTCAAAGTCTCAGGTGCAGACTCCTTGGGTTCCAATCTTGCCAAAGCCAATAATCGATCAGGATATTGTTCCATAGCCGTGTCCATTTGATGAATCAATTCAGGGTTTTCAGAACTAGCTTCGCCGTATCCCATTACAAGAGCGCAATGAATTCCAGCTTCATCTAGAAGAGGCACCAATCGCGAAGCTGGTGAATCCCAAGGATGCCCTGGGATACTCTGAATATGACAATGACTATCAAGAATTAACATAATTTCTCCAGGGTTGAGCGAACTGCTTCTTCAAAATAAATGATTTGGTTTGACCAACTATATTTTTGCATTTCACCAGCTAAATCGCGCGACAAATTGCCGTAAAGTTGAGGTTCCATAAGAATTCTTTTTAGTCGAGAATTTAAATCTCTACTACCACGATATAAACAATGAGAATGATAATTATTAGGCAGAATCTCAGGATA
>CAZYUV010000083.1:0-12626 GCA_964650625.1 uncultured bacterium
CGGTCGATCCAGAGGATTCGCGTTTGTTTCGATGGACAATGATACAGAGGCTCAAACAGCTATTGACGCCGTCAATGGTCATGAACTAGACGGAAGAGCTCTTGTAGTGAATCAGTCCCGCGAGCGCAAGCCACGAGAAGGCGGTTTCAATCGCGGTGGCGGCGGTGGTGGAAATCGTGATAGAGGCGGTTACAACTCCAATCGTGGTGGAGGAGACCGTGGAGGCTACAACCGAGGTGGCCGGCGATAATCGCTCGATTAAATAAATCAAAGGGACCGCTGTTAGCGGTCCTTTTTTTTGCCCTGCCGAAAAATAAATTTGTAATAATTACTTTGCAGTTAAGATTTTTTTGAGACCAGAAAACACTGCTGTATTCTCAACCATCCCAGCAAAATATTCCTGCCCAACTCCGACCGCTGATACCGGTATAGGTACACCTGTATGTCCTACAGTACTCCAACCTATACCAGTTTGTTCTGCAATCAAATCGACCATCAGGATAGAGATTGGCTCACTTGGACCGTATGCAAATTTCTTTGGGAATTTATCTTTTAATTTAGGATCAAAAGTAAAATCATAAGCCTTCTTAATTCTATTTTTAGTATTTTCATCTAATTCACCTAAAGAAAAGTATTTACCAAGCTCTGAAAGTAATTTTTCGAAAGATGGCTTGGTTTCGCGCCACTTTTGAACCACATTGTTGAACTCAAACATTGAAATTTTTTGATTCAACAGTTGCGAAGGACTCAATGTATAACTCGTTTTTGACAAACCAAGAGATAAACCTCCCGTTTCATGATCGGCTACCACAACTACGGTTGTTTCATCAGGGTGTTTCTCGTAAAAATCTACCGCCACCTTCACGGCCTCGTCGAAGTCAAGAACTTCTAACGCAGCTGTAGCCGCATCATTGGAGTGACAAGCCCAATCAATTTTACCACCCTCTGTCATAAGAAAAAATCCGTTGGGATTTTTCAGAGACTTAATGGCCATACTTACATAATCCTTAAGAGTAGTATGATTATCTCCTTTCCGATCGATAGCATAGGGTATATCAGCACCTTTACCACAATCATCAGGCATGACCCAATCACGCTGGTTAGCTTTAGGCTTAAAGGCTGCAATATCGCTACCATGAAAAGTATAGCCATTCTCTTTTGCTTTTGAATAATAATATTCAGCGGTTCTCTTTAATCCAGGCATTTTTGAAATTTTAATACAGGCTCCACCAACAAAATCAAATGGTGCAACAACTAAATCATCTGCAATCTTATTGTATAAACGACGATTGACTACTCTTCCGTAAAATGCAGCTGGAGTGGCGTGATTAAGGGGAACATTGGTAATTATTCCTGTCTTCATTTTACGCTTACGAGCATAGTCCATCAAAGTGAGGTCAGTTTTACTTCCATCTTTGTCCAAACCTATTGAACCAGAATACGTCTTTTTACCGATTGCATAGGTGGTGGCGCTGGCAGCAGAATCGGTAATATAGCTATCAGAAGAATAAGTATGTAAATATCCCTGCACAGGAAGTTTATTCATATTGAGTTTGACGATTCCCGACTGCTCTGATACGCGACTATTAGCAAGAAATTCGGCTAACGTTCTCTGGGCAATACCCATGCCATCTCCTATAAGAAGAAATACATATTTTGATCGTGCTTCACAGTTAAAGTTTATTAAAGTGAGTCCTAGTAATACAAAAATGAATCTGTACACAGCTGCTCCTTGTATACATAAAATTATTTAAGGCCTGATAGTTTGCCTTGGCTGTGTTTAAGAATCAAGAGAATTTATTGAATGATAAGAGACGATTTAGAATACTTGACCGCTGTAAGTTAAAATAAAGCTTTATGCAGCAGACTATTAATCGAAGTTGGTGGACCACAATCCTTACCTTCATTGCGTACGGATTTTTTTTCCTAGCCTGGATTCTAGTCGTTGAACCATATCCAGATCGAGATTCTATAAGTCAATTTTATTTTCCTTTCAAAAATTATCTTCAAGCATCTATTGAAATTGGTAACGATTTCATTTTCTTAAAAGATTTAATTCCTATTGAATATCCAAATGGCGGACTTCTTCTAGCTGCGCTTATATCCTCATTAGGCTTACAAGACTTTGTCTTAAATCAACCATGGCTTGTTAATCTGATTTTGGTATTCGTACTGAGCCTAATAGCAACTCAATCTGGTTTTAAAGGTGTAAAACAAATCATCTTCATCTTACTAGTATTTACATTTCCAATTAACCAAATAGCTCTTAAAAACTTTAATTTACACTCATTCAATTTTATTTTTTTTCTAGGCGGAATGACATTCTTTTTTCGCTTTCTTAAGACTAGAAAACGTAGTCTTTGTGTATCCGCAGTATGTCTACTTTGGTTTGCATGTTCTGTTAAACACCTAGGAATCGTCTTCTTCGTTATGGGTTGGTTTACCTTGCTTCTTTGGAAAACTAATAAAAATGAGCCTATCAAAGAATTGTTTAATGTCGCTGGCATTGTAGCTTTACTAACATTGCCATTCTACCTTCATAGTGGCTTTAAAAAATATGTAGTCGGAATAATGGCTCACAATCCCGAATTAGATTCTAGTCTTGCGCTGTCAATCACTTTAATAACTGTAATTGTAGGTATTTTAGTTTTAATAGCCTGCGCTAAAAGTAATCGCTCAAAAGCACAAATACCAAAGTTGTTTGATAATGGTTTAATTTTTTTCCTCTTGGCAATTAGTTTGTGTTGGATAATTAGCTTGGATTCTGATTTTAGCCCCATTCTCTGCATGTTACTCAGCATGATAATAGGCTCATTAACTATCATAATTTTCATGCTTCAATTTGATTTCAAAGATTTAAGAGGTCTGAAGATACTTTTTATATTAATTAGTCTAACTTTGGCTTTAACTCTCTATTTTTCACGACTAGCGCAAGTTTCAATGATCTTCTTTCCAACGATATATGTTCTCATGTTAGTGACTTTCGAGGAGAATAAAACCCTTAAAGTGCCCATTCTCATCCTAATCACGTTTGTGACTTTAAGTAACTTTTTTCCAAATCTGAAAGACTTAGAAAACAGAATTGGAAGTAAAGGCTTCGGACTTTATGCGCGTGGTTTGAATACTTTGCATCAAAACCTTCTCAATTGGAATAAATCAAAAATTAGTCTATACCGTAACTCCATCGAGAATACTCTATCCAATATAGATTTTGAAAAGGGGCCAAAAACACTTTTGACACTCCATCCTCATCTACACTCTTATACAGCTCTCGAACTACAATTTCCCGATCATTTTTTGTTCTCTTTTCCTCCGATGACATTATTGGAGCAATTACCGTCAGAAAAGCTCGAAAAAATTTATGAACATTTGAAAATCAATAAACTAGAAGGTTTGAATTACCTACTGGAAGAAGGGGAGTTTCCCCTGCTCATAGTTGGTAATGATGTTTGGTCCGAATACCTAAAAATTAAAATAGATCTAAATAATGTTCCAAATATTTTCGAACGTAACGAATTTCGTAATTGGCTAAATTTAGCTCTATGGAAACATTTAATTGAGCATCAATCTCTAGATGAATTATATGACGTGCAATTTTTACCATCTGAATCCCAAACTGAACTACTGCTATATATACATCGTAGGTTTGATAAGGTACGAAAAATTAATCAAACATCTTACAAACCTGGTTTAGTTGCAATTAAAGATAAGTATCGCTTAGTAACTAACCCTGAAATTCTAATTGCTAAATTACTTTTTGAAAAAGCTTCAATTCATTTCGATAAAAATCAGTTCTGGGAGGCAAGTATACTTTTGCGTTTGGCTAATCAATTAGATCCTTTACATAAAGATATTCACCAAGACCTTAAAATTGTCCTTAATAGTTTACCCAATAGTTTCAAGGCTAAACATAAGCTTCATCAAATTGGAGGAGAAGCTGATAATCTACAACCTGGATTAAATCAATTGTGGGGCTATCAAGGGAGTCTCGATGATTTGAGTACAGAGGTCAGAGATTATCTACTAAACGATAATGCAATGACTATCCCTAAACCTTTATTAAAAACAGGTAAAGCTGGAATACGGAGTAATAAAGCCGATTATTATTTTCAAAAAGCGTCAGAAGTTTTTAATTCAAATCAAAAATTAGCTAAGGATTATCTAATCAAAACTTTACAATTGGAACCGAGTCACGCCGAAGCGTTGCGAGACTTAAATATTTTGGAACAAAACTTATCAGCACAAAATTTTATTTCACAACAAGGACATCTTGCCACTAAAACTAAAGCAGAAAAACTATTTAAAGAAAGCTCAATGATATTAAAGCAGAATAAAGTACGGGCCCTTATTCTTCTTCGCAAAGTCTTAAAGCTTAATCCTAATCATAAAAAAGCTCAAAAGAACTTAGAGCTACTTAAGTTACAACTAGGTATAAACTCAAAAAGTAAATAATGGAAATCATCAAGTTGCTAAGGTCAAACAGTAAATACACTCATACCGTGTTGATTGGAACGATTTTATCCATCTATTTCTTGGCTTGGCAAATTAAGGTGAATTCTGTGCCCTCTGTGGAAGACTTCAGTAGTTTTTTTTATCCCTTTTTGAACTACTTGCATGGATCAATGGTATTCCAACCAGAATACTCATTTTTATCTAGAATTGTTATCACTGACAATTCACCACTGGGTTTACTAATTCCCGCTGCAGTTATAAGCACTCTAAATATACATCCGCTTTTCATTCAGGCCCATTACCTTGTGGTAATACCATTAATTTTTGCTATCTGCTCTATTACATTATTCTTTGATTTCGATACAAAATCACGTTGGATATTTATCGCCATAATATTCTTTTTTCCACCGATTCAAATTCTACTTAAAGCAGATTATACTAATAGCAGCAGCGTCGTATTTAGCCTAATGTCTGTATTATTTATGCGATCGTACATAAATAATAATAAATTAGCTCATTTACTTGGGTTTTCAATTTGCACATGGTACTCAGTGATTACCGGTATTAGTGGATTACTTTTCTCTATCAATATTCTGATAGCCACCTATGTATCGTTAATAAAAGACCATCAAAGACTTGTCAAAGTTTCTATGGCGATCTTCATTGTTGCCCTACTTTCATCTCCCTATTACTATGCTGAAAATTTAACTTTTTTCATGAACGGATTATTAATTCCAGATCATTTACCTAAGACCTTATCAAAAATACTCATCTTGCTGATGCCAAATTTACTCCTCTTATCTAGCTACCTTTTTACTACTAATACTAAGGCTCCAGACCCTCCAAAGTTCTATAAAGATTTCTTATTACTATTTTGTTTTCTAATATTAAGCATATATCTGATCTGCAAAGATCCTCAATCAAGTACTGCTGGTTGGATTACCCTGATAACCTTTGTTTTTGGGTATATCACCATTACTTTTGTCAGCTTTTCGTATAAGTTCCATAGCATCGGTAAATTTGAATTTCTTGTAACAACTGTATGCATGATGAATTGTTTAATATTCTACGAATTCTCTAACCAAAAAATTCTGGCTTTTTTGACTTTTTCTTTATTGCTGGTGTGTATCCAATCCTTTCTAGAAACTAGAAGTAATTCACGAAAACTCTGCTTCTTACTCGTATGCTTTTGCTGCAGTAACTTCTTTCCAACAAGTAGTCAACTACAGAATTGGCTAGAAGGTAATGGAATGCGTTTGAGTATAAATTTAATCAAGAATCTCCACTTTAACTCACTCGGCTGGCAAAAATCGGAGATGAAAATTACCCAATTAGAATTAGAAACGATTCTGAGTCAGTATAATTTTTCTAATAATAAATCTCTCTGTGCTTTTAACAACCTGCACTTTAACTCAAGATTACTGTTGAGTATTCCTGTAAATTTTTCGTCACCCGTGACTAGTCTAAAAAGGTTAGATGAATTACCTCAAAAAGATCTGAATAAGTTTTTGATAACTTATGGTCAACGCAAACATGAATTATTCGAAGACTGGTTGAGAGAAAAAAGATTCAGCTACCTTATCGAGGGTGTAAAACCTTGGGAGATAGATCATCAACCATCAGCACCCTTAGCTGATTTACAAAACAATCCAGATCGCAAAGGTGAAATCGGTATGTCTTTAAGTGGATCTTTTTTTAAGTATCTTCATAAATCAGGGAAGATTAGCCAACATTATAAAAAATACGAAATACCCAAGAGTAACCCTCGCATACATCTCTATATTCATAGAAATACGCCTAAAATTAAAGATCAACCAAAAAGAATGAATCTAGAACTTAGTCGATTAGGCATTCATCTTCCGATTGATCTTTATCGAAAGACTCCACCAGATTGGTTTCAAAAAATTCATCCTGAAATTCAGCACCAAATAAGATCTAGAGAGGCCATAAAAATTCATACTTTAGGCACAAAATTCTTAGATCAAGCGAACTATTTTGAAGCTTATAAACATCTACGAATAGCTTTTGAACTTAATCCAACTAATTCCAAAATAAAAACTGACTATGAAGCGATTCGTTCGCAATTACCAAATTCTTTCGATAAATTCCTAGAAAATTGAGTATTACAGTGTATTAAAATGTATCGGATGAACAGAAAACTTATTATTTTGGGTTTAGAAATCCTACTTGGCTTTCTAGCTTGCTTCATATTTCTTTGGGCATGGGTCTGCTATGTGGAACCTTTTCCCGACAGAGATTCTCTAAGTCAAACGCTTTACCCAGTTTTGAATTATCTAAAAGCTTCTACTTTGGTCGGTAACGATTTCATATTTTTAAAACAACTTATGCCGTCAGAGTATCCCTCGGGTATTTTATTTATCCCTTGGATCATTGCGTTCGTGGGATTACAACAGCTATTTATAGAAACTCCTTGGCTGTTGAGTACTTTTCTACTTATACCACTATGTCTTACCGCATTGCTGATTCAGGCCAAGAAACTCAATCTCTGGTTCGTTCTAATCCTCATTTTTTTCTTTCCCCCGGTTCAACTATGCCTCAAGAATCTTAATTTGCACTCCTTCATTGTGCTCTACAATTTGGCCGCTATTTTCCTGATTTATGACTATCGTAAAAATGAAAGATTCATTTCTTTGATCCTAGGAATCATATTTTTTATTTTCACGTGTAGTATCAAACACCTTGGACTCATCATTTTTATAAATTTGTGGATTA
This sequence comes from uncultured bacterium, assembly GCA_964650625.1. Classification (GTDB taxonomy): domain Bacteria; phylum Muiribacteriota; class UBA6191; order UBA6191; family UBA6191; genus JAYZAC01. Next base: position 7,186 of record CAZYUV010000083.1, read on the forward strand.
CTTTTTTACTTTGGAAAAAAAGAAAAAGTGAATCACTAATAATTCCTATTATCGTAGGTCTAGCTATTATCTTAGTGGGTATTCAATCCTATCCTGAACAGAGTTTGATTCCTTATTTTGAATCATTAAAGAACTACAACCCACTCATAAGTTCCACATTGCTATGGATTATGGGAGGATCGGCTCTTTTTATTTTACTATTTTCATGGTTTCAAGGTGTTTCAGAGGATTTTGGAAGATTACCAATTGAGCATCTATTCATAAATCTTGGATTTTTTGTAATCAGTGGATTATCAATTTTGGGCATCTTCACACTGCAACCAGATTTTCATGGTCTGATTTGGATGTTATTAAGTTTTGTAATAGGCAATGCCTGCTTAATAGGTGTATTGAGATGGGGACAGTTTGAAACTGATAACGGATTTATGATTCTTGCATTCATTATGCTAGGGGTTACCGCTTTGGTATTCTACTTTTCAAGACTCGGCCAAATATCAGCCTTCTTTGTTTTACCATATCTCTTGCTACTCGTTCTTATCATCCAATCCAAAGTAGATAATTGGAAGTTGTATTGTTTGGGCACTACATTTTTTTTAATATCTAACTTTTTTCCTTCACTTAGTACTTTGGAATCTATAGCAGGTTCTTACGGATTTCGTTTGTATGCGAGAGGGTTCAACATGATTCATCAGAATCCCTTAGGCTGGCAAAAGACTATGGTAACGATCAACCGTAAATCATTGGATAAAATCTTAAAAACAATCAACTTTACTCAATTAAAGTCACCAATTCTCATGGGAAGATATGGAATTCATCATCACGATGCTGTTCAGTTTCATTATCCAAATCAATTTTTTTACGATATCCCAAAAATATCTTTACCTGAAGACCTTTCATCTAAGCATCTAAAATCAATCTACTCCAGTCTTCTGAAAATGAAAGATAACTTTTATACAAATTTACTGGAGGAGGCTCGTATCCCAATTATTTTAGTGGGCAATAGTCCATGGGTAAAATATGAAACCGAATCATTATCAAAGATTGACAAAGGGAATATTTTAAAAGTATCCAATGTAAAAAGTTGGCTACATGATCCATTCTTCCAATTCTTACAAAAACAGGACTTACTATCTATATTTTATAAAAAGTATTCTATCGAATCTTACCTTTCTAAATTGGATCTTTACGTACACAAAAAGCTACTTAACATTCCAAAACAAAGTTCAGATTCAAAATCTTTGAAAATATTACTCGATGACTATAAGAAATATCAAAATCCAAATTTAGAAATTGCTCAGAATTATCTATTGAGATCAGATCTATATTTAGAGCAACAACAAGTTCTTGCTGCCATAGTCTTACTCATGAAAGCAGTTCAACTAGATCCTGATAATCAATCCATAAATCATAAAATAGAGCATGCTCAAAAACTCCTAAGAACATGGGAAGGGGAAATCTTAGAAAAATACGGCTGGGCTAAACTAGCTAACATTTTAGAAGATTCTGATTCTTTACCTTGGAAAAAAAAGGAAGACTGGAACAATCGCGTTTCTGATATTGAAATGGATTTTAATTCGGAACAACGCAAAGAAGAGGCCCGAAACTTATTTAAGAAAAGTACCGAATTCTTTGATAAAAATCCACAGCGAGCCATGTCGCTTTTGAAGAAAGTTTTGAAACTTGACCCATTTCATGAGGAAGCGATTAAAGATCTCAAAATTTTGAATGAAATCAAGTTATCAAAACCTGAAGAAACAGAAAACAATAAAAGAAAAGCCGAGTTACTATTCAAGGAAAGTACTAAATTTTTTGAAATTGATCCATCCAAAGCAGCTGACATTCTTACTGAAGTTCTAAGGCTGGACCCAGGACATAAAGGTGCAAAAGAGGATCTAGTATTAGCTGAAAGTCGTATAAATAAAGGCTGGAAAGGGCCAAAAACAAATGAACACAAAAAAGCGGATGAGTTGTTTAAGAAGGCTTCCGAAATATTTAAGTCAAATCCTTTAATGGCTGAATCTATGCTAAAAGAAGCTATCAAATTGGACCCTGCCCACGAAGAGGCTCTCAAGGATTTAAGAATCATTGAACTCGAATCGTCTAGAGTTAAAGCCTCAAATCTATATCATGAAAGTTTACAATATCAGCAAAAGCAACCATTAAAAGCGTTAAATCTATTAAAGGAAACTATCAAACTTGATCCTAATCATGAAATAGCTAGAAGAGATATTGAGCAGATCAAAATTTTTCTAGAAAGTAGTTCTCTTAGAAAAGCTCAAGCAAGATGGTTTTTTTCGAAAGCCAAGACTATGCTTACAACAAATCAAACTCAAGCAAAGCTGAACCTGCGCAAAGCTCTAGAAATGGACCCTGGTAACAGTGAAGCTCACGATCTCGCCGATCAATTATTTAGTCAAGATGAATAAAGTTTAATGAAAAAAAGTATCGACAATTGGTACCGACTTATACTGTATCTGAGTCCTCCGCTTCTGTATCTTTTAACTTGGGTAATTATTGTACAACCCGCTCCAGATAAGGACGGAATCTATCAGTTATATTATCCTTTACTTAATTTCCTAAAGGGTTTTGAAGTACTTGGTTTAGATTACTTCATTTTATCAAATGAATTCTTTACGGATGCTTACCCTGATGGTCCTGCATTGCTCGCATGGTTAATCTGTTTTCTTAAGCTTGATTCCTTCTTCTTGAAAGAACCATATCTAATAATATTATTCTTATTTCTACCCTTTGTTCCTTTGTTATGGGGCCAATCTTTAAAGTGGCGAAACTTACTCATGTTTTGGGGGTTATTTTTCCTACCTGCCTCACAAATCTGCTTCAAAGGATTCTCGCCCCACGCATTTAATGCATTCTACTCATTCGCGGGAGTCCTAAGCTTCATTATTTATTATCGTAAAAGAAGTTTTAAATGGCTCTTATTTACTGCTTTTCTGTTCTGGGTATCGATGATCTTCAAGCATATGGGAGTGGTACATTTCTTATCATTCATAGGTGCATATTTCATATGGCAGATAATGGGCAAACCGAGATCCATACGTGAGAATTTAGTAATACTAGTGACTCCCATAGTAGCGCTGCCACTATACCCTTGGCAGCAAAGTTATGAATATTTACAAACAAGCCTATCTCATGCACCTTTTATCAATTTAAATCATTTAATAATCTACCTTACTTTTAGTATTTTACTAATTATTCCAGCAATATTTTTGATCAAAAAATATCGCATTAAAAATTCTACAAAACCTCAATGTCTCTGGTTCAAATCATCAAGTCCGCTTTTGATCATGATCTTTGTCACTTTTTGGATATGGTTTGAACCTCCCTCAGAGCAAAAATCAATTTCTAATGCTGCGCTTGTCTTGGTATTGGGATACTCCTTATGCGCTTACCTAATCAAGAAGTACAGAGTGCAGGGGATTCGATCGCTTCTCATTCTTATTACATTGATAACACTGACTAACAATAGCGCTTTGTATGTATCTTGGGTAGCCAAAAGCTCATACTTATTTTTTTTACCGCAACTACTACTTTATTTGCTATTGGGAATGCACGCACCAAGGTTTGAAAAGTTAATAGTTATTCTTGCTGGTCTATTCCTAATAACTAACTTTTTTCCGAATTTGCCTGCGCTGGAACAAAATCCAAGATTAAACAAACTCTCATCTATTTACTTCGAGGGGTTCAAATCGATTCATCAAAATCCACTGGGATGGTATAAATCCGAGATTAGAACGATGCGAAATAATTTAGCTCAAGTTTTTGAATCTGAGGGAATAGTGAATGGTAGTCTTTACATGAATCATGCGCTGCATTACCACACACGAAACATTTTATTATTTCCCAGAAATATTATACATTTTAGTGGCTCGGTCACTGAATTGGATGACTTAAATAAAGAAGCCGTAGAGTTACTTAGAAAATCATGGATGAGTAACAAACTAAAGTTATTCTCGGACTGGACTCACTCAGGTAAAATTAGTCTAATAATAACCGGAAAGGATCCTTTCACTAACCGAAAAAAAGAAACCTTCAATCTCACTGATTTATCTTCTGCAAATAATTTTAATTCTAATCAATTCCTTCAAGCAATTCGTGAATATTATTTTGCCCATCTAGTTTCAAGTAAAATTCTCGAAAAGTTTTACAGACCCATGAGTGTGGAATCTTTGGATTCTCTAACTTTCTGGTTTCATATCGGGCTAAAACCGCAAAAACAAATCTCAGCTTTAGATCTTTGGAAATCTGAAATTTCCGGTATCAAAAATAAATCTAAAAATAAAGCGATGCATCTATTTCTAGAGAGTAATCAGTATTTTGATTCGAACCCTAAAAAATGTCTTGAACTACTTAAAGAAGCTAACCGCCTAGACCCGAAAAATACCGAAATTCAAAAAGATTTAAGAACATTAATTCAGAGATTAGAAAAATAACCATTGCCATCACAATATTCTTCAAAGCCAATCTCTGAACAAAAGTTCGCTCGGACAGAATCATTCTTAGATAGCCAGTGATTTAAATTTTCAAAGTATTCTTTGACCAGTAATAATTTACTTGAATCTTTATCATTGTCAATCGTAGTCAAAGCGAGAGGGGTAATTTCAGAGAAACAACTCAAATTTGAACAGGAATTTCGTAAGTTATTCAAGAGAATTTCTCGAGCTTTGTGAGTATACCCAAGCTCCAACCATAGTTCAGTTAACTCTCCTAAGTGGCTACGCTGCTTAAAGCCATTCTTTTTTTGGTTTGAATGAAATCTTTCTAATTCCAGTGCAGCATCTGTAAAAAAATTTAATCGAATTGCACAACGAATCCACTCAAAATTTAGCCGGGAACTTTCGCTATTCTCTTGATACCTTGATAACTCGATTAATGTCTCATAATTTTGTATGAATTCGTCACGAGAAATTGATTCAAAAAGAAGACGAATCATTCTCGATCTAGAAAATGAATCCAAGGTTTTAATACTATGAATATATTTTCCTAAATCTCGTTTATTTGAACTGACTAAAAACAATTTTCTATAAAGACTAACCTCGATTTCATACTTAGATTCTTTAAATTTAAGCTTCGATAAAATAGTCTCAGCATAGTCTAATTCACCATATTCCAACAAATAAATTGCTAGTTTTATTTTTTGACTATTCTCAACATCAGCTAAGTTCAAACTATGCCTCAAACTTGTTTTTAACCATCCATCGACCCTTTTATGATTGAGTTCTTTAAATATTTCATAGAAACAGAACCAGGCTTTTAGAGAGGGTTCATTTAGATCATAATTTGGAAATTTCTTCATTAAATCTTCAAATAATTCTGGTTTTATAAGATTCAGCACACTTCTATGCTTATCTGACAGTTCTAAATACCAATCTGCCAGATCTTCAAAGTCCTCACCGGTAATGATGTTATTTATTAAAATTTGA
>CAZYUV010000084.1:0-12554 GCA_964650625.1 uncultured bacterium
ATAGAGCACGACGCTTAGCTGAAAGTTATGGTGTTCAGTGGGTAGAATGGGATAGAGAATTGGATTTATCAGATAGCCTTATCATTCAGTGTACCTCAGTTGGTATGGGTGAAGACTCTAATAGTCCGATTCCTCCGAATTGGATTAATTCATCAGTAAGTCTTGTAGAGAGTATATATTATCCACGTCAAACGAAATTGATGCAGTTAGTGGAGGATGCGAAGGGACGCACTTTAAGCGGTCTTCATCTTTTTCTCCATCAAGCTCTTTTGCAGCAGAAGATTTGGTGCAATGGCTCCCACATGGAGTACGAACAAGCTTTTGAATTGTTGGAAATATTATGAAGTCTTGGATATGCCTCCTAGGTTTACGTAGCAGCGGTAAAACTACTGTAGGAAGAGCTTTGTCTTCACAGATGAATTGGGATTTTTCTGATACCGACCAAATTCTGGTTACTCAAGAGGGCTATAGTATTAGTGAGCTGTTTAGTATTTTTGGTGAATCTCGATTTAGACTTCTCGAGACTCAATGTTTATTTAATCTTCCCCCACAGAATCTAGTTTTGGCAACAGGTGGTGGCATGATAGAAAACCGATCGGCTATGCGTTACCTTCATAAACGAGCGATTTGCGTGTATCTTGAAGTTCCCCTAGGGCTTTTAATTCAGCGAAGAAACAATGATCCCGGAGATCGACCTATATTGTTTGAAGCTAGAGATGTTGATCAGGAATATACAATTGCTCTGGAGCGTAGATCTCATTTACTGCAAAAGGCTGCAGATGTAGTTATACAGATAGATGAAAGCGATTCTGTTTTAGACATCTGTCAAAGAATAAGGAGAGCTTGTGGCATCCAATAGTTTTGGAAAAATTTTTCGTTTTACTACCTGGGGAGAATCTCATGGTCCAGCGATTGGGGTTGTTGTAGATGGAGTTCCTCCAAACTTTGCTCTTGATCTTGAATTTATACAAAGTGAATTAGATAGGAGACGTCCTGGTAGTAGTAAGTTTACGACCTCACGCAAGGAGAAGGATAGATTCGAATTATTGTCAGGATTTTTTGATGGTCGCACCACGGGTGCCCCGTTAAGCTTTATGATCACTAATCAAAATAAGCGCAGCAAGGATTATGAGATTTTAAGGAATCTTTATCGTCCAGGACATGCCGATTACACTTATCACAAAAAATATGTAAATTATGACCCTTATGGAGGTGGTCGTTCTTCAGCAAGAGAGACTGCAGGAAGGGTAATTGCAGGAGCTATTGCGAAACAGTTTTTATCGCATAGCGGAGTTAGCGTAGATGCTCAACTGAAACAAGTCGGTGAGGTTGAAGGGGAACTCGATATATTAAAAGCGGAGATTCTAAGGGTAAAACAGCAAGGTGATAGTATCGGTGGAGTTATAGAAGTTAAGGCTGATGGTGTACCCATTGGTTGGGGTGAGCCGACGTACGAGAAATTAGACGCACGATTAGCCTATGCCTTAATGGGTTTGCATGCTGTGAAAGCTGTAGAAATTGGAGACGGTGTGTCCGTGGTTGGCAGACTAGGTTCTGAGAATAATGATGAATTAACCCCCGAGGGATTTAAAACTAACTCTAGTGGCGGTGTACTAGGTGGTATAAGTTCTGGGCAGCAGCTCGTAGCTAGAGTTCATATAAAGCCAACGGCGTCAATTTTCAAGTCTCAAAATACAATTGATCGAGAAGGCCGTCATAATGTTTTAGATCTTAAAGGACGGCATGATCCATGCGTAGCATTAAGAGCAATTGTGATAGTTGAGGCTATTGTTGCCAGTGTTCTCTTCGATCTTTCCTTGCTTGCAAATGCATTAGCTCCGATACATGAATAGTATCATGCAGAGTATGCGGTTATTATTTTATATTTTTTTTATAGCTTCCATCTTTTTATGGACCAAAAATACTTGTAGCCAAACCTTTAAAACCGAGCGCTCTAATTCATTAAGTGAGCTCAGAGTTGAAAATGAACTAGCTGCAGGAAAATACAGTTTTGAGGATTTGTATGAAGGGGCAGTGATTCTTTTCGAAAAGAATGAACTAGATAGGTCTCAGACTTTATTTGAGTTAGCTAGCCAAATACAGCCAAAAAATTTAAAGATTTATAAATATCTGGCTCAGATATACGAGCGTACAGGACAACAAGTTCGTCTAGGTGTTCTAGCAAATGCAATTAGTAGCTTTTTATTACCTGAGGGAGAAAATGATGAGTTTTATGAAACTATGCTCATTTCCTCAATTGTCCTGAATTCTCGAAAAAAGCCGAGAGAGGCGTTTAAAATTTTCCTGAAGTTGAAAGCAACCCTTAGGGATAAGCCTGGCAAAATTCGTAAGATAGTAAAGACTCTTGAGAAGAAAGCTCACTTTCCCTTTTTGGCTGAAATTTACATGAGCCTGCTTAAAAAAGATTTGTACGATGAATTTAAGTGGGGTGAATTAGGTGATTACTTTCTTTATCGTGGTGAGAAAAGTAAGGCTCGCAAATTTTTAGAGTTCGAGTTGGAGCATGAGGATTTCGAACCGCGCTTTTTATATAGCTATGCATTAATTCTTTTTAATCAACGCGAATTCCCAATGAGTCAGGTTTATATCAATTTAGGCTTAAAATTAAATGATGATCCATTAGTCATTCGTAAGTTAAAGGAATTACAAACGAACCTCTCAGAATACATTTATGATGTGGGTACAAATCAGGTTCGTAAAGAAGCAGAACTTCTCTTCAAATATGGTCGTAAAGATCTTGGAATTAAAAGGATGGAAGAATTAGTTCTACTATCCAGTCAGGATTCTAAAACATATTTTGAAATTGGACGACTGCTCCTGCAATATCCTAGAAACTTTAATACTTGGTCAAATGGAAGAGATTACCTAGTTCGTTATTCACAGTTTGATGGGCTTAGTTTTACAGAATTACTTTCTGCTTGTGAGTTACTTTTCATTCGATCTATGTTTGAAGATATGGCTAGCATTCTGAAAACTTTGGAGCAAAGGTTTCCAAAAAAGAGCCGGAGTTCTAATAGAATGCAGACATTTAAGTCCAAGGTTCTTGACTCACTGAAGGATAGCATTCGCTTGTTTGAGACTCATTCATCTAAGAATGAATTGCGTCAATATTTATACCTTTTGATTGATTTTGATCCATATTTGCGATCGGCCTACCTTAGGCTTGGAGAATTAATTGAAGATGACTTAAAACGAGAGAAGCGCGCCCGCAGTTTACTATCTAATGAAACGATGAAAACTACAGATGCTTTTCTTTCTAAGTTGGAAAAACAGGGATTGCGAAGAAATCCGAAAGAATCTCAACTTCATTATCTTCGCGGTAAACTAACTACTTATTATCCCATGGATAAACGCCAGCTTTCTGCTGAGATAGCCAGTTTCAAACGTGCACTCGAACTCAAGCCTAGCCATCATATGGCGCGTTTGGCTCTAGCAGGAAATTATCATCAGCTTGGTTTTTATCGTCAGAGTGTCAAAGTTTTGGAGCCATTGGTGATTTCTAAGAAGTTAGAGGGTGATGAGCAGTACCGCAAAGATGCTATTGATTTATATGTAAAAAATAATATTCAAAGTGCTTCAAATGCTTACTCTAATGAAAATTATTTTTTGGTGCTTGAGTATATGCTAAAGGCATTGGAGCTTAATAATAATAAGCTAGTGAGCTTGGACAGTACATTATGGTTGGGATACGCTTATTTTTATTCTGAAAGACATGAGCAAAATATCGAGTTGTTGGAACAGGCACTAGATATTTATGGTGAAGAGAGTGAACTTTGTTACCTAATGGCGTTGAGTAAGGAAGGTTTGTATAAATTAGAAGAGGCGATCATTTGGTATGACAAAGTAATCAAGATTGGTCCACCTGAGAACCTGTTTGTACAAGAATGCGTTAAGAATATGGAGAATCTTCAGGAAATTATTAAGTATGGGCGTGAGGAGCAAGAGCTCTAATTAACTAACTATTCATTGAAAAATGATTGTTCGTTCATCTAGATGCACAGTATCCTATTGGTCATGCATCAGCAATCCAGTTTGTATCGGAAATATCGCCCAAGAATTTGGGATGAGGTAAGTGGGCAGGAACGTGTTGTTCAAGTGCTGAGGAACTCTATCAAGCGAGTTCAGGTTTCTCACGCCTATTTGTTTTGCGGTCCTAGAGGAACAGGTAAGACCACTTCAGCAAGAATTTTCGCAAGTGCATTAAATTGTTTGTCTGTTACGGATGGCAATCCTTGCTTGGAATGCAATAATTGTAAGTCTTTCATGCAGGGTAATTACCCCGACTTTATTGAGTTGGATGCTGCTAGTAATCGTAAAATTGATGACTTTAGAGAAATCAGAGATCAGGTTCAATATCCTCCACTTGCAGGTAAAGATAAATATAAAGTCTTTGTAATAGACGAAGCACACATGCTTACGCCCCAAGCGGCTAATGCTTTTTTGAAAACGTTGGAAGAGCCGCCTCCTTATGTGATTTTCATTCTGGCGACCACTGAGCCTGAAAAACTTCTGAGCACAATCGTATCGCGCTGTATAAGGTTAGATTTCGATTTACTAAATCCAGAGCAGGCAGAAAAGCGTCTGCGAGAGGTAATGGATTTGGAAAGTTTAGCAGTGGATGATGTGGTAATAGAAAAATTGGTGAATCGGGGCGCTGGTGGAATGCGTGACACATTAACTCTTTTGGAGCGTGCAGTGCATTTTTGTGGTGTTCATGTTAGCCAAAAAGAGTATTATTCCATGTTGGGTTTGGCTGCAACGGAAGAGATTGATCGACTTCTTGAGCATCTAATTCGTGAGAATCGCAGTGAACTTATTAGAGCTTACAAAGTGTTTATGAGAAGTGGAAAAGATCCTCGTGAACTTTTATTGCAGATTTTGGAACGCGTGCAGCACTACATATATTTTCAATTACAGGTTCCTGCAAATTACCGCGAGATTCCAAGTTTTGTAGCTCAGTATGAGGCGACTCGTTGGATGCGAATTTACAAGCATTTATTGCAAGTAATCGATGAAATGGGAAGCTCTCTTTTTCCAGAATTACATGGTGAAATTGGGCTAATTACTCCGCCATCCACGGATGGCGTGAGCTCAGGACTAGATCCTCAGATTAAGCGTAGTATTCAGAAAATTGAGCAAGAGTTAGAATCATTGAAGAAGCAGAATATAGCGATTAAAGATGATTCTGTATCCACTGAGAGCACTAGTCTGCGTCCGACGGTAAAGTTAAGGGATGAAAGTTTATCTCACTACCCGGAGGCTGAACGTAATTGGCAACAAATTCTCAAAGAGGTTAAAAATAAGAATCCTATGTTAAAGGCTTTCATAGAACCTGTTCAAGTTCGTCAAGAGGGTGAAAAGCTTTGCTTATATTTTGCACCTACTCATGAATTTCATTTTAATAAAATTCAGGAGGAGCGCCACCAGAGCCAGTTGTTGGACTTAATTCAGCATCGATATGACTCTAATATTATTGTAGAGTTTGTTCTGGGTGAGGCGCCTGGTTCATCCGAGGAATCAACGAGTAAGCCTCAGGCAATAAATAAATCAAGTCACACAGCCGAAAACAACAATAGTTCGGAGGATTTTGTTTCCGATGAGCTTAAGCAAAAGCTGATGAAAGACCCAGGTTTGAATCAGTTAGTGGAAGATTTCGGTGCTGTGATTAAGAATGTGGATTAGATTTTTTCTCTTTATTGGATTTTTATTGGTAGCCAGTTGTAGCTCTGCTAATGGAGCCAAGGCTGAACGTCAAGTTATAGCGGAGGCTTATACTTCGTACCACTCCTTCCATTCAATTGATGTGCGCTCACAAGTTTTTGCAGAGAGTGACGAATCTATATTATTTGAAGAAGAAGATGGAGACCTCTGGATACGACTTCTTTTTAGTGATAAAAGCAGAAGGTCTGCGGTACAAAGCGATCTTCATATTCGTCTCTGGGAAGATGTGAATTATCCTAAAAGTCCATCAAATTGGGTGGAAAAGCTCAACAAAAAAGTTGCTGAAGGTAGTGGTGTTAGCGTAGATTCCAATAGAACTTTTACCAAACAAAGCTACGTTAAATTACCGGGTAGTTTATTTGATAGAGCCAAATCAGTCCACAGAGTTAAACTGGAAATCTCACTTCAAACTAGTGTGAAATTTGGTTGGGCGACTCGCCAAAGTCAAAGCTCAAAAACCTTTTTTCTAAGTCATTATCCTCAATTTTCTGGGAAACGACTGCGAACACGTGCAGTTCAAAAATTAAATAATTGGGCTTACAGTCGCAACATTATGTTGCAGGATGTTATGAATGTCTTTAAAGACTTCATGGATCCCACATACAAAATAAAAGATGGTGAATGGCCTCAGAAGAGGGCTATGCGATATTTGAAAAAAGTGAATCACTATACGGACACTCACTTTGATGAAGTTGATTTTAAAGCTTACATGAGTGAGTTTGTGACTGCATATTCAAGAGGTATTGAAGAAAAGATCGAGTTTCCCGTACAGGTTGATCAATTTCTTAATATTCCTGACAAGGATTTTGACTTAAAAGCTCTTATGATGGAAGTCAATCGGCAAATTGATGGAATGCCGCGAACTGTTAAAAACTCTCGACATTACCTTGCACTGGTTAAATTGGTTGGGATCGAATTAGATTTATTACCAAAGATTTTTCAATTAAGAAACCTCAGTGAAAAAGAATTGGAGCGACTAGCGGTTTTTCAGAACGTTAGTGGTCGTAACGCATATATCGAGAGACTCAATATGTTGAAGAAGAATTCTTTGAAGCAACAAGATGCATATGAGGCAATTGGTCAGGATTTGAAGCGTATGCTAGGTTGGAATAGTAGCGTAAAATCTTGGAACGCTTTGGAGCAATCCCCCATTTACCGTTTGGCCAATTCGGAAATTTTTTCTAATAAGCAAGATCAGTTGGTAGTGCGAGAAGTTATACAAGCTGTACGAGCCTTGTACTATTCGATGTTTTTCATTCTAGGAAGTGAGTTGTATTTCTCTAAAATATTAACAGAAGTCATTGATGCAGCAATGGCTGTATTCCAGTTGGCGCCACCGGAAATTTCCTTTAGATTAGACAATGAGATTTTATTTAATGGCGAAGAGGGCGTTTTAATTGCAAGAGTGCATAATCCATCACGATATCTGTCTTTGAAAAATGTTCATCTTTTGATGGAAAAAAATAATCTTCGTCGGCTCATGTTTTATCGGGGTGACAATATGCAATCTCTTGATTTACTGAAGCCACAAGAGGTTAAGTACGTATTTTTTAGATTCAGTACGATTGGTATAGGAACTGATTATCCTACAATGTTGGTTCGCTATAATAAGGACTTTGAAACTGTAGTTAGAGTGGATCCAATAGCTGTGAAACGTAAAGATGAGTTCCTCACGGATGCAATGGAAAGGGTAGAGAATTTTACTCAGAAAGATGTTATAAACTCATATTCAAGGTTAAAAGACCGTCTTAGAAGTTTTCAAGATAAACTCAATGGTATGAATTGGGAAAAACGCACTCAAGCACAATAAATTGAGTGAAAGAACTTCTTATTAAGCAGTGCTTACTTTGATTGCATTCAAGGTATGATTTTCGGAAAAAGTTGAGTTAGCGTATTGCGATTTAACGTCTAGAATACTATGACCAATTGTTATTACTACGTTAGGATGGGTATGTTTCTTTATCGTAATTATTGAATCGCATTTCATTCTCAACAGAACCGTTAGTTTCTCCTGCTTATTATCAAGTTCCTGCAGTTGATTTTTACAGTCTGTAACTTTATCTAGAACTTCTTGAAGAGGAGCTTTTTTGTCATCAGGTAGGCTGTCTATTTGCTCGAAGATCGCTTTATTTTCTATAATTTTCTGATTGAGTTGTTTTAGGCTTTCTTTGATCATATTTTGACTTTCCACTACCGAAGAAAGTCTTTGGCGAACAATAAACTTGTCTCCTACGGTCAGTTTAGTGGCGACTCCCAACTTTGAACCCGCTTCTATGCATTCGATTCCTCCGATTGCTTTTATGTCTCCACCGACTATGCTTCCCTTGCCCGAGAGAGCTTCGAGTCTTGAATAACAGGTTACATCGGTATTGACCATAGACGATTGAATTCTTAAATTGCCGTGACATTCAAGGCTGGCTCTTTCAGCAAAAGATACGTTGATATCACCACGGCATTGTATCGTAGCTTTACCCTGACCTTTCAACCCACCAGAAATCGTGATATTACCACCCGCCACGAGATGAGCTCCCTCAACTATGCCATTGATATAAATATCTTCCTTGGCTTTCAGGGTAAAACCGGAAAGAACATTACCTAGAACCACAATCGTACCATTGAAGGTAATATTACCTACGTTGAGGTCCACATCGTGAGGAACTGTAAAGATTGGCGATACCTGAATCATACGATTTTTCAAAAAAGCCTGCCCATCAATCTGTGAGAAAGCTTTCATACCGTCATTTCTAATTTCGACATTTTTTCCTGCAATGATTTTAGCGTCTTTGACTCCATCGGGAAGAATAGATTCCCCATAAATATCGGTTCCTGCTACGGGAGGAACCGACGGTATTTTTTCTGCTAAAAGCTCATCTTTCTCGACATTATTGACCAAGTTGAGTTCCCGATGATTAATCTTACCTTTATCATTAGCGACTAATTGTATTTTGTCATTGACTTTGAAGTGGTATTTAATTTCCGCATCTCGTCCAGGAGTTATAGGGGTGCCTCGAGCGATAATCTCTTCTTTAATAGGAATGCTTGTATCGTTCACTTTTGCTATTACGTCGGCAATAACACCTCTTTTGACACCATTTAGAACTCCCTCGTTGTCAAGCATTTCATAGATTTTTCGAACCTCAAAAAGTCTTCCCTTTGTTTTGGGGACAATGCTCAGAAAGACATGTAACTGCTCGTGATCAATATTCAGTGTTATCTCTTTACTTTCGCTCTGAATAGTTTTTTTGAATCTTAAAGGACTTTGATTAGACAAACCGAGCCTCCACGAGACTTATAAAATTGATGACCTGATTAGGATGACAGTAAATTGGGTTATTTTTCAAATTTTTAGCCTACAAAAAACTTAGATGGGCCCGATTCTAATTCTTTGATCCAAACTGTCTTCAAAGTAAGAGCAAGCAGATGTTGGGTCACTTACAACCGTCTTTGAATGGCCTATGGTGATTGTTACATTGGGGAAAACCTTCGAATTTACAAGCAATTTGGAGTTTGTTTTCATTCGGAAAAGCATTTCAAGTTTTTGAATCATATTTTCAAGGGTTTGAATTTCCTCGATAACCTCCTCGTTCTTTTCGAGAACTAGACTAAGGGTTTTTGCTAGTTTCTCTGGTAATTTTTCTAAATTGGCCTTTACTTGATCTGGTCGTAAATTTTTAACAGATTTCATTTTTTCATAAAGTTGATTTTTTTCGTCAAGCTGTGACCGTAAATCAACTAGTCGTTGATTTATTATTGGTTTATCACCCAAAATAATTTCGGTAGGAACTCCTAATTTAGTGCCTAATTCTTTAATCTCGATGTTTTTTACAACGGTGGTTGAACCTCCAATGATTCGGGCGAAAGGCAATTTCATTTGAGAAAAGCAGGTTATATCGGAATGCATAATTGATGATTCGACTCTCAAATCGCCGTGGCAAGTCACTTTACCTTGATCGATATATTTAACATCTAGATCTCCTCGACATCGAATATGACCCTTATTTTGTGCGACAAAGCCATTCTGGATTACTATATTCCCACCAGCCGTTAGTTCAGCGCTTTCGACCATGCCATAAATTATTATGTCTCGTTTAGCTTTGATCGAAAATCCTGATCGTACATCGCCATATACTTGAACAGTACCGTTGAAAGTAACATTTCCTGTATCAAGGCAAACGTCGCCATCTATTATGAAAATGGGTGAAACTTGAATTATTTTCTTTTCAAGTTTCACTTCTCCATCAATTTCAGCGAAGCATCTGAGGCCATCGTCACTAATTTTAGTATTTTTGCCAGGGACAAAATCTACATCTTTGACCGGGTCCGATAGCTCGGGCTGGCCATAGATATTGATGCCAGCTTTTGGATGCACTATTGGTGTTTTTTCAGCTAGAAGTGCTCCTTGCTCAACATTATTTATAAGATTGAGTTCTTTGAAGTTAATACGGCCATTCTCGTCTTCTTGTAGCATCTTCTTCGGTTCGATTTCAAAGAAATATTTAATTTTCGCATCGTGTCCAACCACAGGTCTGTTACCTCGAGCTATGGCTTTGTCAATAATTGGTACGTTAGTGAGGTTAATATCGCTACACAATGCCTGAATCTTTTCCTCATCAATGCCGTAGGTAATATTCAAATTTTCTAGTACAGACATGATTTCGGGTTTGGTGAAAGGCGAGCAATTTTCTGGTAAGACAAGACTTAGTAAAACTTCCATCTTGTTTTTCGAGACTTTGACTCTTATCGTTTTATGGTCAATTGGCGATTCTGATAGTGCCGTATTTTCAACCTGCGTTTGCCCATCGCTGAGAGGAAAATTTAGTGAATGAACAAGGTCGAAGGCACTTGCTTCACTGTTTCTTGTCTGATTGTGTTTAGGGGGACTACTTTTAATCATGGGCCGCAAAAGATGATTATACATTCATGGGCTGGGCATATCCATGTTTGACTACTCTACCTTTGGTAGAAATGGTGTTCTATGGGGCAGAGATAGGCTGTTCTTCTGAAAAATACTCTTGCTTTCGCTCTGCAAGTGCATCGCGAATCGCTTGATAGTGAACCCATTCTGTACGTAAATTGGCTTTCCATTCCTGTATCTGCTGAGGATTTTCCAGTTCCGTGCCCACTTCCTGCAACATTTGATGATTATGATATCGCAGCCATAACTCGCGTCTGAGATCATCTTCTGGCATGGATTTGTAGCGGCTGAGTTCCTCATCAGGAACCATTTCAGCAAATGCTTCTACTTCAGATATTTCTTCAGATCGCATCTCACTGAGATCAATTCCGGTGAGCTGCGGTGTAAATTGTGTGCGCATCCACTTTAGAGCCATATCTGCTAAATAACTACCGATTATAGAAAATGCGATTACAGCGATGGGTGCGAAAGGTCCCATGAACGAACCGACGAAGGCTCCTAAGAAAAAGCCAATTGTAGATCCAATTGTTTGAGCAGCTACCGCTGTCCAGTCAGTATCACGCCAAGTTCCTGTGGCGAATTGATGACCCACTGATGCGCCCGCTATTGCTCCTAATACTTTGAAAGGACCAGGTAGAAAAGAGGTGAGTGCTGCACCAATCATAGCTCCAGTGAAACTACCGGCGGTGCCAGCCCAGAATTCTTCCGTACTGATAAATTTAAATGCAGCTTTATAATCCAGATTTGTTAGATCTCCATCATTGGCAATAGCCTGTTGTATGAGATTATAACCCCCGGTGATGGCGACACTCATGGCCGCAAACGAGGAACCGCTTTTGACGAAGTTGGTGACAGGCGATGATTTTGCTGCTTTCAGTTCAGCCTTTAGTTCACTCTGCACCTTATTTAAGCGGTCAATTTTACCTCGGATTTGAGTTTTTGCTTCTTTGGTAGTGGCATTTTTGAGCTCTTGCTTAAGTCCATCAACTCGTGTTGAAGAATTCGCAATACTTTGATTTAACCCCTTAATTTGTTGGGCTTTTAGTTCAGTGCCCATGCGGCGGATTTCTGATTTCGGTATTTCTTGTCGACCACCTGGTGCGAATCTGCCTTGATTAGGCCCGCTGGAATAGCGGGTAACTCTGTAGTACTTTCCATCTTTCCAGCGTTCAATTGTGGTTATGGTGTCTCCAGTGCGCGCTATGACTCCAGTTGTGGGATTGTTGGCGCCAGTTATTTGACCTGGTATGCCTTGGAGAGCTGAGTATGAATTGAGTGTGTTAGCTGCGTTAGCGGCACCTATAGTTACGCTAAGTTGTTCGTCTTCAAGGGATCCAGTTTCACCAAAATCCCGATATCTGATGGTCTCAATTTCCTGCCGTACCGTAAGTAGCTGTTCTTGGTTCGATTGAATACTTCGATCAACTAGAGCAATTGCTCCGTCTATTTGCTGGAGACGTTCATTTTCTGTACTACTTAATTGACCGGATTGGGCGGCACGCTCTAACAGCTCTTTCTCCAGTTGCAAATTGTATCGCTGCTCAGCTCGCCGGCGCAGCGTATCTTCGTAGTGCTGCTGCAAGGAGAGTTGACCAAGTAACTCCGTGTGATTTGCTTCCGAAGCAAATAGAGGCACAAGGGGGTTCAAAGCTAGGGTAAAAATTAATAATACGCAGATTGAGCGACTCACGTTAACTAACTACGTGATCAGTAATTTAAAAGTTTCATCAATCTCATGAGATTCTTCGGTATTTCAAGATTGATGAAAAATCTGGACCTTAAACTGCTCAAAAAGGGCTTTCAAGGGTAAAAAATGTTTTAAAAGTTAAAAAATGGATCAAATTTGGAGATTGAGTTGTTACAATCCGATGGTCTGGATTTACAAAGCTTAGGGAGC
>CAZYUV010000085.1:0-12397 GCA_964650625.1 uncultured bacterium
CACGGGGACTCCCGCGGCAGCAATTGCAGCGGCCGCATGATCTTGCGTGGAATAAATATTACAAGAAGACCAGCGTACGTTTGCACCGAGATCGATTAAAGTTTCAATCAAAACAGCGGTTTGAATCGTCATGTGAATACATCCGATAATATTAGCGCCTTTAAGCGGCTGGCTAGCTTTATATTTTTCTCGGATTGCGATTAAACCAGGCATTTCCTGTTCGGCTAGTCGAATTTCTTTCCTACCCCATTCGGCCAAGTTAATATCTGCGACTTTGTAATCTTTTGAGCCCATTTCACCAATTGAGGCTGAGGCAGCTACAGCAGTACTCATTACTAGTTCCTTTCTTTATGTAAATAGTGGTCCAAATAAGGCCACTCTGTATTATAAATAATCTACACACCTTGATACTTATCATTTTCATAAGTTTGTGTCAAAGGTCAAAGCCACTATAGAACTCTATTTTAAGTTGTTTTTTTGATACTTTGGAATTTAAACAATGTTCGGGTACAATTGGCTCTCTTGAAAGGGGTTAGATTATGACCGATAGCGATGCTAATTGGGCACTTTTGAAAATAGCTTTGGTATTTTTTTTCCTGACTTTAGTTGCAACAGGCTGTATGTCTCAATTGGGGCAAAGATACGATACTGGAAATGTTGGTGTTGGGGTCTCCGGTATTGTCAACTCTTACGGTGAAATTGATCTTAGTAAAGACTTGGATGCTTCAAAGCTACCTGATGTAGTGAAAGAAGCATATAAAGCAGGAGCACAACAAAAACTTAAAGGGGTCGAACTACAGAGTTTCGTGGTTCGACATTTATCGCAAAGTATCCGTGATATCTCGACAGTGGACCTGAATGGAGATGGAACAACAGATCCAATATTAGTTGTTCCCGAAGGCGATACTGAACATATGACTTTTTCCATTAGAGTCCCAGACCCTGCACAAGTTAAGGATTATCCTAAACTCAGTGATGCATCCGCTTGGCAGGATATCGGTACCAATAAAGCAATTGAGTTGGTAGCCATCACAGCAATGCCACAAGTTGAGTCTGGGAAAATGAAGGGGATGAATTTCGAATCACGTCCTAATTCTCATTTTTACTCCAATTCTGAATATTATCGTAGTAGTTTTACGTCTAACCTGCTCACTTACATGATTGTGCGTGATTTGTTTTTTCGGCCTATGTGGTTTGGACCAGGCTACTACGGATGGTATGGAGGTTACTACAGTCCTTACTCTGTTCGGAATGTGCATCGAAGTAGATCATCCAAGACTAGTAAATACTCCAGTGGTAAATCCTCCTTTGGACGAATGACTACAAAATCCGGTAGTATTCCTAAACGATCCAAGAATAGCCAAATGCTGAGCAAAAAATCTTTCTCTGCTAGCAAAAGCGTTCGCAAAAATATTGGTGGTAAAGGATTTGGAAGGACTACGAGTTCACGCTCGTCATCTCGAAGTGGTTTTGGTCGATCGAAAAGTCGCAGTAGTAGTAGAGGTTGGTTTTCGAGTCGTTCATCTAGTGGTGGATTCAGGTGGGGTAAGTGATGGGTCAGCAAGTATGGTTAGATTTACTCCATGGAATGGGTTATGTGTTAGTGGCTTTCGCTTCTGTATACTTTTCTGGCTGGTTGATTTATGACAAATTAGCCACCAAAGGTCATTGCTTAAGTAAGGCTTTATTCGAAGATCGTAATATCGCTGCAGGGCTTGAAATAGCTGCTTTTTTCCTATTGGAATTCTTGATCGCTGTATCTGCGATGTCGGGTAATTCGATCACTAAGATGGCAGAAAATGGTGAAATGGTGATCCATTACTCTAGAGATTTGGAAGCGATAGCACTCACGATTGTACTTTCTAATTTACTTTTCTTCACCCTCAGATATATTGGCTCTCTTTTTGTTTCGTGGATATTCCATGGGAAACTGGATAATCATGGCGAAGTTGTGACTTATAATAACGAGATTTTTGGGCAGCACAATTTGGGCGCTAGCTTGTTTTCGATGTCCTATATGATTGCCATTTATTATATGATTTTTCAGGCTGATTTTCTTGGGACTCAAGGTTATCAACTACAAGGTGCAGTCAATATGCTTGTGGTTGCATTGACCGCTCTTTTGGCTTACTTTTTATACAATTTATTTTTTATGACTCGCCCACATAAAGTGATGGATGAACTTTTTATTGATAACAATGCCGGTGTAGGAATGAGTCTCGTAGGTTTTATGTTTGCGGTAATGCATCTTCAGAGTCAGCTCAGTCTCCATTTTGTTCAGGAGGAGCATTTTCTTAATTCTGAGGCAAGTACCTATATTTATCTTGTATTGATTTTTGTGTTTTTGCTTGGACTAAGGAGAGTTTTTATAACTATTCTTAATATTTTAACCAACCGAAATTTTAATCAAGATTTTCTAGAGCATGATAACCCTGTAGTGGGCTTGCTTGATATGACTTTTATGGCTTCAGCGGGTCTGATGCTGGCCGTAATAATTTAATGGTTTTACTGAGCGGAGTAATATTATGTTTCGTGTGATTTTATTCTTTTTTTGCCTGCTGATTATAAGTTGCTTTCAAGATCCAGTATGGAGTGCGAAATCTGCGAAAAAAGAAGTTCCGAACTATCCCAAATTAAGCGACATAGTTAAAAAGGCTGAGAAAATTGAAGGCTTTTTTACCCTTTATCGTAAGGATAATAATTTGTATATGGAAGTGCCTAAGGATATTTTAAAGAAAGATTTCTTTATGTATACGAGTCTTAGTAAAGGTACTTTCGGAGGTATGATGTTACCTCATTGGACCCTATCTCAGCAGACTCTCTACTTTCAAAAAATAGGTAAATCCATAGTTTTATTCGAGAAAGATACCTATCACATTGCCAAGAAAGGTAGCCCAATTTCAGAGGCTGTAAATAAAGCTTATTTAGATGGACTCAAGCATAATTTTCGCATTATTGCTGCTAATAAAAGTGAGAGTAAGTACCTTATTGATCTTAATTCTTACTTCTTCACTGCTGCTAACACTGTTATTCCTTCGTGGTATGCCCGTTACTTTGGATTACAAGGAGTTAGTCCATCAGGAAGCTTTTGGAGTATGGTCAAAAACTTTCCAAATAATACTGAACTTGAAGTTAGAAATACCATTCGAATGGGTGGCATGGGTCGTTACTATGGCCAAAGCAATCAGTCATTTTTTTATTTTAGTTTGGTTAAAAAAGAGAAAAGCGATTACAAGCCTAGGATAGCTGATGATCGTATTGGTTACTTTCTACAAGAAAAAATGGACTTCTCAAATCAGCTTGTAGATCGTGGTCGAAAAAGAACGATAAATAGATGGAACCTGCAGAAGTCAGACCCCGATTCAAAAAGTTCCGTAGTGAAGAAGCCAATTATTTTTTATCTGGATAAAACAATTCCCTACAAATATAGACAATATGTCAGAGCCGGTATCCTTGAATGGAATAAAGCGTTTGAAAAATTGGGTTTTGTAGGAGCAGTAGAGGCCCGCTTGCCCGATAATAGTCAGAATTGGGATCCATCGGATGTTCGTTATTCAACCATTTCTTGGTCAGCTGCTGAGTGGGGCATGGCTATAGGGCCTAGTCGAACAAATCCTGAAACGGGCGAAATCATCGATGCGGATATTATAATTTCTTCTGGTTGGATAAACGTGATGAACCGTCAAGCAAACATTTATGGGCCTGATGCTGAGGGTCCGACAGAGAGTGATGAGGGAGATAATAAAAATCTTTTAAATGGTAAGTCAGATATCGCTAATAGCTCATTAAAAGTGCGCTTAAATTTTGAAAAGCGTTACAACGATTTGAGACAGAAATTTATTAAACACAAGGTTTATTTTTGTGATGCTCATTATGAGTTAGCCAATAGAAAAAACTTCGCAATGATAGCTCGTAAAATGGCTTATAAACTAGATGATAAAGATTTTAAGGCCTGGAAGGAAAAATTTATAGGACTATACTTGAAAGAATTGACCATGCATGAAGTCGGTCATACTTTAGGTTTGCGTCACAACTTCAAAGGCTCCAGTGTTTACTCCTACAAAAACTTATCGGATAAAGAATGGAGCTCAAAAAATCAGGTAACCGCCTCAATTATGGATTATAACGAGTTGTATGTGGCGGCAGATCCAAAAAAGCAAGGTAAGTATATGAATGATACTCTGGGAGAATACGATTACCTTGCCATTGAGTATGGTTACAAACCAATCAAAAAAGATGAAAATAAGAAGCTCGATAAAATAGCGGCTAGTTTGCGTCAGAAGGGTTTAGAGTTTTGTACAGATGAAGACAAATGGACGGGTAATGATCCACATTGTACGACTTACGATATCGGTGATGATAACGTGGCTTACGCTAAAGAACGAATTGAGGTTGCTAAACGTTTATTGGAAAGCGCGCCATCAAGCCTAGTAACAACAGGTGATAGGCGTTTCAAGCTTCGGCAGGTAGTTAGTAGCGTTTTGATGGAATATTATAATGCCTCGTTGAAGCCTTTAAGTTATATCGGAGGAACCTACGCGAATAGAGATCATGTAAACGACCCGGAGGCCAAAGATGCTTACATTCCTGTAAGTTATTCAAAACAGAAAGAAGTCTTGGACTTTTTGGATCAGTACGTATTCATAGACCCCGTGATTAAGATACCTAGAAAGTTATTAGCTTCTGCTAGAACTGATAGCTTTTTGGGCGAAAAGAATCAACCGATCGATCCTGATTTATATTTACTTTTTTTACGGAAGCGTAGCCTGACTACACTAATGAGTCCAAAAACTATGGATGGTTTACGATCACATCGTAATCTAACGGACAACCCAATGACCTCGGCTGAAGTTTTTGAGTCTGCTTATAAAATGGCATTTAAAAAATTAATCAAGATGGATAAGGGTCAGAAAGCTAGTTTGAATAATATTGATCGACATACTCATGAACATTTTGTTTCAATGTTGAAAAATTTATTGAGGAATCCCACTTATAGTTCAAATTTGGGAGTAATGCCCTACGTGAAGCATTCGGCAAGACTTTTGAAGGAGCTTATTGATCGACAATTAAAGAAAATGGGAACCTCAGATAGTTTTAAGTTGGCTACTAATATAGAGCACTTGAGAGCGCTAAAAGATGAAATTCAAAGTGCTGAAAGTGCAGTTTTATTCAAGCTTTGATCATGAATATAATAATGGTTCGATAGCTTTCAGAGATGGGTTTTTTTTGCACAGCATTGCTGCTTTTGCTATTTGCTTGGCATCACCCATGCGAGATACCAGCAACAGAAGATTCTGCATAAATTTATTGTAGCCAATACGTCGAATAGGGGAGCCTTCGAATTCTTTTAGAAATTGGGGTTCGTCGAGCTCTAAAAAATGATCTAAGTCATAGTTTGGGCGCGTTTTAAAGTCATCGATTGGAGTGGGCTTCGAAAATCTATTATAAGGACAAACAGATTGGCATTCATCGCATCCGTATAACCAAGGTTCATTTTCGGGAACAAGATACTGAGGTGTAATTGATTTGTTTTCAATTGTTTGGTAAGAAATGCATTTGCGTGCGTCAATTTTGTAGGGTTCGTACAGTGCTGATGTAGGGCATGCAACTAAACATCGCACGCATGTACCGCAGTGATTTTGGGTGGGGGTATAGTCATCACATTGACGATTTAATAAGAGGATACCCAAGAAGAAAAACGATCCATGACGGGGATGGGTCAAGTTGGTACTCTTTCCAATCCAACCCAGTTTAGTATGACTGGCTAGGAACTTTTCACTTACTGGTCCTGTATCAACATAAAAACGCCCTTCAAGACTATTTTCGGAGTTTTGCAGATGTTTTAAGCAATGCTTTAAAATTTTGCCTAATACTTTGTGATAATCTCTTCCTTGAGCATATATGGAGATGCGATTTTTTGATGAATTTTTAACATTTTCAATGTCATAATAACTGAGACTGCAAAGCAATGCACACGGGAATTGTGGAAATGCAGTTAGGGCGTTGATTCGTTTATTTTCAGTACGCTTAATCCATTGCATGGAACCGGCATTTCCAGCTGACAGCCATTTTTTTAAGGCTTCATTAGGTGGTACTTGACGTAAATCTAAAAAAGCGTGTTCTAGCACGCCATTCTGAATAAGAAATTGATCGGCTTTATCACGAAGAGTTTGACTCAAGCTTTCCATCAAGATTTGACTGGCTCCAATATAAACGTAGATTCTTTATATTCGTCTCTAATGTGTAAATATAGTTCACTACTCACGGTACTAATGAAATAGCCTAGGCCCAATGCAATGAGAAGTCCGCAGATAAAGGCTTTATAATTTATTTTTATTTTGATTTTGCGTCGTCTGATAACTCCAAAAACGGCCAGAATAAAGGCTAAACTGAATAATGTAACCAAGGTGGGAGAAAAGTTCCATAATCCAATACCCACAGGCTCCAACCACCATACTAAAATTATTACAAGTAGGCAGTTGAGTAGTAATAATAAAGACTCCAGTAAGTCTGTGGTTTTACTGGATTGATAACAATGACCTAACCACCAAAATTGTATAAAAACCATAGGAATGCTTACCATTAAAGCTTGAAAGGTTTTAGCTTGCGGCACCTGAATAAATAGAGTAAGAATTAGACCGAAAGGAATCAATAAACTATAGCAGTGAGTTGATTTATTGGGTGGTAGGCACCACTGAAACCCCAATAGAACCCAGATCCATGCTAAACCTATTTTAGCGAGTACTGCTATATCTGCGTTGATACTACTAGAACTCCATGCAACGGTTTTGAGTATGCAAAAATGCAATGCTAGGATCCAGAGTAAGCCTACACAGTAAAATACAAATTCTTTTAATTCCGTATCTCGATGATTTTTACAATAATGACTTAAGAGCCCAAGGAAAAATAGCAAACTTAAAATAGGCAACCATTGCATAAAACTTATAAATGGGACAGGTTCGCTGAACCACCAGAATAGTCCAGAAAATGCGCTTATTAAAACTGCTGAAATGATCATGTTTTGTGTACGTTTTTTACGGTTAAACATGAAAATAAATATAAATAAATGGCTAAATAGGCAGGCACTAATGGTTGTGGATGGTTTTGCCGGAATAACCAGTAGCATACTCAGTAATAACATTGCTAACCACTTAGCCAATAATTTACACGAAGATTTTGCAGTAAAACTCCAGCACACCGCAGCATGAATAACTAAGCAAAACTTTACGGAAAATTGCCATTTAGTAAGGCTGAAATTACCATCGACACTTGACCATTGTTCGGGGCTGACTAGTTGCCAGTACACAAATCCAAGTAACAAAGGCCAAGTTAACTTAAGTGCAGAAGAAGTTTGTTCTTTTAAGTTTAGACAACAAAAGCCAATGATGATTAAGGTAAGTATTTCTACTTTAGCAAGTTTTAAGAATAAGAAAGGTTCCATTTTATGTTTATAACAGATCGAAGTCTGCATAAACAGGAAGTTTTGGTAAGATATCGAATCTAGGAAGTTATTTATGTCATATTTATCATCAGTTAATGCACGGCGGTTAAGTAATGGTATCGAAGTTTACTGCCTTCCAAAACAAGAAATTCCTTTAGTTTGTCTCTTGATTTATTTCGGTATAGGTTCTGGTTCTGAAGACTCAAGTGAGACAGGCATGTGTCATTTTTTGGAGCATATGATGTTTAAGGGGAGTGCTAATTTTCCTCAAGGTAGTCTAGACATATTTTCCATGCGTAATGGTGGTGAGAATAACGCATTTACCAGTCGTGATAGCACATGCTATTACCATGTGCTACCTGCTGAAAGCTGGTGGAAAGTTTTGTGTTTAGAAAGAGATCGCTTGAATTCCTTAAATTTGGAAACAAAAGACTTTAATTCCGAAAAACAAGTGGTTTTGGAAGAGATTTTCATGTATCAGGACGATCCTTTTGAAGCTCTTTATGACGCCCATTATCTGTCCGCTTTTTCACCTGGTCACCCCTATCATCACCCCGTATTAGGTTTTGAATCAGTTTTGCAAGCAATGACCGTTGAAAATATGAGGAAATTCTACGAGCAGAGGTATCAAGCCGGTAACATGAAGTTTTTAGTTATTGGTAAGGTTGAACCTGAGAATGCCTTCGAAGAATTAGAGAAAAACTTTGGGGAATTTCGATCGCGATCACGGTTTCGATATCCTAAGCTTTCCAGCAAAAGTAAACCATCCAATTCACTAATCAAAATAGCCCAAGACGTTAATCAGACGAGATTGAGATTAAGTTTTCCCAGTAATCCTGCAAGTGATGCGACTGAAGAGCCAACGGCGGCAGTAGTTGAAGAATTGCTTGCTGGGGGTAGAAGTTGTCCGTTAATGCATAATTTGCGTGATGAGTTGGGTTTGATCACTTCATTGCAAGCTTTTAACGACGACCAAGTCCTTGAAGGTCGTTTTTTCATAGATTTGGAGTTGAGTGAGAGTATTCAACCTGACCAGGTTCTTCCTTATGTTTATGAAGAAATTGCTAGGCTTAGAGAAGGTGCAATTAGTACAGAGGAAATTAATGCCGCTAAACGACGTTCAAATCTATGTTTTTACCAAGATCAAGAAAGACTCGAAGATCGGGCTTACTGTCTAAGTCAGCATCTGTTAGAGGCTGATTTTGAGAGTTATTTTGAATTCGGCGAGAGGGTGAACGCAGTACAACCTGATCAAATCAAATCTTTTGTAAAGAAATACTTTAAAGCAGAAAATATGATTACTGGCGTATCGTATGACCAGTCGTCCACTGCCCCGGAATTATTGGAGGCAGACTTTTGAGTAATGCGTCATGGCTTATAAGCCCACAAAAATCATTAATTGGAGAAGGCGCAACGTTACATTTTATTCGTCGTCCTTGGGCTTCTATGCTCACCCTGAGGATAATATTTTCAGAGGATATTTACTCAGAGACCTCAAGTAATAACGGAATCTCCTATTTGGCCTCCAGAATGATGCTGGAGGGTACTGAGCAATGGAGCTCTCAAGAACTCAATATATACATGGAAAAATATGCGATCGAGGCGCTTGCTTTGCCAGGAGGGCTTCAATTTGCATGCCTTAAGGATTCTTGGCCTAAACTACAGAAGGTACTGGCAGAAATTCTTAAGAGGCCCAAACTTGAGCAGGGGAGATTTTCGAAAGTGAAGCGTCAGATAGAGCAAGAGTTAAAATCTAGTTTCGATGATTCTGATCAGCTGGCTCATTTTCACCTCCGCCAAGCAGTTTTTGACAAATCCCCGGGTAATTTACTGCCCACTGGCTCTCCTCAGTCTATTTCTTCAATCGGGGAATCTCAAATCCGCGACTATTGGGCTCGTAATCTGCATGCTGACGCCATACGAATGTATATGGTAGCTCCTATGGATTCAAACTGTATTGAAAAGGGTTTTCAGGGTGTTTTACCTAACTTGGAGCCGGGGAGTTATTTCAGTAAAGACTTACCCCTAATCGAGCCAAGGAAACAAATTCAGCAGAAGTTCGTATTAAAGGATAGGAAAAAGACTAGTATTGCTATGGGTCACATTGGTGTAAGACGCTGGTCGGAGGACTATGCTTGTCTTAGATTGATAGATCAAGTTTTAGGAGCTAGTTCTGGGTTTACGAGTCGTTTGGCGTCTAGACTTAGGGAAGATCTTGGATTGTGTTATTACATCTACGGTGATGTGTGTTCCTCAGCGGGTCGGATTCCTGGAATTTTTCAAATAATGATGGGTACGTCTCCAGAAAATGTTGAGGAGGCTATTGGACAAATCAAATTGACGGTTGAAGAGTTATTGAATGAGGGTCCTGAGTTGATGGAGCTTGAAGATGCAAGGAGTTATCTCCTTGGTAGTATGGCTTTTTCTTTTGAAACACACAACTCACTTATTCAGCTAATGACTGAAAAACAGAATTATAATCTTGATGAGGATTTCTTAGTCCAAGATCGGGAGAGATTGAAACAAATTAGTTCTGAGGATTTTCATCAAGTAGCTTGTAGAACCTTTGATTTATCTAAGCTACACAGTATTGTTGTGGGCGCTAAAAGCCCTGCAAATTGGGTGTGAGAAGAAAGATGGGTGAGCAAAATGGGATTTAATAGACAAACCTTTATTGGAATCATAGTGGCTACGATCATTTTTGCAGCCGGTGTTATTCATTCAGATTTCTTTTCTGGGCTTGAGACTGAATCCAATTTTCTTACAGCGAGCATTGCTGAGCGCGAAAAAGATGCTGAGGACCTCCGGGTGGTTTTCAATGCGCAGGAAACTTATGGACTGCGACAAATGGTTGAACAAGTACGCGGTATTCTAGATAAATCAGGTGATGAAACAGATACTACCTACGAAGCGGTTAAAATGGCCTTGATAAGTTCAAATTTACAGTCTGACCTGATTCGTATGGAGAAAGAGTGGCGTAAGCGAGAGGGAGCTTGGATTGTTGTCAAGCTATTGGAAAGTATTCGCATAAAGTCTCAGCTTTTTCTACAGAATGCCTATCTTTTAGAACGATTGACAAAAGACCAAACGGATTTAAGAAATAGCACTTTAGAGCGCATGGAAAAATTGATCCAAGGTGTTGGCCTTAGTAACAATACACTGGAAGAAAAGGTAAACGAAGGCTCTTCAACGGATTAGCGTAATACTAGTATTAAAGCATCCAGTTTTAGATCCCCAAAATTACTAGCAGTACCAACCGGTCCAGAATGAATTAAGGTCATGTATATGGTTTCCGTGTCAGCAATTGGTGCCGTGGGGACTGAATAATCTGCTAGATGATCAATACGTAAAGTTCCTATTAATCTTCGTGTAGGCTGAATTGGCGTTGAAAAGGTATTGTCGCGAAAATTTATTTCAGTTTGAATGCCATCGAAGCCAGTATCAATGTTTGAAGGCGGTTCTAACCCTGGAGCCAGATTCCGACTAATTTCTTTATCGTCTAGCAAAATTTTGTATTGACCTCCCAGATTATCGTCGGCTGTTTGAAGATAAACATCTGCTGTTATAGCTCCCCCTACAGCCTGGCCCACTAGAGCTTGAACATCCACACGCCACAACAAGTCTATTCTTTCGCCATTTACAATATTACTGGTGGCAGAAGCTTGAGGTTGTAAAAGTAGCACACCATTTCCACTGAATGGACTATGGTAGCCCTGTCTTTGAAATGCCCAATGAGGTGGCCAGTATTGCGGAGCATTATTGGCTGGTGGGGTACGATTAACTCCCGTTAAAAAAGAGTCTATTTTGACAGCGTTTTCACCTTCGAGGACAATTATCCCATTCGATGGACCGGGGCTTGCTGCAGTGGCTGCAGACAGTGAGCTCTCAAGACCATTTGCATTTGCAGATACCTTGTAATAATAGGTTTTTCCTAGTGCAAGAGCTGAGGAGGTGTCAGTAAATTGAACTACATCTGGGTCTGGATTTTCGTCAATCACATTATGTGCTATCGAAACGAATCCACTATCTGGATTTTCAGATCGGTATACATTATAGCCATCTAGTCTTTGATTAAGAAGTTCGCGCCATAGAACTATGATTGATCCAAAACCTTGACCTGAAGTTGCATTAAGACTTTTTACTGTAGGTGGGGGTACTTGACCGCTGGCAGATGCAATATCAGATTGCGAGGAAATATTGCCAAAATTATCACCTACTTTGACATAGTAGTAATCAAGTTCGCTTCCATGGGGATCAAAGAATTCTTGAATATTCCCAGTTCCTATATTCTCTAATACACCTACTAAGTCATATTTACCATATAGATCATTGGATTTAAAAATTAAATAAGAGCCCGAAATAAGGTCATCATTGTCAACTAGAATTGAACCATCGGTATTAGAGACAGGTCTTGTAAACTGAATCAGTACTCCTTCTTTGCCTTGTAGAACGGCTTTTTGAGCTTGGACTGAGAACGGAGCGTTTGGATTTGATCCAGGTGGCTTCGGTACCGTGGAATCAGTATCTTGTGGTCTGACCGCACGGCTCTGAGTTCGTCTTCCTTCTAAAAGTCCTCCAGTAACGGTCTTACCTGTGACATCTTCTAATTCGTTTACTGCCGGAGCAACTTGGTAGACATAGCTTTCAGTAATTGAAAGGCCTCCATCGATGAAACCATTAATTTCTGCGGGAGTAACACCAATCAATTCAAATCCTGCAGCA
The DNA here is from genome assembly GCA_964650625.1 of uncultured bacterium. Lineage (GTDB taxonomy): Bacteria > Muiribacteriota > UBA6191 > UBA6191 > UBA6191 > JAYZAC01. The sequence continues at coordinate 12,164 of CAZYUV010000085.1, forward strand.
TTTCCCGAAACTGTTCTGTAGACATAATAGCCAAAGATTTGATCATGATCTAATCGATTCCAGGTTAAATAAACTTCATTTTTCCCTGCATATGCAGCGACATTTTCAACAGCTAGATCAATAGTTTCATTAGGTAATACCCCGGGCGCTGCTGAAACTGCTGCAGCAAGACTCAATGGGGTTTCACGTCCAGCTCTATCAAGTGCAGTCACTTTATAAAAATAAGTTACATTG
>CAZYUV010000086.1:0-12325 GCA_964650625.1 uncultured bacterium
AGATGATGCACTAAGAAGAGACGATACTTCAGCACGCAGCAAAAAACTGTTACAACTAATTCCGGGGCAATTCTTGGGACCCGGTCGTATCGTAAGTGGAGATAGATACACTCGAGTGCAGAAAATAGCGGATTTCATCGCTGGAATGACGGACAGTTACGCTATGACTTTTTACAGAAAGCTGACCGGTATTCAGTTTATGGGAGGTATCCGATGAGGTTACTGAAATTACTAATTATTTTATCTAGTTTATTTATATTTGGTTGTCGTTATGGAATGTCTGAAAACCCCACACTTGTAGAGGACAATCCAAAACTATTTGGTCAGAGAGGCAAACTACAGGAGGCTATTGGGATTGATGTAGGCAAAGATCGTTTTGTGGCGGTTATACCAACAGGGGCCAAAGGGAGTATTGCCGAAGCCATTAACATCACTAGAGCTGCGGAAGCAACCGGAAGCCTAGAAGGTATTGAGTTCAGTCTGCATCGAGGCAACTCAGAAAAAGTTTCGGAAAATACAACTCTTGGGAATTATGAAATTTTAATATCAGAGGAATCCAAAAATATCCGAAATGTACGGCTATTGATTGGTATACACGAAAAGAAAATAGTAATGGAAGCAACTCATCCGAGTTCAGGTCTTACTATTCCAATTAGGACAATCGATGGGAATCGATCTAAATAAGATTTGAACTTTCTCAGAAATATGTTATTATGGTTACGGAACAACAACAAGAAGCAAGCCACTTCGACGAGAACAGGAAACGAGGACACTGGTCACTGAGAGGTGGCTTTTTCTTTTTCTGATCAAATTCTTCAATCTTATCAAAATTATTCGTATTCATCATTGGACTATGGGTACCGAGTAGGGTAGGCTGATCAGCTCGGTTATTAAGAATTACACTTCTGGAGGGATTTCTATGTATTCTTCAAACTCAATCTACGTAATATTAGGTCTTATATTTAGCATAGCGGGTACTTTGTCGCATGCGACCTCAGTTGATCCAGCTGTAATTGAAGCCCTTGAGAAGAAATCAAAAATTCGAGTAATTGTAGGTTTGAAAGACAAAGTGTCTCAAAATAATCTTAAACGCAAAAATAGTGTTAGAGAAATCAAGCGCACGCTAATGGTTGGTCATCAGTTAGCTTCGGAAGCTGTCCTAAATTCTTTAGAAAGTTTTTCTAAAACCAATAATGTAAAGATTCTTGATCAAAATTGGGTCGGAAATTCCCTATGGCTAGAAGCTGATGCTCGTGTTATTAGACAATTGATCGCACGCGACGAAGTGGAAGAAATTATTTTAGACTATGCAATTCAGTTTGAAGAACCAGTGGAGGTGCTTGAAGCAACTCCTGAAGATGACGAGTGGACTTATGGTCTTCGTAAGGTAGGTGTGCCAGAAACTAGAGCTGCTTATGGACTTACTGGTAAAGGCATCAGAGTTGGTGTCCTTGATACTGGAATTGATCCCGAACATCCAGATCTTAAAGGTAAAATCCTAGCTTGGAAAGACTTTGCCGGTAACGCTAAGGAAGCTAAAGATGCTCACGGACATGGTACTCACTGTGCGGGCACAATTGCTGGTGGTAATTCAGATGGCAAAAATATCGGAGTGGCTCCTGAAGCGAAACTAATCATTGGACGAATTTTCGGTGACAATGGCGGTACCAGTCTTGGTAAAATTCATTCGGGAATGAAATGGATGGCGGACCCTGATGGAAACCCTAGTACTTCTGACAATCCTAATATTGTTTCAAATAGTTGGGGTGGGCCTCAGAGACCTTATTTTTTCGAGCGAACTTCCTGGAAAATAGTTGAGTCATGGAGAGCCTTGGGAATAGTTCCCGTTTTTGCAGCCGGTAATTCTGGTGACAGTCCAAAAACTATGGGTACCCCGGGTGGATACCCTCATTCGTTTGCAGTGGGAGCTACTGATAATGAAGATGCAATTGCTTACTTCTCCTCGAGAGGACCAATCAAGTGGAAAGGGGAGAGTTACATCAAGCCCGATATTTCGGCCCCTGGAGTAAAAGTTCTTTCTGCTAAGCCTGGAGGTGGGTATCAGTTAATGAGTGGCACATCTATGGCTTGTCCTCACGTAAGCGGCCTTGCTGCTTTACTATTGCAGGCTAATCCAGCCTTAGGTGTTTCTGAGATTGAACAATTATTGACTCAGACGGCGGACGATTTTGGTGATGAAGGAAAAGATAATATATTTGGTCAAGGCCGAGTAAACATCAAGGCAGCCGTTGATTATCTTAAATCTAATGGACTTGATCATAAAGCTTCATTCAGTGAGCTTTATCAATAATTTTATGCGAAGACTAAGCTAGGAGACGGAAGCTGATGAGTTCCTTTAGCGAATCGGAAGGTGTCGAATTTTCCAGTGTAATCATTGCCAGAAGATACATTCACAATGAGACTGGTGCGGTTATTATTAAGCTGAACGGAATGAAGTTAAATTTTTCCGAATCAGATTATCTGAAGAACGTTCTCGAGAAAGAAATAGCTCATAACAACCGTAATGTTATTTTAGATTTTGAACAGATCGATATGATGTTTTCTGTTCAGATTGGTATTCTCTGGTCTCATTGTCGTAAATTTCGAAACTTGGGTGGCGATTTGATTTTAACCAATCTCAAGTCATCCATATCAGCGGTGCTAGAGAGATTCGGACTTTCAAAAGAGATTCATGTTGGTAGCAGCGTGGAAGACGCTCTCCAATTTGTTAAGTAAAATTGAGAAGACCCGGATGAATCATATGATCCACCCGGGTCCACGCGTACATTCGAACGGTTAAAGTCCCTCTCTAACCGTAATTAAGGAGCTAACCCTTATTTATTTTCTTCAATTACTGGTTCCTGATGTAGTTCTTCGAATTTCGTTCTTTTTTCTGCTTTCTCACTGAATAATTCTCTCAAAAATATATTTCTGTAATGCTCGTCATCTTGTTCGATTTCAACAACATCTAGTTTTGAATAAATTTTAGTTTCATTATCAACTACGTAAGTTTCAACTCTCAATACACCTCTAAACTTTGCGGGATGCTTGGAGCCAGTGAATAACTTGCCAGCCTTATATATGTATTTGTCGGCATCTGGAGCAGCACCCCACGAAAACATCTGAGCACCTTTCTTGGAACCGATGTCACGAATAATAAGCTTGGTTGCTAAATTACTGTCATCAATATCAATAGGTTCAAGACGATATCCGTTTCCAACGTAAGTTACATTGCCGTCGATATAATCATCATTTTCGACCGGAACTCGCTTGAGTGGTTTAACACTATTTACGACTAGACCAACTTTAGACAGAATACGCAAGGGCCTCAAGTTAATTGGATTGATTGTCCAATAGCTTTTATAATTTTTGATATCTCCTTCGATTAGAATATCTGCGTACTGAGTTTCTGCAAAAGATACTCCAACCAAACAAATACAAATGAGTATGTCACGAATTGATTTCAACATTTTATAATCCTCTTTTTCACTTCTGGAATAGTGTATTTTCAGCTCTATAGTAGCTAGCTTGAGAATAATGACTAGCTCAATTATTTTAAGTTTTAAAAGTTCGAAAAATTCAGATTCTTACATTTGAAACATCTGTGACAAGCAACTAATAACTGTCTTAATTAATATTCATTCTCTAAAACTTGATTATGAACGAGTAAATGAGAGAAATATATGCGATACAAAAATTTGATTAAACTACTAACGTGTACGATAGTCATTAGCAGTTCTTGCTGGAGCTTTGATTTTTTTAAACAATTCGTTTCTGAGAAGCCGGTCACTCTTGCTTCAATGCAGTCAAAAGAAGCTAGATCAAGTGATTATTATCCTAAGGCAGATACTAACTCAATGAATTCCTATATCTCGAGGGCGTTACAAAACAATAAAAGTAAAGATTATGATGGTGGACTTAATTTATTGATGTTATCGGTTGTACATACGAATAATAAAGCAGCAAAATCTCTTTATTTTTTGGGTAAACAGTATAAAGAAATGGCTGGCTTACCCAAGTATGAAGCACAATCACAGCAATACAATGAGAATGCAGAAGAGTACTTAAAGTACGCGGTGAAACTTGAAAATGACGTGAGTTTATATCCTGAAAACAAGGAATGGGCTCTAGCAGCTAAAAAGCTTCTTGAAAACTCGTCTCAAGTAGTCAAAATATCAAAATCCGAATTAAATATACTAGCCGCACTTGCAGTCTTGGAGTCGGGTTCAAAATGTTCAGAAGAAAGACTTGATATCGTTCAATCTGTATTCAACCGAATTAACTCTGATCAATTTCCAAATAATGTCCAGTCAGTCGCTTTTGCAACTGATCAATTTCAGCCTTTTTTTCCACCAGTTAGGATAAGTAATGTAAATACAGAAAATAGTGCAGCTCGACATATATCAAACAAAAGAGGTCTGAGCTTCGATGCTGCTTTGAATGCGCTAAGATCTGTTAAACGAGATGTTACGGATCAAAACAAAATGCTGCAAGCCCGAAAATTCGTGGGTGGCCGTACTTATTTTAAGGGAGAAAGTGAATATTCGAATCGAGTGGCCTCAGAAGACCCATTACGCAAGAGTGGCTGTAATTTTCATCATATTGAGCCTGAGAATCAAACCTATTCTCAGTTAAAGAAACTCGAAAATATTGGACCTACCCAAATAAAGTCCTATTAAAACATAATGATTGATCCATTCTATGACTATCAAAATTGATAATAAAAAGGGAATAGCACTTACAGTCGTTTTAGTCGTATTCACTTTTTTTCAATTAATATTAATTGGGATATTTAATTTTATGAATATCTCGGAGATGGGTAAATCTTCGGCTTTACTTTCAAAAGAGCAATTGGCCATTAATTTAGCTTATACAAACTCAAGTTCAATTTCAGCTGAATTTGCAAACCTTGCAAATGATCCTTCAAGTAAGGAATTTAAATTAATTCGCGATTCAGCTGTTAAAGAATTTACAAGAGATGTTCACTTGAATCACGAATCAATCGGTTCTACTGGAATTGATTTATCAGAAAGTACCGTAGAGAGCATTAGCAGGATGTCTTTTGGTAGTAACAAAAAAGAAAATTACGGAATTCTAAAATTTAACTCAAGAGCCCAATTTAGTCGTAGTGGATTTCGCCTAATCGATGAAAAGGTTTCTACTTATAAAGAATATCGAATAGTTTTCACTGGTTTCATAAGACTTTTTAATAAAATTTTATTATTTATCGAAGAGCCAGAGTCATTAATCGATGGAGAGGAATTTAATAATATTATTAAAGATAGCTTTAATAATGTTATCCGAATAAGACATGACCTGCTCAATCTTAAAAGTTTTGCAGATCAAGTTGTTGCTGAGGTACGCGAAGAGCGTGACCTTCCATATCTTGACGAGATCGTCTCAATAATCAAAACACTTTCAGTAAATTTTGAGGCGCCCGCAGTAAATTATTATCCAAAAGAATTCTCCCTATTTTCAAATTCTAAAACCCGAATACACCTTTCAATTTTACAAAAGCCCGAAGAAGTGAGGAAGCTTACAAAGAAAATCAATTTAGAGGCAATGGAAACCTGGATAACACTGAATGAAATACGCTCTATTATAAGAGAATTAGTATTTCTGACTGAAGAATTTGAAGTTAAGGCAATTCATGATGAACTGGAAGAGCATCTAGAATTGAAATTTAGAAATGTACAGGACTTCACTGATTTACAGCAACGAAGACTGGAAATGATTCATGATTTTCAAACAGGGGTAAAGGCGCTATCGAAAGAAAAATTTGACCCCGAGGTCGCATCAATTAATTTTGATAGTGAGACTTTGAAAGAAAAAGCATTTTTTGTTTTAGATAAATCTAATGCCGAGGAAAAGTGGCGCGGAATTCGAGAAAATATGCCCATCTTGAACGGTATAATCTATGTTGATAATCGCGACTCTGAATTTAAGTTGTCCGGAAAAATGCGTGGAAAACTTACTTTAGTTTTCTCTGGTGATGTGGCTATTGAGAATTTAATGTCTGAAAGAACAGGTCGTGATCACCTCAATATAATTTCGTATGGAAATATAAATATTCAAGGTAGGAATAGATTCAATTTGTATTCTGATAAGAATTTGATTTTGAGAGATAACAACACCTCATTAGAAGGGTCTGTCTACGTAGTGAATTCAAGCAGATTCTCTTCTAATGGTTCCTCTATTAATGTTAATGAAGACAATTTGATAGAGAATGATACTGCACTTTATTACTTTGCTTTAGCACCCCGAACCCTAGCAAATATCGTTAATGGAGAAAAGGAATGAAAAAAAATCATGGAACCTCTCTAGTTGAAGTAATTTTTGCATCTGTAATAACTCTACTTATGATTCTTCCAATATCTCTTTTACTTTCGGGAGGAGGTGGTACTGCTAGTGCGACGCGCGAGGGAACCAATCGTACAGTTCAAATATTATTATTAGTAGATCGATTATTTGGAGAGCCAGATAATATTCCATCAATTAAAAATGATGATAATTTTAGAGTAGAGTTAGTAGAGAGGAATCAATTTAAGAGCACTGTAAGATTTATATCCGAATGGAAAAACGGAGCGGGTAATAAAAATGTTAGAAAAACAAAAATTGAATTTGAAAGAACAGCTTGTTTACCAGAATCAAGTCTGATAGCAGATTATGAGTTCAATCGTGAATAAATTTAATAGGGGTTTTACATTAGTTGAATTAATAATTGCAACAGTTTTGATGCTTGTCGCATTTGGCTCATTATTTTCAATATTTGTTGGTGGTGTAAAGCATTTTACACGTCTAAGTGATAATTCCAGTTCAGATTATGGTATTCACAGAATGTTTTCTCAACTCAATATCGATTTAATACAGCATGGCGAATATGACTATGATAATGACTCCGTACAAATTGATCCAGATGGTCAATCTGTTGTTTTATCAAGACCTTTAGAAGTTAATTCTGAGTCAGGTGAAGTGGAGTATGAAGAGATCAAATATTACTTCGATCAAGAAAACGGATATCTCTTCAGAAACGGTGTTTGTTTCAGAAGCATAGAATTCGAGGACGTTAAATTTTCAATTTATACTAAAAAAGTCATCGGAGTTGGCGTCACACGTCAAATCAAAAAACTACGAGTAAGTTATAAACTCAAAAGTCAAACCAACTCTTCAATAAGTAATGGATTGAATACAACAAGTTTTCAGTTCAACCTCTGGCATGAAAATGAAAGAATAGCCTTTAATAGTTGGAATTCTGCATTAAGTGATTTTGATCAATTTTGAGCATTTCAACTGCATTTCATTTTTTTATTTCTTTAGAAGTTTTTACCGGTATGAGAACTTCATTACGGCGCATAAACCAAAGACTAAAAGGTGAATTATAGCGTGCAAAGATAGCACTTCCTTGTGTTGTGAAGCCTTGGTTTTCAATAGCTGTATTGAGTCTAGCCAGTTTTCTTAGATAACGCTTATGTGACCAAGTTCCAGAATATTTGAGTGCAGCGGTTAATCCGCCTGACATAAGTTCTATTTTGACTCGATCATCATTTGGAATTGGTAGTGTTTCCCTAGTGTATTTGGTAGGCATGAAAAATTGTACGTAATATTGATCTTTTGTATTGGGCACTTCCATCATATTGACGGGAGCAGTCATTTTCATTTTTTCATTACCAGCTTCAGGTTTTAATACAGACTTATTATCTCCAAAAATATATCCAGCTAACAATTTAAATGCATTGTTACCAGCCCGTTTGAAACCTCCCTCAACCTTCACTTGAGCCACTAGGTAGGGTTTATAGTTGCGTAGTTCAAAATCTTTGAATCTTTGCACGACTTCATATTGTGGTTTTTCTAATTTTAGAAGATCTAGTCCATGGTTTGGCATAATAATTAAAAATAATAACAGGACGTATGGATAACTTGAATTGCAACTTAATTGACTCATGCTATATATCTTAACAAGAATTAATATCCTTTTATATAACGATCGGGAGGGGATAAAGGTGTCCTAAGTGGCATAATCCAAGGTTCACGATCAAAGCTCCAATGCCATTTTTGGCGACTTATATCAACGGTAGGGTCGATGAAAACCTGATAAGGCCTACTGTTAAGACTACAATGACTCCATACGAATACTTTAATATTAGGATTTTGAATACCTCCATATTCGGTTCGTAAATAATAAGCAAAATCTCGAATCATATAGGGCCTACTACTCATTTTTCGATTCTGTCTAGCTGATAAAAAAGCCAAATTATCAATTTGTTCACGAGGTTCATCCGGGTTTTTTTGGACATAGAAAACAGCCTGACACTGTTTTGAGCGTAATTTCATATGCCATGCAAAACGATGACCTTGCTCGGTCCAGCTTACGTTGCCTTCATAAAGATAGTGTCTTAGCGGTAAGGTGAGTTGAAACAGCACAAATACAATAAGTAAAGTAAACGCCCAACGATGATTGTGGGGCTCCAATTCTTTAAGATTAATCGACTGAATAAATCTGGGATTGGGTAAGAGTAGGCCTGTCAGAACAAGCATTAGCCATGGAAATATTCCGATGCTGAACATAAAGTGATTCATTGTATGAAAAAACAAAATTAAAAATAGAGCTATCCAGCGGGTAGGTTTGAACAGAATCAAAAAGACAATACCAAGGTCGAAACATAAACCGCCCAAACTGAAAAAATTCACAAACCATGGTTCAAGAACATAAACTCCAATGTAATCCATATGTGATCTAGCAGCTAGCCAGCTGCGCATGGGTTCACCTGCTAACCAGTCAGGGTTGAGTTTAGCGATACCACCATAAAAATATACAATAGCTAATTGGGCCTGAAGGACGAATTCATAAAGACGAATATTTATCTGCTCTCTAGCTCCAAAAATCTTGTTATCAAGACTGAAAAATCTACCCAATGGTATAAAAACATTGATCCAACTAAGTAGCATGATCATGTAAAAATGATTGAGATAATGGCTTTGTTCTAATAAAAACTGATAGGAAAATGCGAGGGCAAATAGAAAGCAAGATAGCCGAGTAAATAATCCAAGCGTGATAAACAATGCCATGATACCCATGGCATAAAAAAGATAAATCATCCCGTCGCCAGGAAGAGCCTCTAAGTAATAAAAACCAGGGTATTTGAAAAGAAATTGAGGAGAAATCCAATAATCATGTACCCATCCTTTACTTAGATAGCGATACACTTCGATCATCATGAAGATCCCAAATGCGATTCGATAATAAATTAATTTGAATGGATGACGAGACTCGGTGAGCCAAGAATAAAGCCAAAAGAACCAATTTTTGAATACCTTCATGTAAGTATTGTATCAGTGAGCAAAAAGGGTTGAAATATGCTCTTGTAAATTATCTTACTAGCACCGAATCATCTATTATGACTTTAAGAATTATTATCTATTTTGCTTTATTGATGAATTTTTGTGCAGTCCATCTAGCAGCGGAATTATTTCCAAATATGGCTGCACATCCAAGTCATGCTGAAAATTTCGATTCGATTAGAGCTAATTTAGTAAAACAAAAGATGAAGCGTCTGGAATTTAAGAATCAAGGCATGTTGATCTGTTTATTTGTAGCAGAACGCGAGGTTCACGAACCAAACCATTTGGAACTTACGGTATCAAAGCAGGGGAAAAGAGATCATGTTATTCCTATACATGAGGTAGAACTTTATGATGTTTTCGATAGTGCTACTCGTAAGAAAGAGGGCACAGTGCTATCTATATTCTATGAAAAAATTCCTCTTAAAACGGGTTCCTACGATCTTGAGGTTCATGGTGAAACGGCAAACTTTTATAAAGACACTCGTATCGATCCAGGCAGGGTAACAATCATAACTCATGTAAATAACAATAAGTCTGAGATAGAGCCTCACAATAAACTGCTGGAGTTCTATAAGGCTACATTATACCGCTATTTGCAACGCTATGAGACTTATATGCATAGTATCAATTATGAACTAGAGAAACCGGGTTTGCAGCATTTAGTGATAGACCTGACTCTTGATTATAATGAGTCATCCCATCGTCCGATTAGTAAGATTGCTATCAATAAAGCCGGACTAGTCAATAGTATTTCTGAAACAATAGACTCGATTGATAAGAATGGTTACGCATTGCAATACGCTGGCACGCAGACCATACGAGCCTACGAAAGAGAGACTACGCATTCTCACTATCTGTTAGGTTTTAGGTTTCATAGGCTGGCCGCCGTTCCTGCTAACAAATGTTTAAATATGGTTCTTGACGCCTCATTGTTGAGACAAGATGTTCAGCAAACGCAACGTTTACCTTTGGGTCGAAATGGAAAAATAACGCTCTATGATGTGTTTTGTTCAAAAGAAGAATTACGCCAGAATTTCTCTCATAAAAGACTGGAGATAGTGGCGCAGCGCCAACGTGATGGCGTTTGGAAGGTCATCAGGAATGTGCGTCTGACCAGATAAAAAAAACCACTGCCAGTACTTGTTCACTGACAGTGGTATCTATTTGAAATGATTTATTGTGTAGTACGCTTTAGCATGTCAACGGCGTAGCCTTCTGCTCTGCGTCGCTCAACGATGCTGTTGTATAACTCTTGGTCCAATGTCTTCTCGCGGCTCAGTATCCACAAAAGCTTTTTGGATGGTGTACCAATAACAGCGTATTCATAATTTTCGCCAAGCTCCACAATCCAGTAATCAGCCCAGAAAAACCATCGATCGCCAAAGTATGGGCCAACGAAGCTGATTTCCAATTTAGAATTTGTTTCCGTATCGACAACTCGTCCTCGGCCTTTTCGAAAATCCAGTTCTCCATCGAGAGTAAACTTTCTGCAAGTGTTACTGATATCAACTTCTCCATTTTCTAACAATTCATAAATGGCGTTCGTACCAACACAGTCTTTTTGAAATCGCATGGGGACACTGGCTATTTCGTACCATTGACCCATATATTTGTTGATGTCTACTGATGCAACCGTATCACTGGCAAAGCTAGCTTTGTTTAGCAAGATGCCTAATACTAAAATCATGATGGGGCGTATTACTCTCATTTCTTACCTTCCTTTTAAACTTTCAAAAACCTGGAATTATCTACTTTAATTAATAATAAATTGGGCCGGACAAAATAAATTTACTGCGCTTAATTCTCAACTATGATCCAGGCTGATACTAGAATGAAATACATAATATTAACGTTCTTCACAGTAAGGGCACTTAAAATATTGGCTACGGCTGAATTGAGATGTTTGATTTGTTTAATTTGTTTGGGAAATGTTCTGAAATCATAAAAATAGTAAAAATCTTGCAACTGAATGGCTTGGAATACGTATTTGAACCCGGATGAAGATTTTTTTATTTATAATCAGTATCTTTTGTTGTGGTTTAGTATTAGCGAATCCTGACTCTCCTAATTTTGACTCTTTTAATCAAAATAGTAGAACGTTGAAAACTCAACCCGTTAGAAGTCACTATACCTATCCGAGATATTATCCCGGCTGGATGACTTCTTTCATGGGTTACAAACTTAATGTCAAAACTCCTTACAGGCGTAATCCATTACCGAATGAAAAGCGTCTGGTGCTACCACCTGTTAAAACACAAGACGATGATTGGAGTTGCGGTGTTAACAGTGCGACTAGGGTGCTTAAATTTCATGGGCATAATGTTAACTATGATCAAATGCGTCAAATACGAAAGAAGAAGTTTAGAATTCCACTTGTTAACCGTCTGCCATTTGCGAGAGGCTCAACGCCCTTGTATAAATTAGGTACGAGACCAGGTGGTGTGGTAGAACTCTTAAAAATTCACAGGCGTAATTCTTTCTCTGAAAGTCAGTCATCTCTAAAAAGACTTAAGCAATTACTACGTTTTAATCGTCCAGTAATAACCCTTATAAGACCGTCTGATAGAAAAATAAATTTACCTTTTGGAAAGAAATTGACTCTTCCAAGTCTGCATTGGATTGTTGTGTCTGGCTATGACGAAAAGCTAAAACGCATTTATTACTATGATACGTATGCTAATGAAGAGCGTTATTACAGCGAAGAAAAATTCATGGGGCGCTGGGATTGGAATCACAGATTAATCAAACACGCTCTTAGATTCAAGCCGCGCACTCTCGTTTACTGATTCATCACATACTTACTGGTATAGACGTTTCAGTTCTGTTTTGAATAGTTCAAGAACTTCCGGGTGGTAATTTATGGCACCATGCCCATCGTCTCCCAATTTACCAGTCACGTTTAGGTTCAGATCAGCTCCATAAATTCGGCTACCATGGATCCCGAATTTTGGCTTCATTTTAAGGCCGAGTTGATCTGCTTTTT
>CAZYUV010000087.1:0-12277 GCA_964650625.1 uncultured bacterium
CATTACACTAATCCCTAGTATGTATAAGGTTCTATTGCGTAGTAAGTTTGGAGCAGAAGTTTTTTCGGCGACGAGAATATTTGTTTCAGGTGGTGAAGCTTTGACTCGCTCTGTTGGAGAAAAGTTTTACGCTAAATACAATCATGTAATTTGTGAAGGATATGGTCTTACTGAGACTGCACCTATTATAGCTGTTAATCCAATGCGTAAGGAAACATCTAAGTTGGGCACAGTGGGTACTCCTACGGGAGAAACCGAGGTGTATATTTTGGACGATTCTGGTACCCCTGTAGCTGACCAGAAAATTGGTCAAATTGCAGTCAAATCACCATCGGTTATGCTGGGTTATTTTAAGAATGAAGAAGCAACCCAAAAACTTTGGAAAGGCGATTATTTTTGTACAGGAGACTTAGGTTATCTTGATAAGGATGGGTACCTCGTAATTACTGGTAGAGAAAAGGATTTAATTATATCTGCCGGAGAGAATATTTATCCTTCAGAAATTGAAGAAGTGGTTCAAACTTTTACAGGAGTGCAAGAGTGTGCTGTAGTCGGACTTCCATGTAAAGTTCGTGGTGAAACTGTTGTTTTGGCAGTATCACCAGAAATGGATGAAAGAGATTTGAAATCCTATCTTAAAGAGCGATTACCTCAGTATAAACAGCCTCGGCAGATTGTTTTTCTCGAAGAGCTTCCTAAAAACCCCTTGGGAAAAATTATGAAGCGCGAGATAGTGAATCAATTAGAATCATCACCTGGTTCTAAATAGTCAGCGTTGGGTTGTTAATTAAACTTCTGGAGTCACTTGGCTCGAATGTAATCAATCTATTATGATTTTTTTCACTTATGAGTCTTTGCTAATGTTATAACTCTAGTTTTCCTCTGCATTCAATGTTTCAAGCAATTCTAGGGCTTTTCCGCGCAAAGTAGGATCAGGTTCAAGATTTAGACAAGTTTCTAATTCTCTTTTTGCGATAGAAAAACCGTTTTCATTGCCATTGAACGCTGACTCTACTTGAATCATGGCATAGTGATAATGTACTTCAGGATTTTGTGGGTCAATTTTTACTGCGCCTTGGAGGTGAATCACGGCTTCAGGTATATTTTTTTCATCATAGTATTTTAAACCTTTGATCGTGTAGTCAGATTTGGAGTATTCAGTATATTTTCCATTGGCAATTTGAATTCTACGATATCGTTCAGTATCTTTTTTGAGACGTTCCTCTTCAAGTTGACGAGCTTTTTCCATTTGATCTCTTTGGCTCTGAATCTCCTGAAGTTTGGCTTCTGCAATTCGATACTCTTGACTATTTTTTGACGCGAGTATGAGTATCTTTTCATACAGAGTTTTTGTTTTATCCATATTAGAGTAGTGATTCCAAATCCATGCCAGTATGAAAGTGCTCTTTATATCTTTCGGATTGGCTTCAAGATTTCTCGTGTAGTAATCTCTTGCCGTTGAGAGTAGTCCATGGTCGTTGGCAAATAATAAATTATTTTCATCCATGATTGCTTCCATGAATAGGGGAATTGCCTGAGTAGTGAAGCGTTTTTTGTGTAATTGAATCGCTTTAGCAAATTTTCCTTGTGGAGTTTTAATTGAGTGCCTAGGTATTTGCTGAGGCTTTTCTGTCTTTTGCTCAATATTTTTTTCCTCAGTAGCAACTTCAAAGTCTTCCAATTGCTTATTAAAAAAATCCTCTGCTGCTTGCTGGTCTGCCACTCTCTCGGCACTATCTAATTGTTGATTTAATTGATCAACAAGGTTTGAATTAATGTAATAACGCTGGATAAATTCTAATATTTCTCTAGCTTCTGTGAGTTTTCCCATTTTTAAGTAACATTGAAAAATTCCACTGAGTCCCTTCAAGTTGGTTTCATCCATTAAAACTACATTTTCAAATTCTAATAAAGATTCTTCTATTTTACTTTGTCTCCATAAAAATTCAGCTCTTTGTAAGGCTTCTACAATATTTTCGGAGAATTCGTATTCGGAAGCCATTAAGGGATAAGGTGAAAATGCTGAAAAGGTCAAACAAATGTATAAAAAAAGCCTTTTAATTGTCATATGATATTCAACTCAGAAATACTTTCGACAAAATACAACCAGAATTAGTTCCCTAGAACGAAATTTTACTGTCAGAAAAAAGATCCGAGATTAAAATTGAACGCGATAGCTTAATCCGAAGTGCAGTTCATCTTCCGCAGATCGGTTATAAGTATCAGTATCCAATATGATTGTGGTCGCTAGGTCTAAAGAAATGGAGGATTCTTCGTCAAGATAGCGAGTTAAACTGATATTAGGGATGAAGTCAGCTATGCCCGATTTAATGGGTTGATTGTTCATCGGGTTTTGAAAAGTTCGTCCGTTAATTCGTTTTTCGTCTCTAAAATTGTTTCCGAAGGACGAGAAGTAGCCCAGTTTTATTCCGAATCCGTAAACCCAGTCGCGATCTACCTTATTTTTTTCAATTTCAGCAGTGTAATAGAGTCCTGAATTAAAATCAAAATCGTAATACAGTGTTAACGATGGATTCCATGATGAATTGTGATTATAACGAGCGAAGACTTCCTGACTGTTCATGAAATTGTCATAAAAATTATAGAGTATATAGCCTAGTTGAATTGAGCTATCATCGTCGCGTTCCCATGTGTAAGAGAGGGTGGTATCCACTTCAAGCCAGTTTGACTGCAAATCAGTAACAAAATTGTCATCTGCAGTATCGTAAGTCCCCCAGAAGCTTCCACTCCAATTCTCATACTGCCAACCTAGTGACATGTGGTAATTGCCATTATCACTTCGGTTAATACCTCGCCAGATATAGTTATTCATTATGCCTACTTCACCGTCAAAATTGACAACGTGAGATTCGGCGGACCAGTTTGAATTGAGGCTTAAAAACCCGAAGACGAAAAATACCTTAAGATAGAGTTTCATAAATGATTTTTGGCAGTTTGTTTAGTTTTCTTTATTTTCAGGTTTCACTTCTTTGATAGCCATCTGCATGTGCATACTGACTTTCACATTTGAATTATTAGGAAGTAAACCAGGAACTTTCAAAGGAATCTCAAATTGGAATTTTGAGTCTGCAAAACTCTCAACTATCCGGCCGAGTTTGGCGTCGAAGACAGTGTTGCCTTTAGTCATGGCTTGTACAGCATCTCCACCGGAGTTTTTAAGTTTCATTATTGATGAAATTGTAACTTCATCCCCGGCGATCTTGGTAACTTTGTATAAAGTTCTAGTTTCTACGGGAATAGGTTGAGCAATATCCTTAAGTTGCGTCCAAGTATCTCCTGCCTTTAAAACGTCCTCTGGGAAGACCATCTGCATCGCGTTTTCACCTACAGATTGCCCTGGCCCTTGACTGAGAGCAGAAAGTAGTTTGCCGTTCTTTCGCATGCGCACGATCTGAGTTTGGTTCATCGCACTATTGGTTGGCTTTCGGACGCCATTAACTTCTTGTTCTGCACTGAGAACTGTCATTGCGACTTTAAGATTGCCTTCCTTGTCTTCTTCAATTAGCTCTTGCTGCATGCGAATGATCGTTTTCATTTTTACTTCGCGTTTGCCACTGTCTGGGCTGACAAAGCTCGACGAACTGTCCATGATTAGTTCATAAACTACAGGAACATTTTTTTCGTATTTGTATTGCAGTTTTACGGCCTCTACCGTGGTGGAGAATGCCAGAAAAGCAATTGCCGATAACAGAAGGATGTAAAATTTTGTCATGTTAGGCTCCAATGCTTGGATAGACGCTAAAGAAGTTTCATTTAATCATATCGGTAATGGGCTGTAAAGCTACAAGGTTTGTGTGCAAAAAAGCTGTGTCATAATCATATATGTCACTTTTGATGTTTCTAAGCTGTCACCTTTTTCCTTAAAAGGCTCTGTAGACTTTTTTTAACTGTCAAAGAATTATAGAATGTTTTTAATAGGATGACTTATGGCCAAAGATCTTAAATTCAGACTAACTCCCGAGCGAATCCAGAAAATTCCGCTATTCAGTAACCTCAATCTATACGAAGCTAAAACTTTAATGCAGATTACAAACACCAAAGTGATTCGAGAAAATGAGTTAATTTTCAAAGAAGGTACTCCGGGGGATTCACTGTTTATAATTCTTGAAGGTACTGTTGATATCGTCAAACAGCTTGATGAAAAAAGTTATAAAACTTTGGCAAGATTCCATGAAAATCATGCTTTTGGAGAGATGACTTTGATAAATGATGAAATCAGTAATCGATCGGCAAGTGCTATTGCTCGTAAGCGAACTCGCTTACTAATAATTCACAAGCCTGACTTTAAACAATTGATTGATTTTGGCTCTATTATTGCGTACAAAGTAACCCTAAATTTATGCAGAATCTTGTCTGGTCGTCTCTCAAGAGTTGATACGGAATTGGTAGATCTAATTCATCATGCTCCTGATTATGCTCGTCAAATTTTGCAGGAATTTATGGGTCGTCGTAATCGTATTTTAACGGAAGAGGGTTGAGTTTAATGGATTTACAGACATTACAAAAGGTTGCTTCACTGGCTCGTCTTGATCTTCCTCAGGATCAGTTGGAAGAGTTTCGTTCGCAGATTTCTCAAATTCTAGGGTACGTAGACCAGTTGAGCTCTATCGATATTGGGAGTGTTGAACCCGCTGATTTTGTTCATTCTCAAAGTAATGTAATGCGTAACGACGAAATTAATGAAAGTTTAAATAACGAACAAGCATTGGCAAATTCGGGCCGTACTCGCGATGGATGTTTCAGAGTACCACAGGTGGTAGATCAGGGATAAAGATCCCATGCATAAGCCTATTACTTTACCAAATCTGAATTTAATTCAGTTTATTCTATTATTATCTTTTGGAATCATCGGTCAAGGATGGGTACCGATCCCGTACCTAATGTGCCTGTGGGCTGTGTTCTTCTTTTTTTATCCACCACTCACTCCCTATAGAAGTATTGTTTTAGCTTTACTGATCGCATTACTGATTCTAATTTGCCTCGATTTCTCTACTGGGCTTCATTGGAATCGCACTCTACTTGTATTAGCTCACTATTTCCTTGTGGCTTCTCTTTATTTCTACACAAGATTTTCCTTGAACTCACCTCAAAGAAAAAGTCTGTCACTGGTTATCATAGGCCTATTGTTGCTTAATTGTTTGGGCTCGATTTATCAGGTATTTATAAGTACCGAAATACAGCCATTATACTGGGTGTCAGAAGGCGCAGTTAAGCGTGCTTTCGGATTGTTTGATAATCCAAATCTTTTGGCAACTAGTTTGATGATGGTCACATTTGTGGCTTACAAATTTTGGCGTGATCGAGGATCAACTGTACTACCGTTAGCCTTTTTGATTATTACTTTAATATTGACTCAAAGCCGAGGCGCTATTTTGGGTCTTAGCTTAGGTCTTGCAATATTATTCTACTATGAGAATATTAGAATAAAGGCTTGGATAACGATACTGGGTACTATTTGCATAGTGGGATTTTCAGGTATCATGACTCACCGAAGTTTAGCGTCTACTGAATTAGGCGTTAACCAGAGAGTGGAATTACTTAAAGGAATTCAAAATTACTTAGAGTCTGAATGGTTAACTGGTTCAGGTGCGGGTACATTTCATCTTGAATACCCCTTTTATAGAACCCTCGGAGGGATATATCCCTTATATGCTCATAATCATATTTTAGAAATATGGTGTGAACTGGGTCTAGCGGGTTTAATTCTAATAGTTACCTGGATAATACTGGGACTGCGATTAGCGCTTTTTAGGCGTAAGCAAGACCCGATTTTACTAGCTTTTCTGATGGCTTGTTTGTTGAACTCCAGTACTAATCAATCCTTTAGTTACTTTGTGGTGGCAAGCCTATTTGGAATTTGTCTCGCTTTACTAGATGAAAATACCATTTTAGAAAGACCCAGAGACTTAAGCTCAAGGAAGTATATTTGGCAATTTGGATTGATTTTAGTTGGTGCATTGGCCCTGTATCAATATCAATGGACTCAATTAACATCAGAAGCTCGAAATACTAAGAGACTGCCATTCACTGATGTTTCTGAAATTAAATCCTTTTGGAAGCTGGATTCGAAATTATATATTTTTTTCTGCAATCAATTCGGTGGCGACAAGCAAACCAGAGAAATATTAATGGATTGGGGTCAATATCTCCGGACACGCTATCCTCGAGAAGCGGAAATACCATTTCAAATGGCCTATATGAATGAGAAGGGCGGCAATCTTTCTAAAGCAAGTATGTTTGCATATCAAGCTTTAGCTCTAGATAGTTTTTCTGAGCGCTATACAGCCTGGTTAATGCGATTAGAATATGATCGCAAGAGGTATGTAAAAGTGATCAGCTTGGCAGAACAAGTTATTGGTTCAAATCCGCAGTATGAAGGGATTAACCCTTGGTATGATAAAATTTATGAGCTTTATTTGAGTAGTCTTGCACTGGAACAGCATTGGCAGAAAGCCGGTAAGGTCATGGAGACTGATATTCGATGGGTGGATAAAGAACTGGGAGAGCGCTTAGAGCAAGTCATTCGTCAGAACATTGAAATGTCCAATCCGAAGTTGATGCGATGAAAGATCAAACATTTGTTTTAGGAGTTTTTGTAAAGAATTGGTTCAATTTGCCAGTGAAAACGAGGCTTGCACGGAGTCTGGGGACTGAGATGGCGAAGGACGTTTACCATGAAATGGTAAAAATTTTAAGTGACACCTTGCAGGTTTATTCGAACATGCGTGTAGTATGGTGTGTGGCAGGTGGCTTAGAGGGTTTAAGTTCTATTTTAGGCGAAAACGCTGAAACTGTAGAACAATCTACGGGTGACCTAGGTCAGAGAATGGGTGATTTTTGTAAGACTCAATTTAATCTTGGTGCCAAAAAAGTCTTAATTATTGGTACTGATAGCTTATATCTAGATGGCTCAGATTTTGATTTAGCAGTTCAATGGCTTGAAGCTAAAAGATTAGTGTTCCAACCAAGTCCGGATGGTGGTTATACCTTGGTTGGTATGAATCAATACACTCCTGAGGTTTTTGATTCAATGCCTTGGTCTCAAACATATTTGATGGAAACAACCATCAATAAAATGCAAGATTTGGATTTTAGTTTTGAACTTTTAGGTCAAAGAAATGATATAGATACATTAGAGGATCTATGTGAATGGTTTTCGTATAGTAATAAATATTACCCTGACGATCGAAGACTATCTAACTTAAATGAACTCTGTTCGAGAGTTTGCATGTAAATATCTGCTGGCTAGAACAATGTGTAAATAAAAGGTGCCATTGCGGAGCCACTACTCATAACTATTGCAGAGCCTAAAAATAACAACACAATTAATATGGGAGCCAACCACCATTTTTTGCGGACTTTCAAAAACTCCCATATTTCTTTTAATGTTGACATGGACGTCTCATTTCACCAAATTCTCTCAAAGTAGGTTTTATCGAAAGTTTCCTCACGATTATGAAAATATGAATCTTTACCGGACTGAAGGTCCAAGGCATCATCATTGAATATTCGATAAATAAGGCTAACTGGAGTAAGAATAAGGTAGAAACAAAGTAAAAGTATAAGTCGCGACATTAACTCGCCCAGAACTTGTGCAAAATTAAACCAATATTGAGTAATCCAGAAAGACAGCTTGTAAGCCATGAAATTAATTATAATGAGAATTGAACTGGCTATAAATAGTATTTTAAATTTGAGAAAGTAAGCTATCAATGTAAGGGCTATTGAAAGAATTAAAGTGGTTTCTATTACCTTTGATCTATCTTTATCTGGGTGAAGTTGCATAACACTTAATCGAGATTAGATTGTTTTTTCCAGCTATCTTTTTCAGTCCAATCTGGTTGCTGATTCTTTGCAAAAAGAAAATTGTTGATAACCAGATAATCCATATCCGTACGCATGAAGCATACATAACTATCTTCTGGAGTACAAACGGGAGGTTCACCACGCACATTGAAGCTTGTATTAATAACTATCCCAGTTCCGCATTTTTTCTTAATTTTTTGAAGTAAAATATGATATCGGGGGTTGATCTCATGGTGAACCGTTTGCACTCTGGAGCTGAAGTCAATATGAGTGATCGCTGGTAAATGAGATCTTTGAATAGATAAGCGTTCTGATAAGTTCATTGTATGGTTGTCTCTAGACAAGCTGGCGCAATGCTTATCTAATAAATTACTTACGAAAAGCATGTAAGGGGACTCATTTTTTAGCTTAAATACTTGATCAACATCTTCAAACAAAATTGAGGGGGCGAAGGGACGAAACGACTCGCGATATTTAATTTTAAGGTTTAATCTCTTCTGCATGTCCGGATTACGTGCATCTGCCAGTATGCTGCGATTACCTAATGCTCGGGGGCCCCATTCCATTCTTCCTTGGTGCCAGCCAACAATTTTGCCATCGCAAATTAATGAAGAAACTCTGTTGGCTAATTCATCATATTCATTGAAACGTTCAAAAGGGGCATTAAATTTTTGGATCATTGAATCTATTTCTTGTGTGGTCGTCTCAGGACCTAGGAGTGCACCTTGCATAGAATCCGTAAAGGTAGCTGCTCCGTGACGATTCTTATCAAAATAAATATGATAGGCTGCTAAAGCCGCACCCAGTGAACCGCCGGCATCTCCTGCCGCTGGTTGAATCCACAGAGAATCAAAAATATTACTTTGTAACAATTTTCCATTGGCTACACAATTTAAGGCGACACCACCGGCAAGAGTTAGATTTTTACATCCAGTTAATTCGTGGGTGTGGCGTGCCATACGCAAGACTATATCTTCGGTAATTTGTTGAATAGCCAGTGCTAAATTACAATGATGCTGCTTTAGTTGACTTTCAGATTTCCTGCGGGGAAATTCGAATAATGCCTGCCACTTTACATCCTTAGTCATACTTAAGCCGGTCGAATAATTAAAATAAGTTTGGTTTAGCCAAATAGAGCCATCCGGTTTCAATTCCATCATATTCTCAAGAATGAGCTTTTTATAATTTTGAGTCTGACTTGATTCGGGGTCACCGTAGGATGACAATCCCATAAGTTTGTATTCTCCAGAATTAACTCGAAAACCTAAATAATAGGTGAAGGCAGAGTATAGAAGTCCAACAGAATGTGGAAATCTCAATTCTTTTAATAATTTGATAGATTTACCTTGTCCTATGCCTATTGTCGCTGTAGCCCATTCTCCTACACCATCGATTGTAAGTATGGCTGATTCTTCAAAGGGGGAGGGGTAAAAAGCGCTGGCTGCATGAGATAGATGATGCTCCGGAAATAAGACTGGAATATTTAATGGATTACCTTGGTTTAACTTGCTAAATTCATTGTGAATTACTTTACGCAGAAAGAGCTTTTCTTTAATCCAAATGGGTATGGCTTTTAGAAAACTTCTAAATCCTAGGGGTGCATATGCATAATAGGTCTCTAAAAGGCGCTCTAGTTTTAGTAATGGTTTATCGTAGAAAGCGATAGCATCAATGTCTTTTAGCTTATAACCCCCTTGTTTCAGGCAAAACTTTATGGCATTGATGGGAAAGCTAGCATCATGTTTTTTACGAGTGAATCGCTCTTCTTGGGCAGCAGCAATTATTTTTCCATCTTCGATTAAGGCGCTTGCACTGTCGTGGTAGTAAGCAGATATTCCAAGTATTTTAGTCATTTTTACTAAAGAAGTTGAGGCATGTTAAGTATACTTGAGCTACACTCGAAAGTTTTTCCTAATGCTTTTATTACGTATTGCTAAATTATTTCTTTGGATAGGTTTTAACCTAGTCATCATACTCTATTTAATCTCTGCTTTCCGAGTGAGAGTGCCAGTTCTTTGCTTTCATGAGATCTTGGAATCACCATCTAGTAATCCTTTGAGTTGGCAAAAGCAAAGATTTGAATCTTTGATTAATAAGTTGAAAGCTCTTGATTACGATTTTATTTTGCCGGATACACTTGTTTTACCAAATGATTATTTGACACGAAAACAGATTATTCTGACTTTCGATGATGGAACTCGAGACCACTTGGAAATTGTGTTGCCCTTATTAAATAAGCATGATATTTCAGGATTATTTTTTTGGATAGGTTCTGAGCTACTAAATTTAGACTCTAATCAGCGTGAAAGCTTACTTAAAAATCTTGGGAATTCAAAGTTAGGGTCTCATACGACGCAATGGAAAAGTTTGCTGGGAATGACGAAGGCTCAGCGCTTAAAAGAGTTTGATCAGTCCGAAATTTATCTGCGAAATTTTGTAGCATACCCCATTAATAATTTTGCTTTTCCAAAAGGCGAATACGATCCGAATCTTGCCTCTATGGCACTCAAAAGATTCAAGAATGTTTTCTCTGTTGATTTAGGATATTTTTGGCCTGGGCGGCATAAAGTGCATGGCAGATACATGCTTAATTCAGATACAACGGATCAACAAATTGAAGAATATTTGAGTCGCAGTAAACCTTTTCAAAGATGGGATTTCTGGCTTTTATTGATTAGCTTGATCATGCTTAATTTTCTACTTATTCTTCGAAAAAGACTTGGTTTTTGAATTGGTTCGGTTTGGTTTTTCTTTGTTTTTTTTTGTTGGATGATGTTTGATGGTGTTATTTTTAGAAAAAACAAGATAATAGATAATAATACGAACCTATTTACCTTTAAATGGATTTATATGTCTTTTCTGAGAGGACGAAAGGTACCTTGAATCGAACTAGAACAGCTGTAGCCCACAGAGTTGTTTGAATGGAATCAAGGGAGAGAAGAATGGTGAATGGAATCTCAAATTCGGTCCGCAATTTTCAACTATCAGTAGAATCTTATCAATCGCAAGAATTACAGCAGAAAGACGGAGACGATTCAGTTCAAGAATCTTATCTGCAGCAGAGTCTTGCTTTTGAATTAAACCTTTCAAAATCGATGCAAGTGGTTGAAGGTGAGTCGAAAAGATCTATATCTAAAAGTCTTAGTCTAGAGTTCTCTCTTAATTTTGAAAATAACAGAGTCATGACGGAAAAGAGCCAAGTGCCCAAGGGAGAGGATATGTTCTCTCCTGAAAATACTGCCAATCGTATTGTGGACTTCATAAAGTCGGCTTTCAAGTTCAGTCGATTATTCGGCGAGAATAAATTGGAAACTGAGGAAGATCGCTTAAACTTTCAGGAAACGCAAACAGGCGCAGTAGAAGATGGATTTAAACAAGCCCGTGGTTTACTAGGTGATTTACCAGAGGATATTGATAATGGTATATCCAAAACCTTTGATTTAATCATGGAAGGTTTGGATAAGTTTTTCGGTGGGGAAGAGGAGCCCACCGAGGAGCCTACAGAAGCTCTCCATCCTGCAAATGGTAACTATTACTCCTCACAAAGTTTCTCATTGAGTTATCAGTTGGAAGTAAATGCTCAAGGCAATTTTGCCACGGAAGAACTCCAAGAGTTTATGGATAATCGTATAGGCCAAGTACAAGAAGCATTTCAAGATTTTTTGAATGGCTTGGGTGTTGATGATAATTCAGAGGCAAATCAAAACCAATTGTTCAATCCAATGAGCTTATTTCAATTAGATTCATTAAATACCGATAAGATTCAGGGTCTATTGCAGGAATAGCAGTAGGCTGAAAGCAAGCAAGACCTGGCTAACTGGGCCAAGTAAGCCTCCGTTTAGATTTTTAATTAGACGGAGGCTTTATTCATTAATATTGGTAAAACCCACGACCAGTTTTGCGCCCTAAATAGCCAGCAGAAACCATTTTACGAAGTAGAGGGCAGGCTCGATATTTACTGTCTCCCAATTCGTTATGGAGCACTTCCATTATGCTAAGGCAGGTGTCTAACCCTATTAAGTCGGCCAGTGCTAATGGCCCCATAGGATGATTCATACCTAGTTTCATTACCGTATCAATCGCTTCTTTATCAGCGACACCCTCCATTAAGGTGTAAATTGCTTCATTAATCATAGGCATTAAGATCCGGTTGGCTACGAAGCCAGGATAATCATTAACTTCTACTGGGGTTTTGCCAAGTTTTTCAGATAGTTGGAAAACATCCTTAAAGGTTTTATCATCTGTCTGAATTGCTCGAATCACTTCCACTAGTTTCATTAATGGTACAGGATTCATAAAGTGCATTCCGATAACTTGTGCAGGGCGGTTGGTTACTGCAGCTAATTCAGTGATAGATATAGAACTGGTATTAGTGGCTAATATAGCCTCTTCTTTCACTACATCATCAAGCTCTCTAAAAATCTTTTTTTTCAATTCAATATTTTCGGTT
>CAZYUV010000088.1:0-12196 GCA_964650625.1 uncultured bacterium
AGGAGAGCGTAATTGGAAAATTAGTTCAGCTAGACAAGCCATTGGAAATTTTGAAAATCAAAACCAAACATTACTCGATGATTTAGATTACACAATAGATGGCTCTGATGGAAAAGAGTTTCCTCCAGGGTTTGGAAATTACATTAATAAAACCATGGAGGGCATAACTCAAAAAACTATGCTTATAAGGCTACAGCTTAGCTGGATGGTTGATGCTCAAAGATTATCCCAAGAAAACCTTATCAAAGAAGATGAACACGCCACTTTTCAAAAACTAGTTGATGACGTAAATGCTAGTGGATTGGCCGTAGATGAATTAAAGACAGCAATGAGTAATATTGCTACAAGACGTTATCAATTATTTGAACAAAATAATGTTACTCAAGGGGCTTTTCTGCACTACACTGCACAAGATAATGAAGGTCGAAAATTAATGACCAAATTAGGTCTTATTCAAAGAGGCACAGCCCAACCTGATGAACAACTCATTAAATGGAAACCTTATATCCCCGAAGAATTGTTTGCTCGATGTGGCGAAACAACCACAATCGAAGACTGTCGAAGTATTTTAGAAGGCTCCGAAGTAGCTCCTGTTACTACAGATGAAATTTATAAAAGCCGCTTCGACCCACAAGGTGCACCATTACCAATTGAATTCATGCCCAACTAATGTTAGTAGCCATCGAAAAAAAGTTAAGGCACCCCGATGTACAAGTTCGTAGGGGTGCTGTTTTAGCTTTTTTACAATCGAATGCTCCCAATAAAAAAGAAACCCTCGAAGAGTTCCTGTTAATTGAAACAAATGCACGACTACAATTCTTGGTAAGACGTTTCTTAAATTCTCTTCAAAAACAGTCAGCTACTGCCAAAAAACATTATCTTACAGATCAAATTAAAAAAGATTTGTCTTCAAATAATTTAGAGCAACAACAGAATGCGGCTCGATCTATTGCTCAGTACAATCTCCATGATTTTCTACCCGATCTTATTGCATTAGGTGATCGCTCTTACGTTTTTAGTCTTGCCGCATTGCATCTAATGCGTAAAAACCCTGTGAAATATTTCAATAAGGTTCGTTCTTTTTTACAAGACAAGCATCCTAATGTCGTGATGAGGGCAATAGAGGTATTAATAGAGTTTGGCCATACTTCAGCACTAGCTCTTAGTTTGCAGTATTTGAATCATTCAGAACCTAAAATAAGTAGCTTTACAAAAAAGAAGTTAATTCAACTTGGAAATGAACAATTAAAAATTTTGTTTGATGAGTTAATTTCCAAGAATCAATTAAAATATGACCGTTTAATCTTTCATTCCGTATTAAAACTCCGCTTTAACAATACATTAGAAATATTAAACACGATTAGGTATCGATCAGAGGGTGAGTTATTAAAGCAAATTGAAAACATAATTAAAAAGTTGGAAATGCATCAGCAAAAACAGCCTCAGGTTATTTCTGATGATAAAAGAATATCCCCCTTAGAATTAAAATTTCGTCAAACTCAAAACCGTGAAGAATTAATATTCCTAATAAAATCCTTAGATCAAGCAAAAGCTAATAGAGATCTCAAGCTGAGATTATTAATGAGATTTTTGTCACACCCTGAACCAGAAGTCCGTTTAGCAAGTCTTGAAACTTTGGTGCCACTAGCTCCAGACAACTTGGTAATACTTTTTCAACAATTTCTTAAAGATAAATTCCCCGCCATTAGAACCACTGCTATTTTAGCCTTAGGTCAAAATCCTGAATTTGCACCAATTTATAAAGATCAAATTTTAGTCAGCTTAGAAGAAATGCTTCAAATGGGTGACAAAGATTCTTTAATCAATGTTCTAACATGCATAGGCAACTTAGCAGATGAAGATCTAATCCCTTTGGTTCAAGAAGTTTTGAAACACCCAAAAACAGATTTAGAAATTCAAGATACCGCATATGAAGTACTCAAATATTTTGATCATGAATTACCGTCAGTGATTAATTCATGCAATAAATTACCTGGAGAAGATTCACTGGATTCTCTTGATGAGCATGAACTATCTATAGATGGCCCCGCTTTTATGCTTAAATTGGAAGAAGCACTCATAGGCGAAGATACTGAGTACAAAATTCAACTCTTAAAGGGTCTTGCTCAATTTGAAGTAACTCCTTATGCGGAATCGGTTACTCAACTTTTATATCGCCTACAACAGTTTGAAGAAGACCCTAAAGTTTTAGCACTTATGCTGCGGAATCTTGGGTTATATCAGTTTAAAGATTCATCTGATTTTTTGCTGGAATATCTTGAACATCCGCATATAGATGTTAAGGCCGCTGCTTTAAGATCATTAACTTACTACAACGATTCTCGCCTATTAATTTCATTTATGGAATTACTAAATGAATCTTGGAGATCAGATAAGTCGTTAAAATTAATTGACGAAACAATAGATTATGTTTTTGTAAAAAGACCAGACCTTGGTCTTGTTGCGCTTGAAAAACTAGGGCATCAAGGTAGATCTCAAGAAAAAAGATTAAAGAAGTGGTTAGGATATTGTCAAAGTAGTTCCTGGCCAACACTAGAGATAATAAACAGTTGGTTTGATCTAGAGTTTTCTGAAAATTTCTTAGATTTTATTTGCGACTTAATATGCCAACTACTTACAAGCTGGAATCTTGAAGATATTGCACCATTACTTCTTAAAAACCCTCACCAGAAATACAGAGAACGCTTCATAAATAGTATTAAAAAACTGAAACCATCATTCGACCCATCTGTTTATATTTCAAGTTCATCAATAAAAAGTAAACCAACTCAAAATAGACAAATAGAAAAAATTAATAAAGATAAACAAATCAATGTCTCAGACCAGTTGAAAGAAAAGGCTAATTTGCAGAGTACCAATTCCCATGAATCGATTATTAACCCTATAAAACTCAAAACAGAAATTAAACAATCAAATAGTAGATCAGAAATACAAGTTATTCCTTATCTAATGACAATTGTCACAGGCAGTATGGCCATATTTAGTATTTATCTATTTATAATTAACTCTCCAGCAACTTTAAAATCACCCAGATTCCTACATACATCAAATTTAAAAAAATCGTATTCTTTACCTCGGAAAGATACTGACTTTTCTAAAAAAGCTACATTTTTGGGGCAAAAATCTACAAATTTGGCCATGTTTCATTGGAATGGATATAGCTTGATTGCAAAATTGACTAGTCCTCAATGGCTACCTTTTGATATCAATGAGATTGTTACACTTAAGGGAAACTACAAAGGTAGAGATAAATTGGGAAATGCTATTCTATATCTGAATTCATTCGCAAAATAGTTGCCGACCTTTATCAAGCAACATTTTCAATGATACTACGTAATATTATTAGAATTAACCAAAGATAATAAATTTATTTTAACTTTAACCGTTGACAGTTTTTTTAAAAAGATTAGGGTTAATTTTCTATTTTGAAAAATAGTTATGAATTGGAAATATATACCAAGTCATAGTTTAGTCAAAATTGAGGGTTTAATTTGCTTAGAAATAGTTTACTTAGATCATTATTAAACATATGTGTGTTGGTACTAGGAAGTTCGGGGATTTGTGCTGCAAATCAGTGGAACTCCGAAGTCATTGAGCACAGTAAAAGTTATAAACATCCTTTCGAAGATACATTTGCATCTACCCTTGAAGGGGTTTGTAACACTTTCAATCTCAACTACGACGACATGGACATTCGTCTTGAAGACTGGAAAGGCTTCTCCAAATATGTTGACAGTGGATGGATACCGGTAAAAGTTGGAATCCAAACGGTTGATGAAAAAATCAAACGCGCTCCTTTATTCTTTTATATCCCTGGCGCATTCTCAAATTTGGATGACAAACAAAACCGTCAATGGATGCACTCCTTAACGCAACAGGGTTATCACACAGTCGTATTCCCTAATCCGTGGGGTACGGATTTTATTAGTCGAGAATCTAAATCACCTATTGGTTTTGTCACCACCGAAGCACAAATTATTTATGACGCAATGCGCTATGTTTACCAAAAGGCTCAAATAAATGGCATGCTGAGCGGTCCGGTTAGAGTGGCAGGTGTTAGTTATGGTGGATTCCTAGCAACAATGGTGGCTGCCTTGGATGCTGAACATCCTCAACCCATTATTAATAAAGATGCTACAGCTGTGGCACCCCCATATGATATGGGAATTACTATGGACCACCTCGATGCAGCTCTAAATGATATGCGAGAAGGTTTCGCAGAAATTGGATTAGCTAGCAAGGCTTGGAAGTTCGCCCGTTTTTGTAGACTTAAAAATGAAAGTCAAATGAAACCTAAGCATTATCAGGATGCTAAAGGTTTGGTCGCATATTCGGGTTTCCATGATACTTTAGTAGATTCTGTTGTTTTATATGATGAATTGCGAGACATCAATGCTATTCCAGATAGAGATAAAGGTAAAAAATCCGACAAATTCAAGGCTTGGCGAAAGGGCTTTACCTACAATAAGTATTTCGATAGATATGCTCCTGGTGCCCGTCAATTAATGAAAAACCAAGTGGGCAAATTAATGCATTGGGTTAATCGAGCTAAAGCTGGTAACGGAGCAAAGATTCGATTAATGACTGCTGATGATGATTTCTTGAATGTGATAGGTGCTTTCGATCAGCAAGCTGAAAAGATGATTCTTCTACGAGATGGTGGTCACTATGGTTATAGAGGTGATCAGTGGTATTTCAAATTTTTAGAGCTAGCATTCTCAGATAAACAACAAATCATTTTTGAAAAACTATATGAAAATCATCCCGTCGATTTGACTTCTACAGCAAGCTTAGCCTACGTAAAGCGTTTAACTCAACCAGAAGACTTTATGTCGCCTGACTTTTACTTCTGGTAAAAATTCTCGATTCCCTATTCAGAGGTTTGTAATCAGCCTATCGATTTATCTAAACCTCAATTTAAATTGATAGTAGATAAGGAACATCAAAGGGTTAAAAAATAAAGCCATGATAGCAAAGCACATACCACCAAATATGGGAATTGCCATAGGTATCATGATTTCAGAACCCTTACCCTGACTAGTCAACACAGGTAATAAAACCAAAATTGTTGTTGCTGAGGTCATCAAACAAGCCCTCGCTCTTCTATTTGAAGCTTTGATAATAGCATCCATAAGTTGTCTAAGATTTTTTGGCTGTTTATTTTCAACTTCAGACTTGATTAAGGTTGAAATAAGAACACCATCATCAGTAGCGATTCCAAAAAGAGCAAGGAAACCAACCCAAACCGCCACACTGAGATGAATCGTCTGAATTTGAAAAACATCCCTCAAATCATAACCAAAAAAAGAAAGCTTTAAAAACCACTCTTGAGAAAATAGCCAAATCATAGTGAATCCACCAGACCATGCCAAAATTATAGAAAAGAAAATAATGCCTGTGATTGTCTTTGATTGAAACTGGAAACTTATAATCAACAGAATAATAAAAAGACATAAAGGAATTATAATACTCAACCTTTTGTTTGCTCTTTGCTGATTTTTATAGCTACCTGCAAATTCATAGTAAATACCCGGTGGAATAACTAGGTCGCCGGTCTCTATCAAACCATCTAGAAAGTTCTTTGCTTTGTCTACCGCTTCACCGTCTGATACTTTATCGAGCTTATCAAATAGAACGTAACTGACAAGTTTTGAGTCTTCTCCTTTGATAGCTTGCGGACCCTTTCGATAATGAAGTTTGGCTAATAATGAAAGTGGTATAGAAGCACTTCCATCAGGTGTGGATATTAAAAGTTTTTCAAGATCTTCAGGGCTATCTCGATACTCCTTTAAAAATCTGATCGTCACAGGAAATCTGTTACGACCACTTATTACTTCAGACAGTTTTCCACCGCCAACGCCTAATTCAAGATGCTGTTGAGCAACCTCCATAGAAATCCCATAACGAGCTAATGCTTCGCGGTCCCAATCTACTTCAAGATACGGCTTACCTACGATCCGATCAGCAAATACAGCACTTTTCTTGATACCCGGTATTTTCTTCAGATGCTTTTCTAATTCAAGACCAAAATTCTCCATTACCTCCAGATTATCCCCAAAGATTTTTATACCCATAGGCGCCCGCATACCACTTTGAAGCATTACAATGCGCCCTTCTATCGGCTGTAAAAATGGCGCGGAAGTGGTACCTGGAATAGTGCATACCTTTATTATTTCATCCCAGATATCCTGTTCTGAGTTTATGTGCTGTCGCCACATACGATAAGGCCGTCCACTGATATCTTCAATCAAGTTGTTTTCAAGATCTCTCACGAACATATTTTTAGATCTATCATATTTAAAGAGTCTTTTATTACGATCTTCATCAAGAATATATTCAGGGTGGTATTGAACTATTGTTTCAACCATTGAAAGAGGTGCTGGGTCTAACGCCGATTCAGCGCGACCTGCTTTACCAACAGCCCACTCTATTTCAGGAATAGATGCTATACGAGTATCTAAATTTGATAATACCGATAACATTTCTTCACCACCTGCATGTGGCATAGAAGTTGGCATATACAGAAATGAACCCTCACGGAGTTTTGGCATGAATTCATGTCCTAGACCAGGAAAGATATTCGAAAGAGAAGAAAATATCTCACTGTGTTTAAACCTTTCTGGCATAAAATTAAAAATGTTTGATGCCCCAAACCAAATATTTAATCCCAAAACTACAAGTAGGACCGGCAACCAAATAATTTTAAACTTATTATTCAAAGTCCAAGCTAATAAAGAAGGATAATAGTTGAGAAATATTTTCAGAAATCCAAGCAGTCCAAAAATCAAGGTTCCAACAAAAAATACATTGATAATGAAGCCTGCTTCTAAACCCAAAGGCATCCAACTACTTACAAGATATAAAAAGCATATTAAAGACAGAGGTACAGATAAACCTAGATTTAAGCCTTTATAGTTAGGAGATTGTAAAAATCTAGCTAAGGGCGGTAGAAGAAGTAAAGCAACGATTAAAGCCGCAATAATTGATAGTGTTTTTGTATAAGCTAAAGGTTTAAATAATTTACCTTCAGCACCAGTTAAGAAAAAAACAGGCAAGAAGCTTATTAAGGTTGTTGATACTGCTACTAGAATTGGAGCATTTACTTCGTTTAAGGCATTTAAGATGGATTGGGATATATTTAATTCTTTGTTATTGTTGAGATTTTTCTGAATATTCTCTACCAATATAATTCCTATGTCTCCCATTATTCCTATGGCAATGGCAATCCCTGAAAGAGCTACTACATTGGCTTCAATACCTAATATTCTCATCCATATAAATGTAAGTAGAATGCCGAATGGAAGAATTAAGCCTAATAGCAAAGAGCTACCAGCATGAAATAAAAACGCCAGAACAACCAAGCTTGCGATGAGGACTTCATCTTTGAGTGCTTGCCATAAAGTCAACAGAGTATCTTGAATGATATTTGTTCTGTCATAGTAGGGCGTCAAACGAAGCTTCACATTTCGACCATCCTTGAGTGTTTTTCTTGGTAAAGCCTTATTTATGCCTTTGACCCTTTCTCTGACATCTTTAAGAACTTCCATAGGGTTACTACCGTATCGAGCGGTAACTATCCCTCCAACGGTCTCATAACCAGCATCGTCTAATATACCTCTTCGAAATGCAGGCACTAGTTGCACCTTTGCTAATTGCTTTAATAGTAAAGGTGTACCCTTCGACTGAGTTATAACAATCTTTTCTAAATCTGCTGTATTCCTAACAAATCCAAGCCCACGGACCAAATACTCAACTTGATTGTACTCCATTGTTTTTGCACCAACATCTAGGTTGGAACTTCTGATGGCCTTAGATACATCCATTAGGGTTATTTTGTGAAAAGACAGTTTTTGTGGATCCAATTGTATTTGAAACTCTTGTACAAAACCTCCGACCGATGACACCTCACTTACACCTGGTATAGCCTGAAGCATTAGTTTGACCTGAAAGTCTTGTATTGTTCTCAGTTCTTCTAAATCAAAGACTCCTTTAACTTCTTCTCCAGAGTCTGTAAACGCTCGTAAAACGTATAAGTAAATTTGTCCTAACGGAGTGGCATCAGGACCTAAAGAGGGTTTAACCCCTGCGGGAAGCAAGGTGTTAGGGAGTGAGTTTAGCTTTTCCAATATTCTTGAACGAGACCAATAAAAGTCTGAATCTTCATCAAATATGAGGTAAATAGAAGAAATTCCTAGAAAGCTGTAAGTGCGTATATTTTTCACTCCAGCAATACCCATTAATTGTGTTGAAAGTGGATAAGTTATTTGATCTTCAACATCTTGTGGGCTTCTACCTTGCCATGAGGTAAAAATGATTTGCTGATTTTCACCAAGGTCCGGAATAGCATCTACCGCAATTGGAACCCTTAGATCATTGGATATCCATCTTAGGTTAAATGGCGATACTAAAAGGCCTATAAATAGTAATAGTAAAAAAAAACCTACTGTTAAACTCGGATGATTTATCAAAAACGATTGCAAGCGTTTCACTACTGAATCCACTTGAGTTTCGTACCACAATTAATCATCTTAGAGCCAAAATATGGATTCAAAATTTCTTCATCTTCTTGAACCCAAAATGCACCCTTGCTATCAAAAGCCATTGAACAATAAAACTTAATCACATTTTCTTGACGAAGAACCCAATTGTTTTCCATTAAAGTAATTATCCAGCTAGATAATTCATCAAAAACAATACGAATATCTTTGAATATAATTGTATCTTCTAACGCAGTAAGGTCTTTAAGCAGAGAAAGCTTAAAGAGTCCCAACACTTTCTGAGCCGGCATTGAAAGCTTATTAATATCTTGTTGCACGATAATGGATTTAAGTTCCATTAAAATTTCTTTTGATTCATCGAAGGAATCTTCACTAAGACTTAAATGCAGTTCCAGATAAAGATCAAAAAGTGATTTACTAAATTCTATAAATTGATGATCCGCTTTATATTTCGCCAACCAGTCCTTAGCCTTTTCAATGGGTCTACGTAAATCTAAACGACTCCCATAAGGGTTAATCAATTGTTCAGTGCTCATCATTGAATCTTTAGCTTGTAACTGAAACTCGCTATCAAGTTTAAAGGTTCCTTTAACTACTACTTCATCACCTTCTTCAACATTTCCAATTATTCGATAATAAGATTCCGTTTTTTCTACAATACGAACAATTTTAGATTCGAATTGATTCGCTTTTCTGATAAATATAACGGCGTTATGTCCTATAAATAATGGCGCAGAATGTGGAACAAGATAGCCAGATTGAGAGTTTGTAACAACTTGAACTCTTGCAAATCCACCTTCAAAAAATAAACCTTTTGAATTGTTAATAGAAAATATAGCTCGGCTAGCACGCGTAATAGGATTTACAAAGGGGTCGACTCTAATCAATTTTGCAATAATCTCATCCTGTGGATTCGAATCTAATAATATTAATGATTGAATTGAACCTTTCAAAGCTTGTATATCATTTTCATAAACTGAAGCTTCTACCCATAATTCTGACATATCTGCAATCAACAAAACTGATTCGCCCTCTTTAACATATTCCCCCTCTTTCAAGGCAACATGGCGAATAACTCCTGAGCGTTGTGCATAGATTGTTATATGTTTGATCAGATCTTTGGTATTTTCCAGACGCTTTAGCTCTGATTTACTTAATCCTAGAAACTGTAACTTCTGACGTATCGCTTGGACATTGACCGAAAGAGATTTGAAATGAGAACTTTTTGGATCCGATTTTTGTACTAAATTAATAGCTTGTATTAACTCCTGATGCGCAGAAATCAGTACAGGTGAATAAATTTCATAAAGAGCTTCCCCCTTTTTTACAAACTCACCAACTGAGCTAACAAATAATTTGTCTACCCTTCCTGCAGCCCATGCAGTTACTCTAAATTTATTGGATGGCTTTAGTACAACTTTTCCATAAAGACTTAAGTTTTTTCGATCTTTCTTGTTCTGTATAGGATACGTAAGAATTCCTGCACTCTTTATTAACTTATCTTCTACTTCTATGATATTGGATGGAAGCACCTTTGTTTGATCTAAGGGAATCAAATCCATAAAACAAAGAGGACATTGTCCAAATTCTGGAACTTTAATCTGCGGATGCATGCTGCAAGTCCAAGATAGGCTCCCTGAATTTTTATTAACTGATTTTTCTAAGTCTTGCTTAGTTTCAACGGCATATGCATTCAACGCACAGATTGTACATATAAATATTTTGAGTAACATAGACATCAGAATAATCCCTATTGAAGGGTTGAACTCCCGCTTAATCTCTCAAACTGAGCTACCTCCTGAAAATAAATCTTTTTAGTCGTTTCAATTTCAAGGTTGATATTTAATAAGGCTCTTAAGGTTTCTAACAGGCCAAAAAAATCCATGTCATTAGCTTGAGAACTATAATTAATCTGCAAAGATTCCAATGATTCTTGAGTGCGTGGTAAAAGATCATCCCTAAGCAGTACATATCTTTTACGGCTGTTATCTATTCCAAACATGCTATTTCTTATTCTAGATTGGATATCTCTTTTTAAATAATCTAATTTAATATGTAATGATTTAACCGCGGAGCTTTGCGATTTAACATTCGCCTTTATCTGAGATCTGTTTACTAAAATATCTATACCAATGCCTATCATCCAAGGATTATTGAAATCGGAATCATTTCTCGAAGCAACAGACGTCCATTCTGTTTTAATTGTTTTGTTAGGAATAAGAGACGTCTCTTCAAGACTTTTATTGAATTTTTGTTTTTGTAATCTAGCCTCTAGAATCATTAAATCGATATTGTGTTCGCTATTATCAGTAAAATTATATTCGATTAAATCATCCTTATAAAAAGGTTTTAAAGGCCTAGTAATTTGTAAATCTACTAGAGTTGTAAGTTGTTGAAATAGGTTGGGTATCAGTTCTTCTACTTCTCTAATTTGGTCTGCAATTCGAGTCATCTCAATTTGTAATTGAACCAATCTAGGATAACGAAAATTATGGTGAGAATAATGCGTCTCCCATAGCTTGGTCCAGGACTCAACTAATTTGAGGTTCTGTCTTAAAATTTTCAATTTTTTATACAAAAAGTTGTATTCGAAAAACATTTTAGTCGCGTCATATTTAAGATTTTGTATAGTTTTTATAGTCTCCAATTCAAGAATTTTAACGCCACCTAATTCAACGCGCTTACGTAATCTCAACTTGGAGCGAGGTAGAATCTTTTGACTTAATGAAACCTTACTATTAGTGGGACCTGCTTTTGTTTGTATGGGTTCTAGCCAATAACCTATCTCTAATTTGGGATTTAGTCTGGTATCGGCATATTGTGCCATTTGACGAGCAGCGTCCACTTCAATAGATAACGACTTAACTAATGGATGATAATCCAATATAGCTGTATAGAGTTTACTTAACGTAAGGGTATCAGTTGTTTCATTTACGGAACTGACAGAGGCCCCATAAGTTGATAGCGAGACTGCTAGCAAAAATAAATATTTTATAAATAATTTCATGTTTCAAAGCAGTTGAATAACCAAAACATCTACCCTACTTCAGAGGGGAACTATTAGCAGAAGTCTTATTAAATCCAAATAATTCTGGTTTAAGTTCAAGCTTACGCATATAGCGACTTACTTTTTCTTTTTTAATCGCTTTATTAAATTTTTTTACGCAAGTTTTACAACAGAGAAAAACCTTCATTTTATTAATTTTAACGAAGTGCTCTTTATTCTTAATTTTTTTTGAACTTACCGGACAAATCTTGTTGGGCAGAACATAACTATCTTCTTCATATTTTGTATTTCGAGCGGGCAGAATTTTAACTAAATACCCGCACTGTGACATTGCAGGACCACAATAGGGACAAGCTTTTGTTTTAGCCGCATCTTGTTTCCAGTCACGGCTCTCACACGTACATTTATAAACGGCTTTTGCTTTTTTTTCTGACGGTATTGTCAGAATATAGTCGAAATATTTGCTTTCTCTATCAGCTTTTTGCACATTATGAGATGACGAAGAAAAACCAGAATTAATAAGTAATATAAATATAATTATATTTTTCATTGAATGGTCTCCATAAAAAAGCTTCTTAATTCATAGCATTTTTCCAGTTAATAATCATCTTTTCATGCAAAAAAAAACAGCCCCTGTTCTCACAGTGACTGTTCTCTAACCTTATGTGTC
>CAZYUV010000089.1:0-12151 GCA_964650625.1 uncultured bacterium
AATCTAAGCCAACTACTTGGTAGAGGTCGTGCCCGAAAGGGTATTTTTGAAGGAGATATGGTAGAAGGTGAGCTGGAATTCGGACAGGTAAGTGGTTTGATCGACAATATTCCTACTGTGTCAGATCTTATGCAGACTCTGTTGATTCAGTTTGAACAAGCTCGTCAGAAAGGTTATGAGACCAGAATCTGACGAGCTCATTGGTGAACTAAACTAAAGTTTTCAAATCCTCGAGGACCTGAGCAGCATGTCCTTTGACTTTGACTTTATCATATCGTTTTATTACAGTTCCTTGAGGATTTACGACAAAGGTTGTTCGTACAATTCCCATGAACTCTTTACCCATAAACTTTTTGAGTTGCCATACTCCAAAGGCTTCAACAGCGCCCTGGTCCTCATCACTTACCAGCGGGAATGGAATTTCTAATTTTTTTTCAAATTTTTCGTGAAGCTTCATTGGGTTGTTGTTGAAACCTATAATTTCGCAATTCAAACCTTGGAACTCTTTATAAAGCTCACAAAAGTCGTTAGTTTCAGTTGTACAACCGGGAGTATTATCTTTTGGGTAGAAGTAAATTACGGCGTACTTACCCTGCAGGTCTTTGTCCGATAAAGTTCCGGCTTGTGTGGCAGGGAGTTTGAACTCTGGAATTTTCTGTTCTAATTCAATCATTAAATTTCTCCTTATAAAATATCGTGTAATTGTTCATAACAGAGGCTTTCTTAGTTTATAATAGTCGCCTCATGAAACTTTTCCCAGATTTACATCAATTACAGCCAGGTAGTTTAGTGGGTTACAATTTGTCCAAAGGTCCATCCTTAGGGATAATTACCCAAGCGCTTCAAGGTTCAGTAAGAGTGTTTATTAAAAATCAAAAGGAATTCCGGATCAAGTCCTCTTCCATTTTTGTAGAGTCTGATCGTGTGGATATGGATTTGAATCCCAAGCAGTGGGTCCAAATTTTACAGAATAGTGAGGAAATGGTTCAGGGACGACAAGCTAATGTTGATCTGGCTTTTTTACATGAATTGTTGCTCGAGGATGATGCAAGAGATTACTCTTTCGAAGAATTACTGCAATTAATTTATTCCAACGAAGATTTCGATTTACCTCAGGTACTAGGTTTTGCGAGAGCTCTTTGCGAAGATGCCTGTTTTTTTAGAAAGCGAAAAGGTACTTTCTTTCCAAACTCTACTGAAAGTGTTGAGGAATTTCATCGGCAGCAAGAATTAAGCATACTTAGACAAAAGAGAGATGAGTCTTGCCTGAATTTTTTACAAACGGGAGATTTAACCCATCTGAGTTCTGCAGATACTGACTCGTCTGAAATTCGTGACGAGCTTAGAGATTTAGGAATTCATTGGGATAAAAGCAGTCAGTACATGAAGCGGAGAGACTTACTGCGTCAAGCAGGTATATTAGATCGTTATCAATTGAGAGAGTTGCTTGTAAAAGTAAATCTGTTCGACAGAGACTATCCCTTTGAGTTGGAAGAGGTTGGATACCCTCGGCAATTTAGTGATCATTTTTGTAAGTACATTTCCTATGATGCACCTGAACCTAAGGCACCATCTACTGAACGAGATCTTAGAACTTTATACACCATTACTGTAGACGGTCCAGATACCTTAGATCGTGACGATGCGATTTCTTTCGATGGTGATTATTTCTATGTACATATTTCGAATGTTGCGGCGCTTGTTGGTCATGATTCAAGGGTAGTTAAAGAAATTCGTAAACGGTTAAGCAGTCTCTATTTACCAGATGGTACATTGGGAATGTTTCCCGATCATCTATCATTACAGAAATTAAGTCTAGACCAAGGACAAGAACGGGCAGCGATGACAATCAAGTTTCGCTTTGTTGATAGGGAAGGGCACAGACATCCTGAGTTTGAAGTTTTTGCGAGTCGTATTAAAGTGGACGAGAACTTAACTTATGAACAGATGGATATACGCTATGATGATTTCGCTGAATACTTTCAATTAGTTCCTCAGTTACGTCAGGCTAGACTAGATAGAGGGGCTATTTCTTTTAATCAGTCAGAATTTAAAATCCAAGTCAAAGAAGGTCATATAAATTTACTGAGGAAAAGAACTTATGAATCGCAAGATGTAATTGCAGAGCTTAGTATATTAAGCAACTCCTTATTTGCTAAATTTGCTTGGGAGAATCAAATTCCAATTTTATTTCGTTGCCAGGATGGTGATAGAAAAAAAGTACAGGCCTCTCCCTTCTACTCTGCTCGAATAGAAAACTTTTATCAGTATTACAAACTTAAACGTAACTGGGGTCGAACGCGTTGGTCTACAGAGAATACCGCGCATTTTAGCTTGGGCTTAAAATATTACTCTCAGCTCACATCTCCTATTCGTCGATACGTGGACTTTATTAATCAGCGACAAATTCTAAATTATTTTGAAGATGAACCTTATTTATCTTCTGAAGATTTGGAACATGAATGCTTACAGATTGGTTCAGGTTTGTTTGAAGTGCAAGGACTTCAAATGAGGCGCCAAAAACACTTTGTATTACGTTACTTAGATCAAAGGTCGCAATCTTATATTGATCAGCCTATGTATCTAAGAGCAATAGTACTGGATAAAGGCGAGGATTGGGTTTTCTTTCAACTTCCTGATTTCGAACAAGTGTTTCGATTCAAGCAGTCCACTAGAGACCTTAAAGAAGGTAGTTTGTGTCGGATGCGTCTAGATCGAATTTGTTGTATTCGACATGAGGTGTTTGGCAGGTTGGAGAGTCTGACGCCAAATGATCAGACTGAATTTTTTGATTTAGATAGCTGATCATCGAGAGTTATCACTGCAAGTTAAGCTAATTATTCAACGGATTTTAGGATTTTATCTACAATATTAGTGGTTGAGCGTCCTTCTATCAGGCTTAAACTTTTTACAAGACCACCGTTTTTAAGAACTATATCAGAGCCAACTATATCTTCTACCGACCAATCTCCACCTTTGACTAAAACCTGCGGATTAAGTGCTTCAATTAGTTTTAGTGGCGTTTGCTCACCAAAGAGAACTACCGCATTGACCACTTCTAAATGACACAACATTTCTGCTCTCTCATTTTCTGGGACAATTGGTCGGTTGCAGCCTTTTAGATTTCTGACAGACTCGTCTGTATTTAGTCCTACTATTAATAAATCTCCTAAGGCGGCAGCTTCTTTTAAATAGCGCGCATGACCCACATGCAAAATATCAAAGCATCCATTAGTAAAAACTGTCTTTTGATTTTTCATACGCCAAATAAGAGGTTTCAAATTGTCGGTAGCGAAATTGAATATCATTTAAAATCCACCCATCCAGGTCAAAATTAGATATGAACATTGAAAATAAATTAGTAGACCACAAACATCAATGAAGGTTGTTACGAGAGGTCCCGAAGCGATAGCTGGATCAATATCTAGTCGATTGAAACTCACGGGAATTATTATGGAGCAAATTATGGAAAGTGCAATTACAGCCATAAGAGAAATAGCTAATGTTGTTCCTCTAATGGGACTCCCCTGCAAAAAACTTACTAAGACACCAAGGGTAATACCACATAATATGGCTAAAAAGATCCCGGTATTAAACTCCTTGATAAGTGGTTTCCAGCCTAGAGGCTGCCCAAATTGGCGAACAGAAAGATTGCGAATTATAACAGTAGAAGATTGAATCGCTACATTTCCTGCTAGGCCTAATATTAGCGGGCTAAAAGATAGCAGCCAGATATGCTCCATCATTTTATTTTGTTCAATGATATGTGCGGCAACCAGTCCACCTCCTACCGTTGCGACGAGCCATGGAAATCTTAGGATAGCGGCTCTGGCGGGGTTGGCATGAATGCCAGAATCCTCGTGAACTCCGGCCATACGATAGAGGTCTTCTTTATGTTCTTCTTCGATAATGTCAGTTATGTCTTCAGGGGAAACGATCCCTACCAATTGATTCAATTGATTAATTACAGGAATAGCCTGAATATTGTATTTACTTGCTAGATAAGCTACTTTTTCCTGATCTTCATCGGTGCTCACACTGACGATATCTGTATTCATTAGATTGCTTAGTGGCACATCTGGACCCGATAGTAGAAGTTCTTTAAGGCTCACTACACCAATTAGCTCACTTCTTTTATTTGTGATGTATAAGTAATTAAGAAAATCTTGAGGTTCAAATTTATTCCGAATTAAGTTAATGGCATAACTGACGGTTGTTTCTGGAAAAAAGTAGACTAAATCTTTTTCCATCACCCCGCCAGCTGTATCTTCAGCATGAGCCAACAGCTCGATGGTTTCTTGACGGGATTCAATCTCCATTTGTTCTAGAATATCTTCCATTCTTGAAGAGGGGAATTGTCCCAGTAAATCGGCAGCCTCGTCGGCAGGCATTGCTTCCAAAATAAGAGTCAGCCGTTTTCCCATAAGTTTTTTTGCAATGGAATGTTGTTCCTCTTCTTCCATGTCCCCCAAGACTTCGGCTGCATGTTCTACGGGCATTTTACGGATAAGTTCTATTTGTTCTGCTAGGGATAAGGTGGCCATGCGTTCAGCTAAATCAGCAGGATGCATAGTAGCTAGCTCATCAGCGGTTAATTTAAATAGGTCATCTGCAAAAATGGATTCATCAAGAATGCGATAGCGAAATCGATTTTTCGATATTAGGTCTTTAACTTGTTTTCTTTGTTCGCTATTTGATTCTTTATTCATTCAATCATTCCAGTCATTAGGAATAGATCGTAAAAAGCATGGGTCCAGGCGCTTACTCCAAAACCACGTGTTAAATAAATAATTGCTAAGTAAAGCCCGCTAACCCATCTAAAAACAAAGGATCCCCAGGCGAAGGTGTCTCCATATTCTCCTACGTAATGAAAATAAGAAAATATAAGTGAAGATAAAACGAGGGCAATTACGGAGTTCCAATTTAAGATCGGAGACTTTGGGTTGGGTTTAAAAACGAAACTACCCAGAAATAAGAGAGCTTGTATCAATACGAGTCGAAAGAAAAACTCCTCGTGGATACCGGCACCAAATGAAAGCATAACATTAACCCAAAGATTGCTATCAAACACGGTCATAGATAGACTGAACACTTGTGGAATTGAGAGCAAGAAATTAGTCGTATTGAGGGCGATAGAACCCATCATCAGGGCGTAGATCATGGATTCACCCATTAGTAATCCGAAGTAAGGAAGGCGGATTTGCATTTGGTGTTTTTTCTTATAATATCCTGCTGTTACGGCTAGCGCTCCGAGTATTAACAGTACTATAAAAGGAAAATTGTCTAGTCCGAATAGAGAGACAAGATTGCGCATCATTACGTCAGCACCATTTCTTAGATGAGTGATCTGTAATTTGTGAAGAGTTAGCGCGAGTATTTCATAGATCAAGAAGAGAGGTACTACGAACAAAACTGCGTAAACGGGGCTTCGTGTTTCATAGAAGTACTTTTCTAATTGAGTTTGGCCCATAGATTTACAATCGGACAATGGAGTTTTCTTTACAACGGTAGTGAATATAGGCTCAACATAGTTTTAATGTGAGGTACACAAATCTACTCAGAGGATTTGATATTTCGTTCTTGATCTAACAATTTCCTCAGTTTAGCCAATTCTCGTAGGGCTTCCATAGGTGATAATTGATTGGGG
This sequence comes from uncultured bacterium, assembly GCA_964650625.1. Taxonomy (GTDB): domain Bacteria; phylum Muiribacteriota; class UBA6191; order UBA6191; family UBA6191; genus JAYZAC01. Next base: position 5,648 of record CAZYUV010000089.1, read on the forward strand.
TCTAATTCAGCAAGCTTTTCCAGGATTACTGAGTTCGAATTATTTTTATTTTTGAGATTTATTAGGCTGTTTTGTTGAGATTTAACAGATAATCTTTTTGAATGGGTATCAAGTCCAATTACAGTATGTTTTGAGTTTTCAAGATCTTTCATAACCTGTTTTGCTCGTTGCAATAATTTCTTAGGCATACCAGCCAGTTTTGCTACCTGAATACCATAGGAGCGGTCTGCACTGCCGCGTTTTATTTTATGCAGAAAGATGACCTCATCATTATTTTCTATTACTGAAACACAGTAGTTTTTAATTCGCGTGTCTAGTTGAGTTATTTGCGTTAATTCATGATAGTGGGTGGCGAATAGAGTAAAACATTCTAGTTTATCAGCGATATATTCAATTACGCTCCAAGCTAAACTGAGACCGTCAAAGGTTGCAGTTCCACGTCCTACTTCGTCAAGTAAGACTAGAGAATCGCGAGTTGCATTGTTTAGCAGATAGGCTGTTTCGCTCATTTCGACCATGAAAGTACTTTTTCCTTCAGCTAGATCATCTGAAGCTCCGACTCTTGTAAAAATGCGGTCAAATAGTTTGGCTTCATAAGCTTCGGCTGGAACAAAGCAACCGATTTGAGCCATAATCACTAATATTGCATTTTGACGCAAATAGGTTGATTTTCCTCCCATGTTTGGACCTGTAATAAGATGTATTAAATCGCTTTTGTAATCTAGAGACAGATCATTTGGTACGAAACTAGTGCTGTTAGCCTCCACAACAGGATGCCTTCCACCAATAATGTTAATACCCGTGTCGGGATTAAATTTGGGTCTTACGTATTGATTTTGGAGTGACTTTTTTGCAAAGCAACTCATTACATCCAAAGTCGCAAAAAAACGAGCCCATTGATGAATAGTTTCTGCTTTACTTAAAACCTCTTCTCGCAAACTTTGGAATAAACGATATTCGATTCGTTTCAGTTCATCTTGAGCTTTTAAAATAGATTTTTCATTAGATTTAAGCTCTTCAGTAGTGAACCTCTCTACATTCGTAAGAGTTTGTCTGCGAGCAAAATATTCTGGTAGCTTTTCACTTTGCGATTTAGGTAATTCAAAGTAGTATCCAAAGACTTTATTGAACTTGATTTTAAGATTTTTGAGCCCGGTTTTCTGCTTCTCATGCTCTTCAAGTTCCGATAGTACTTGATCTGCTTCACTATGAAATCTTTGGATATCATCAAGATCTTTATTGAAACCAAATTTAAACAGTTTACCCTCAGTAATTTTGGACGGAGGGTCATCAACCAAAGCTTTTTCGATTAGGCTTACTAAACTTTGTACATCAGGGATGTGTTCCACTGGAAAGTCATAATCTAACTCATTGAGTAGCTGTATCAGCTCTGGAACAATAGCAAGCGAGGCTTTGATAGCTATCAAATCTCTACCATTAGCTCTCTGATTCAGTAGTCGATTGCAGACCCTATATAAATCGTAGGTTTTAGAAAGTAGTTTGCGAGTTTCATCAAGCAAATCAGCTCGCTTAAAAAATGCTTCTACCAGATTGAGACGATCTTCAATCTGGGTCTGATTAATAAGTGGATTGAGTAGCATCTGCTTGAGCATTCTTGCACCTGGTGCTGTCACAGTTTGATCCAGCTGTTCAAGTAAAGATCCTTCACTTGTACCTTTATACTGACTCTTTATCAACTCTAGATTTCGAATTGAACTAGGGTCTATTCTCAAGAGTTGCTCCACTTGGTAAGTGCTGATTTTTACAATATCTGACTGAATTGAACATTGCTCCATATAGCTAAATAACATTTCCCAGCAAAAGCGTTCATCAGATTTTTTATTTAGGCCCGCAGCATTACGAACTTTAGATGGAATGCATTCAAGATAAAGAGGTGTAGATTTTGCGATTCGTGACTCAAATTTTTGATAATTAATGGATTTTTGGATGAGGAATTTTAAAAATTCTTCCTGCAATAAAGGATCTTCACAAATTTTTTTATGTATCAGTAACTCGGAAGGCGATAATCTCTGTAATTCTTCAAGCAAGCCTCTGAGGCCTTTTTTATTTACCGCAAAATGTGTAGCAAATCCTTCGCCAGTAGAAACGTCTAGGTAATGAAAATATAAATGCTTGGAATCAAGATAAAGTGCTGCTAGGAAGTTATTTGATCTCGGATTTAATACTCCATTCAAGGTTACTGTTCCAGGGGTAATCACCTGAACAACTTCACGCTTTACAATACCCTTAGCCTCTTTAGGGTCCTCCACCTGCTCACACATGGCTATTTTATAACCTTTTTGGATTAATTTTGCGGCATATTCCTCATAGGCATGGTGAGGAACTCCGGCCATAGGAATGGGGTTTTCCGAATTTTTATTTCTGGAAGTTAGGACTATCTGTAATTCACGAGCTACTGTTTTAGCATCTTCATAAAACATTTCATAAAAGTCACCACAACGCATAAACAGAATTGCATCCGGATATAGGGACTTGAATTGATGAAATTGTTGCATCAGAGGGGTAGAGGCTTCTTTAGCCATTGTTTACCTCCTGCGGATTTTATCGATTTGTCTGCGAGCTTGCACTGCATATGAGCTATTGGGATAGCGTGCTATCAGATCATCATATGCTTGGATTGCTTGTAAATCATCATTAAGTTGAATTTCATAAATACTGGCTATTCGATACTGAGCTTCGGGTGCTAGCTTGGACTCAAAATTTGTATTAATCAAATTTTCATATACCTGAATGGCTGCTTCGAAATCACTGAGTCTGTTAGCAAGTAAATCTGCTTGTGCAAATTTAGCTTTTTCATCCCATTTGGTTTGGGGATAGGCATTCGAAATATCCTCATAGGTTTCTAAAGCACGAGAATATTCGAATTTGTACTTGGTGTAGAGCTCCGCTACTTGAAACATGACAGACAGTCTTTTGTGGGCTGCCGGGAAATCTTTAAGATATTTTTGATAACTTTCGAGAGCAGCTTTTGTATCATTAAGCTCTTTCAGTTCTATTTCTGCGACTCTAAGTAGAATTTCAGATGTTATCTCAGGATTTTCCATTTTTTGAAAGAATTCCCGATAATGTTTTAATGCTGGATTGAATGACTTTAATTTCAAATCATAAAGGCGAGCAAGTTCATAATGAATTCCAACAATTAATTGATAATCGTCCGCTTGTTTTAAGATTTTTTCAAGGCTACGAGCGGCCTCTTTATTTCTATTATTCTTGTAAAAATCCCGTTTAATTTTACGAATTTGAGGAAAGTGATTATAACTTAAATTTCTTAATGTAATTCTTCTCTGTTTGGACTTTAGTGTAATGATCTCCCGTTTTAATTTGTCCAAAGCGTGATTTTGTTCAGAGTTCAAAACAAGATTACGAATTTTACCAATCAACCTGAAGCTTGATCGAAAGTTTTTACGTTTCAGGCCTTGCAGTCGCAAAGCTTTCATTCCAGCTTTAACTTTCAGTGCTTGTTTCTTTTCTTGTTCAAAAACTTGTAGGTAAAGTTCCAATGCTTTATTGAGGCGGCTGCGCCTTTCCAGTAAATCAGCCAATTCCATGCGGACTGGATTAATTTTAGAAATTTCTCGTTGAAGGCGAAAATAGAGTGCATATTTTTGTATAGCCTGATCAGTTAAATCCTTATTGTCAGCTATGGACCGCGCAGTTAGTAAAATTTGATCGGGATGCTCTGCTAATTCAGCATTGAGTTCTTTTTCAAGTTTCTGAATCACTAGACTTTTTTTCAGTTGCAATTCTCGAGCGGAAACGTAATCGTCACTTTGTGGATTTAATATTATTTCTCGAAGAAGTTGATATTCACGAAGTGCTAAGTTTTGAAACCCTTTAGATTCGAATAGGCTTGCTAAACCCAAGTGAGCAAGAATGGCATCGGATTCTTCGGGATTTTCTTTCAGGCAAGCTTTGAAGTACATTTCTGCCTTTTTAGGATTTGGCTGGTAATTACTGTAATGATTCCCCAACAGGTAGTAGGCTCGGGCTTTTAATTTTGGGTCTGAACCATGGTCTATTGCCATTAATAGCCGGGTAGCTGCTATTGAAGGTAAATTTTTACCCATAGCTACGTTGTAATACTTTAAGTATAGATTAGCTAACTTGGGTTGTTTTTTTAGTTCTTCTTGCTTATGAAATTTACGGATTCTATAGAGAATGCGATCCACTTTTTCTAAATCCATAAAGTCTGTAAGATGTAAATCTGCCATTTCTATCATTTGCAGTAAAGAGGCCCTTGTAATTACTGGATAAGTTTGTAATTTTCTTTGTGCTTCTAATTGGTTCATTAATGCTAGGTGAAAGTGTTTGAATTTCTTTGGTAAGCGTTCTAACCATAACTTGGCCTTGCCAAGTTTTCGATGGCGGATTAAACTACGAACCATTAATAGGTGATGAAAATGTCTCTGGGATTCTGTGAGTTCATCATTAGATATTTCTCTTAAAATTTGAATTGCTCGGCCTGGATTTCGGAGTTTTTCAAGCCACAATTCTCCAGCTAGAAGGCGTTGAGCAATTTCTTTACTTAGCTCTTTAGCAAGAGCTCCCTGCATAATTTTTAAACGCTTAATTCGACGTTTAAGACGAACATTAAACTCTGGTTCGGAAAAATATTGTCTCATTTGATGAATCAAATCAATGGCTGCATTTACGTCCTCAACTTCTTTTTCATAGTGATCAAGCATTTCAATAAAAACTCTTTTATTATTTGGGCTTTGTGGATCATCCCAATTGATCTGTTTTTTTAGTGAAATAATGACTGCGGCGGCATTGAGTTTTCTTTTAATCTGTCTAAAAGTACGACGCTCTTCATTACTGAGTCTGCGTTCATCGATTTTGAAAAGCCACTTCTTAAGTGTAGGTAAAGTAGTTCCTAAATTTGCGAGTTTGTAGGCGGTTTTAAAAGTGAGATATCTAAAACCTTCAGGAAGTTCTCGATTACCCATGATCTGAGAGATGGTTTTATTCACCATTTTGTGACGTTTGTGCTGTAGTAGTAATTTAAGATATTCCAATCTTGCAAACTCTCTCAAATAAAGATTATTGCTATTAACCTGGCTGCTAATATGCCGCTGTAAATCTTTCTGGCTATCTAATTTCCAATGGAATTTTACAAGTGCTCTAATGTCTTCCCAGCTTGGCTGATGCATATTTTCAAGACTTGTTTCAATGCGCCTTTGAAGATATCCCCTAAAAGGCATATCTTCTACCGTACTATTGTTTTGAAGATGGAACTTGGCTAGTGCTTTAAGTGCAATTAGGCGAATTGTATCTTGGCCAGCTTTGGTTTGATCAAGTAGGAATTTTTGCGCCAGACGGGTTGGATAGTGCTCCAGAAGTTCTAGCCTGAAAATCAGAGCTTCATCATTGTCGGGATATTTATCAGAAAAAGCCTTCAAAGCCTTGTTGAGACCCTCTATAGGATTTTTGATTAGCTCCTTTTTATGATTTAGTAATAGCTGAAATAAGCTTTTGTAGCTAGGTGATTTTATGATCTGTTGGATTGTAAAAGGGATGATATTAATACGTTCGTTAAACCTAGCTAAATTGTAGTATTTCTCTACAACGGAAACTTCCGACTCAAGATTACTTTGCTGATCTTCTTTAATTAAGTTCCATTCAGTCTTTAAAGCAGTTTGAAGTGCTTTAATGCGCATGGAATCAAGGTCTGCTTCTCTGTGAATAAGTAGCGCAGTTTCCAGTAGATTTTTCTGATTTTGACGTCGTTTGGCTAGTTCTAGTAAAAGTTGCAGTTGGTCTTGTCTATCAGGGAGTTTTTTGATACTGGCCTTTGCTGCCTTCCAATTTTCTGTATAAATCATCAAGCGTATTTTTGCATTCTGAATGAAACTGTTTTTTATACCAGGTTTAGGTTTTTGCTTATTTAAGAAATCCCTATACTGAGGTATCAATGAATCATTGCTAAATTTGCGCGTGGTTGGATCTTGGAAAGTGTAATCTTTCAGTTGGATTTCGTGATGACGAACTAGTCTTTGGAAAGATTCTTCATTGATTTCTTCATCAATATTTTTTGATAGCCAGTTTTGTAATTCAAAGACCTGATCTTCTGGATATGGAGCAGCTTCCAGGTCCGATAGAAACAATTCAAATTGAGCTTTTTCTGCAAAAGGTCCGTTAGCCTTTACAAGCTGGTTAAGACCCTCTCGGGCTTCTTCAGATTTTCCTAGAAGATTGAGATAACGAGATTGGAGATATTGAAATTTTTCGGGTTCAGAACTTACAAATTTTTGTTGAGTGGCCTTAAAAATTTCTTCTTTCCATAAATTCTCTTGTATGCGTCGATTCGCTTCTTCTAGTTGATATCTTGATAATCTCATTAGATAGAATCTGGACTTCAGATATTGATGACTTTGCTCAGCGACTTCGGACAATCGTTTCAGAATTTGTGCTTGATTGCTTGGGTCCAAATCGAGCTTTAAGAGACTACGATAATACTGATCTAATAAACTCGGGCTAATTTGT
>CAZYUV010000090.1:0-12091 GCA_964650625.1 uncultured bacterium
AGTGATTTTAGTAAAGATGAGCTAACCAATTGGTCACAACTAAATGAATTGCAAGTCTAATACTTGACCTTACAATTCAAGGAGCCAGAAGACGATTCAGAACAGCTGCTAACCGAATACCAGCCTGCCTGAGTCTGCGATTTATTATTGGTACGCAACGTCCATAATATGCATAACTTAAAGAGCGATTACCAATCTTGTAAGCTTCCTTTCTCAAGTCATAACTTTCTTGCAGCCAAACCATTACTTCATCCGATTGCCATTGACGAATTTCCTTGCGTTTGTAAAAATTCAAAAAATCACTCATTTCGGTAAAACTGAGTTGCTGTGTGGATATCAAATGTTCATCCCATACGCGGTGAAGGTTTGAGGGTATACCCATCCAGTTTACCTGCACTTTATTACCACCTTGATCATCACTTTTGCCTACATGAAGAGGTTGGTGCAAATCTCCGATAAGATGAATCAACCATTTTAAAGCTTCACTTTTTTCATCATCACTGCTAGATGTTTCAAGAACCTTCTGGAATCGAAGAATCGACTGATAAATATCACCATTTGGGTTTTTCGTAGCAGTTTTGTAGCTTTGCTTGTCCTCTATGTTCACAAAGTGCCACCAAAATGTATGCTTCCACTCTTCCAAATCTCTGATTTCATCAGGCCAGTTAGCTACCATCGCCAAGCTTCTACCATCGAGTAGCCGCTGCGCTTCATTCAACGCAGTGGGAAGCATATTTCGAGAAGCAATCTCAGCCACGACTCTGTGGCCTGTTCTTCCAAAAGCCCAGGTCTGCATTCCAAACGTCAGGAAGCAAGCTAGCAAAACTAAATTACGCATTCGATCTCCTTAACAGGAATACAGTTTACTCTGGCTTGTCATCTGATTCAATCTGATGCACAATGTGGCACTAATTTTTAGGGAGGATATTTTGGCAAAAAATAAGCAGATTCAAAGTATGATTCTAAAAGGTCGCGAGCATGTACAAAAAGGCGAATACAGTAAAGCTGTGAATGCGGGTGAAAGACTCATTAAAGTCGGTGAACCCTATGGCTATGTAATTTTAGCTCAGGCTTACAGTTCTAAAGGCAAACCTGACCTTGCTGTGGAAGCTGTTGAAAAGCTGACCCAAGAGCAGCCCGAACAACTATATGCATGGAGGCTATTAGCTGAAATTTACCGAGATACTGGAGATTTTAAGAAAGCTGCTATGGCATATGAAAAAGCCTTAAAATGCGTTGATGCTCCCTGGCAACGCATTGAACTTGCGAGAGCTTCAATGTTGGTTATGGCTGAAGATTATGAGGAAGCTCTAAAATGCCTGGACTCTGTTATTACAGAGGATTTATCTATTTCTCTACCAGTAGAATCTTTGAAATGTACCTGTTTTAATAGCATGGGAGAATATGTCAAGGCGGAAGAAAATGCTCGCACCGCTATAGACAAAGCTGAATACGAAGGGCCCGAAATTCTGGAAGCTGAATATAGTGGTCTACTTTACAATCTCTATTACGACCTTGCTCGTGCTCAATGGTTACAAGACCAACAAAGCACCAAAGCAGTCGTGGCGCTAATGAAATCTCTAGAACATACTAACGGGGCACCCGTACCAAGTCTTCGTCTACTTCGGGAAATTAACGCCCAGAAAATCACGGGTAGTGAAAAAACACTACGATTACACCTCAGAGCACAATTGAATCAACCAATTATGTCTAAAGGCGAAGCCCACTTCCATTATCATCGCGAATATGATGTAGCCTGTACTGATGTTTCGGAAGCTATGGAATTCATACATGAGTTAGAATTTACAGCTAATCCTGGAAGTATAGAGTTGGTCAACGTGCGGGAACTTAAAGGAGCCGTCCAGCAATTCAGAGGAGTCTATTTTCAATCACCTATCCAACTGGAACCTACTTCTAAATGAATGAACGAAGACAAAAATTAATTGAAGCCTATAACTCCAATAAAATCAGAGGAGTAGAGCTTCTCCTAGATAATGTTCACGACCTGCATAATGTGGCCGCGGTATCACGTTCAGCGGATGCTCTAGGAATACGTACCGTTCATCTTTACTACACCTACAATGAATGCCCAAACATGCAATCTGAAGGTCACAAGGCCAGCGCGAGTGCCAATCAGTGGATCCAATATCAGCCAGTGGAAAATCTCACGGAATTTATTCAGTTAAAAAAAAGCCAAAGTTTTAAAGTTTACGGTGCCGCAAAGCAGGAAGGCGCCTCCGACGCCTCGGCTTTACAATTTTCAAAGAAATCCCTAATTATGATGGGTAGCGAACAATATGGCTTAAGTCCCGAACTGCGTGAAGTTGTAGACGAGTTCGTTTTTATACCCATGGTTGGAATGGTAGAAAGCTATAATATATCGGTGGCAGCATCTATTTTGATGTATCAGATCTTTCAGCAACGAAAAGCGGAACTAGATCTCAATGTGATCGACTCTCTACGTGGTGTACGCAATTCATAGATATTTTTTTCAAAAACTCATCGCCAGATTTAAACGAAATTGACATGAATCTGTTGCTTATCAGCCAGTAGAGTCTAAAACAGTAGATCTACTCTGTAGTAAACCAGCCAATCCGTGTATTATGGTACTAACGAAAGGCAATAGATTGAGTAATAATCCCATCATACGTTCACAAGATTTGGATGCCGCAGAGGTATCATGGTTTGCGCCCATATGTAACGATGATTTTCGTTACATGGGCATTTTTGATGATAAACTTAAAAGTACATTTGAACATGCCTCCAAGGCTGTTATTGAAGCCGAATCTAATGGTTTCAGAAATGTTCTCTGTCCATCATCCTATCAAGTGGGGCAAGATACAGTTGCATTCGGCGCAGCTTTGGCACCAATGATAGAAAAAATCCAATTATTATTGGCTATAAGGTGCGGTGAGGTTCACCCGCCCATGCTGGCACGAGCTATTTCTACGCTGGACCACATTTTAAAAGGTCGCTTAACCATTAATGTAATTTCTTCTGACTTACCAGGAGAAACATTAGAATCGTATGCCCGTTATCGACGATCAGCAGAGGTATTGGAGATTTTACATCAGGCATTCAATCGAGAAGAGATTAACTTTGAGGGTGAATTTTACAAGATATCCTTAGAAACTACTGAGCCAGTGAGATCTTATCAGCAGGGAGGTCCTCTATGGTATTTCGGAGGATATTCACCACCTGCAGTAGATCTATGTGCTCGCTATTGTGATGTCTATCTTATGTGGCCGGAAACCAAAGAACGACTCAAAGACCTCATGATTAAAATGTCAGACAAGGGGGCGGAGTATAAGCGCAAACTGGATTTCGGATTACGTGTTCATGTAATTGTTAGAGAAACCGAAAATGAAGCTCGCGAGGCCGCTGACCTGTTAATGTCGCGTCTAGATGAAGCAGTCGGTAAAAATATCAGAGAACGTGCTCAGGATGTTAGTGCTCTTGGCGTGGCTCGACAAACAGAGATGCGCGGACTATCCAATAATGAAGGCTATGCCGAACCACATCTTTTTACTGGTATCGGGCGTGCACGTTCGGGTTGCGGAGCCGCATTAGTAGGTAGTCCCGAACAAATATTGGAAAAACTTCAGGAATATCAGGACATGGGTATTCGCTCCTTTATTTTGTCTGGATATCCCAATCGTGAAGAATGTGAAATTTTTGGCAAGCTAGTGATGCCACATCTGAAAACCTGTGCTTTAGCTGAAGTGCAAAATCGAGTACCCAAGGAAGAACCTGATACACCATTGGCTGGGGGAAAAAGAAAATGAGTACTGAAGATACAGAAATAGAATTTGAAGAAATCGGTCTTTCGCGAATTATCTATGGCGCTTGGCGATGGGATACGTGTGAACCTTTTCAAATTTCCTGGGGTAGAAAAATCATTGAAACCTGTTTAGAAGCTGAAATTACGACCTTCGATCACGCTGACATCTATGGTGACTTTCGCTGTGAAGAATATTTTGGACGAGTCTTAAAGGAATCTTCAGGTTTAAGAGATCAAATTGAAATTATTTCGAAATGTGGAATTCAATTTCCGTCTTCTCGACGCCCTGGTGTAAATAACAAACATTACAATACTAGTTCAGAGCATATTCAGCTATCTGTAGAAAACTCGCTTAAAAACTTTGGTACTGACTACATCGATTTATTATTAATTCACAGACCCGATCCCCGTATGGACTTCGAAGATACGGCAGATGGACTAGAGTCGGTTGTGGAATCTGGAAAGGTGCGCGCAGTAGGAGTATCGAATTTTCTGCCTTGGCAATTTGATGCTCTTTCTGAATTTTTGAATATCCCACTGATTACAAATCAAGTTGAGTTTTCAGTACTTCATCATGACCCTATGCATGATGGCACCATTGCTCAGTCACAAGTGCATGGCTTCCCAATTACAGCTTGGTCTCCATTAGGCGGCGGTTCATTATTTAATGGAACTGATGAAAAGAGCGTTAGATTACGACAGTGTCTACAAGAGATTGGCGAACCTAAAGGATTCAATATTGCACAAACAGCTCTATCTTGGATAATGCAGCATCCCGCTGAAATTTTACCGGTTATAGGTTCAAACAAATTGGACCGCATTCAAGAATACGCAGCTGCACAGGACATGGTCTGGGAACTTCAGGATTGGTATAAGGTAGTTGAAGCATCTACGGGTGAAGAGATTCCCTAAATATGGAGAACTTATTTATTTGAGCGACAAGCCTTGGCCGCTTTAATTACCTGATCCAGATTTTCTTTCGGATAGCGATTCAAATACCACTCTCGTAGTGGCTTTGAGGCCTTAACAAATTCGAGTCTGGACTCTTCATCAAGCCTGTGAATTTTACCTCCAGCTGCTTCAAATATTTGGTAAGCATCGTTGGCACGCTGCTGAGGTAAAGTTCTGGTAACTTTAGCCAATTCAGCAAAGCCTTTGTGTAATAACTCGCGGTATTCAGAAGATAGCTTTTGATAAAAGTATTCTGAGGCAAACCAATAAGCTGCCATGTATGAATGACCGTCCAGAACAATATATTTAAGATGCTCGTGTAGTTTCATACCCACGATATCCGTTATTCCATTCTTGGTTCCCTCAACTACACCAGTAGCCAAAGAGGTATACACCTCGCCCCATGAGATTCCCGTAGGACTGGCCCCAAGACTTTTCGCCAACTCAATTTGCATGGCATTCTTAATAGTACGAATTTTTAATCCTGATAAATCAGCCACCTTATGAACGGGTTTTTTAGTGGTGGCAAAGTTCCTCCAGCCTCCAGTATTTCCAATAACCATCAATCGTATACCTGGAATGGCATTAGCCAGAGATGACTGCAATTGTTTTCTGTAAGGTCCATCAAATACACATTCAGCAACCTGATCATTATCTAATAAATAGGGAAGGTCAAGAACAGAAATCTCGGGGTAAAAACCAGCCAGTCCACCACCAGTAGCAATATATATCTCAAGAGCTCCAGTCTGTAAAAGTTGAATGCATTCATGCGCCCCCGAACACAATTGACTACCTGGATAAATCTTAACTTTTATCTGACCATTTGAGCCCTCTTCTAGAATCTTCTTCAGAGCCTTAGCACCATCATGGTCTTCATCATTGACATTGGAGTTGTGTACGAGTTTCACCTCGATGGGCGTTTGGGAATACAAACTCGTAACAAAAAGCGAAGATAATAACAAAATTAGAGTTTTAAGCATATTCTGGCGCCTACAGGTAACCCATCATTTTTGGAATAAAAAGACTAATTTCAGGAACAAAAGTTATTAGGAAAACAACTAAAATTTCTAAGAGTAAAAAAGGTGCCATTTCCCAAGCAATTTTTTCAGCCCCTTCTCCAGTAAGGCCAGATGCGGCAAAGAGTACCAGACCCATTGGTGGCGTGGCTAAGCCAATGGTTAGGTTTACACACATAACTACTGCGAAATGAACAGGTTCGACACCCAATTGCGCCACTGATGGAGCTAGGATAGGGCCCAGAATTAATATGGCTGGTCCTGCATCTAGAAACATCCCTACACAGAATAGGAAAATATTAATTAGAAACAAGCACACTAAAGGGTTTTCACTCACAGAAAAAATCAGGCTGGCAAAGTCAGAAGCGACACCACTTAGCGTGATCATTGAGGAGAATGCTAAGGCTGCGCCGACCATCAAAAGAATGATTCCACTAGTTCTAGCCGCCCTGAACAGAGAATTCTTGAGTTCAGCAACATCCAATGTCTTTAAAAGAAACATACTCACAAACAATGCATAACCTGCTGCCACGGCAGCGGCTTCAGTAGGCGTAAATACTCCCAGTAAAATACCCCCCAAAATAATCAACGGGGTAAGCAGTGGTAAAAACGCTTTACGCGTTGACTGAATCACATATGAGAATTCAAATTTCTCGCGATCCACAGGATAGTTTCTTTTCTTCGCAATGATATGAGTAACTAGCATCAACCCCACACCAATTAACAGCCCCGGCAAAATGCCAGCCGCGAAAAGAGCGCCCACGGAAACGTTCATAAAAAAGGCGTATAGAATCATAATTCCACTAGGCGGAATTATGGGACCGATAACAGAAGATGCCGCTGTTACAGCTGCAGCAAAACGCTTAGTGTAACCACTTTTTTCCATCGCTGGTATTAGCATGGATCCAAGCCCGGTAGTATCTGCTACCGCAGAACCTGATAAACCTGAAAAGAGTATTGAAGAGAGAATATTGACATGAGCCAGCCCACCTCTGAAATGCCCTACAAGTGACTGGCTGAAATGCACCAGACGCAGAGTGATACCTCCGCTGTTCATTAACTCACCGGTAAGAATAAAAAATGGCACTGCCATGAGAGGAAAACTATCGATACCGTAATACAGTCTTAAAGTGAGCATATCCAGGTAAACCTGATTACCTTCAAAAATCAGCGCAATAGATGGCCCCAGTAGTAGAGCAAAAGCAACGGGCAAACCAAGAAAAATTAAAACCAGAAATAAAACGAAGAACAGCAGACTCATATTTCGCTCTGCTCCTCAGCTCCAAAAAGCTCTTCCGAAAGAAGCTGTAAATTAATAAGAAGCATAGCCAGGAAACCGAAAGGAATCGCAGCATACGCAACGGCCATTGGGATTGGTAACGAAGCAGCACTTATAGAAAAACCGCGGATTACCATAGCAGAGGATTTCCAAAGTATAAGTACTATAAGAATCAAGCTTAATAAATGAAGCACTATATTGATTAGCCGTTTGATTCTTAGGCCCCATTTCTCAGAAATAAGATCGAGAGCGATGTGACTTTTTTCAAGATAGGCAACAGGGGATGCTAAAAAGGTTAACCAGACCATTAAAAACCGAGAAGCTTCTTCACTCCAAGTCAAAGCATCACCAAGCCCATAGCGAAAAAAAACCTGTGCAAGCACAATGAATGTCATCAACAAAAGTAGCAACTGACAAAGGCTCTTAAAGCAACTGCACATTGCTTGATTAAAACTATTTAATTGATTCAATAAACTCGACATATCTGGCTATAAAAAAGCTAAAAATTTAGAGGAGGCGCTAAGATATCAACCATCACACATTCTTGCAATGATTTATGTTCAAAACAGATTATGGAAACAGCTAGATAGTTGTTGTAGACTGCAGAACAGAAAAGAAGTGAGGCGAGATGAAAGCAGATTGGTTCAAAAGCGCAATTGTCTATCAGATATATCCAAGAAGTTATCTAGATTCAAACTCGGACGGAGTGGGTGATTTGAGAGGTATAATCTCCAAAGTAGATTATCTCAAAACCTTGGGAGTCAATGCTCTTTGGCTGAGTCCATTTTATCCCTCGCCCAATGATGATAATGGCTATGATGTATCCGATTATCTCGGGGTGCATCCCGATTTTGGAAGTCTTGATGACTTTTATGAGTTATCAACTGCCTTACAGAAAGCAGGCATTCGCCTAATCGTTGATATGGTTCTGAACCATAGTTCTGACGAACACACCTGGTTTATTGAATCCAGTAAATCAATAGAAGGGCCTTACTCCGATTATTACATCTGGAAAGATTCTGCTGGGAACGATTCTGAAGGGCAACCCATTGCACCAAACAATTGGACCTCAATTTTTGGAGGTAGTGCTTGGAAATGGTGCGAAAGTCGTCAGCAGTTTTTTCTGCACCTCTTCACAGCAAAGCAACCTGACCTCAACTGGGAAAATCCTACTGTACGTGAGGAATTATTTAGTGTGGTAGATACTTGGGCTAAGCGGGGTGTGGATGGCTTTCGATTAGATGTAATTAATTTCATCTCAAAAAAAGAAGGTTTTCCAGATGTACCGAAGAACCTACTGCACTCGCCTGATAAGCATTATTCCTGCGGACCTAGAATCCATGAATTTATGCAAGAATTCAATCGCAAAGTTCTGACACCTAACTCAAGTATGACTGTTGGGGAAACACCAGGTATTAAAGCTAGCGCTGCCGCTTTGTATTGCGATAGTAATCGAAATGAACTGAATATGATTTTTGGTTTCGATCATATGTCCACTGACCATGGTCCTGGTGGAATCTGGGATCCAGCAAATTTTAGATATGATGAATTTTTCGATATTCTGACTTACTGGCAGAATAATATGGAAAAACTGAATGGCTGGAATAGTCTTTACGTGGAAAATCATGATCAGCCCCGTTTCATCTCTAGAATTTGTGAAGATCAGAATTATTTAACAGAATGTGCCGGTTTGGTTGCGACTATGCTACTAACTTTGAAGGGCACGCCCTACATATACCAAGGCCAAGAAATTGGAACTTCCAATGTCGCTTTTGAAAGTATTGAAGACTACCAAGATATTTGGACTATGAATCATTACAATGAATCTTTGGAGCTTGGTCATCAACCAGATGAAATTCTAAAACGTATCCATTGTCGCAGTCGCGATAACGCGCGTACACCCATGCAGTGGAGCTCCAAATCGCAAGCTGGTTTTACTGATGGAACACCATGGATGAAACCTAATCCTCAGTATAAGACTGTTAACGTAGAAGATGCTTTACAAGATACTGAATCTATCTTCTACTTGTACCAAAAACTCATCGCCTTTAAAAAGTCAGATGATGTTTTAATTAATGGACTGTTTGAACGCATTAAAACAAACTCTGAGCGCGTATTTGCTTATACCCGCTCAGATGGTTCAAATCGACGCTTGATTCTATTGAACTTTAGCGCTCAGGAACAATCTTATGATGAGATTACAATGGGCGATTACGAGTTACTTTTTAGTAGTCAAAAACGATCAGAAAGTTCTAGTCTACAGCCGTACGAGGGTCGTATCTACAGTACTTAGATTCTTAGCGAGATCTACCGTTTTTGCTGAAGAATTCATTGACACGAGCCATGACTTCATCAACGGCCTCGGTCTGAGCTTTTGCGCTGGCGGGTTCATCGTGCTGAATGGTCCACTGTTCACAAAATTTTTGTAATGTATCGTCCTCAACAAGGAATCTAGTGGTCATATGAAAGCCATTCTGCCCCTGATGCCAGAAACTTTTAGATGCCTTAAGTAGCGATGGCTTAACCAGATAAAGGTTTTCTTTCGCTCTCGTACAGGCAACATAAAAAAGTCGACGCTCTTCTTCAAGCTGCTCTGGGTCATCAACCGAGCGAGCAGAGGGCAAAAAACCATCGACTGTATAAATTATAAAAACACTATGCCATTCAAGGCCTTTAGAAGAGTGGATGGTACTCAAGCAGAGTTTTTCATCGTCTTTATCAGTGGCATTCACATCCACTTGACTTACATCAGGTGGTTCGAGCGTTAAATCAACCAAAAACTCCTCTAGATCAGAATACCTTTGGGCAATATTTTCCAATGACTCAAGATCAGGTAGTCGCTTGTTGAAGTCATCATAATTAGCCTTCAGTAAACTTCGATAATAATTATTGACCTGATGAACCTGCTCACCCAAGCCATCCTTACAAGCTTGTAAGTCGCAAACCAGATCATGAAGCCTTTGCAATGCTCCGTAATACTTTTTCTTGGAATAGCACTGTGCTACCAATGCTTGTAAGCCATGCTCAGCAATGCCTCGGCCCACCTCTTGGGCAGTTTTGGGTCCAACTCCTTCGAGTAACAATAGAATACGCATCCAAGAGATGGAATCCTGTGGATTAAAAGTAACCTTTAGATGAGCCAGTACATCTTTGATGTGCGCAGCTTCGACAAATTTTATACCGCCATACTTCAAGAAGGGTATATTTAAGGCTGATAGCTCTACTTCAAGATCATTAGAATGCCAACCATTACGAAATAAAACTGAAATATCTGAAAGTTCAACACCTTCTTCTCTGAGCTCCAAAATTCTTTGAGCAACAAACTGACTTTGTTCATTCTCAGTTTTGGTCTCAATAAATACAGGCTTTTGCTGACCTGCTCTAGTGGTATAAAGCTCTTTTTCGTACTTCTGATGAGCTCCCGCAATAATCTGATTCGTTAAATCGAGGATTGGCTGCCTTGAACGATAATTCTCTTCTAACTTTATAACTCGAGTACCTGAAAATAATTTAGGGAAATCCATAATATTCTGGAAGTGAGCCCCTCTGAAGCTATAAATACTCTGCGAGTCATCACCAACTACCATGAGATTTTGATGCTCACTAGCCAATAATGCAGCAAGATGAGCTTGTACTCGATTTGTGTCTTGATACTCATCAACCATTACATAGCGATATTGCTGCGATACTTTACGACGAATTTCTGAGCAAGAGGTCAGTAAGAGTTTCAAATAAATCAGCAAATCATCGTAATCCAGCATAGCGCGTTCAAACTTATACTCAGCAAAACGCTCTTGAATATTGGTCAGCTCGCCACAATATTCTTCAAAATGCGGGTATTGTTCTTCAACCACCTCTTCAATTTCAAGGTCTCGATTGAATGCCCGACTAATTATATTTAATATCGTCTTCTTTCTAGGGAAGCGCTTACCTAATTTATGGTAATTGAATTCGGTACGAATCAGCTGAATCACGTCTTCAGTATCGCCACGATCAAGTATTGTAAACTGAGAAGTCAAATCAATATGCTTACCGTATTTACGTAATAATAAATTAGCAAAAGAATGAAACGTTCCACCAGCTACCTGATTGCAACGACCATCTAGTAGTTGAGACGCTCTACGGGTCATTTCAGCAGCTGCCTTTCTGGTAAATGTCAGTAGTAAAATCTGAGCCGGATCGACACCTTTCTCTACTAGGTGTGCCACTCGATATACCAAGGTACGCGTTTTACCGGAGCCAGCTCCAGCTATAACCAATTGAGGCCCCTCAGTATTACTTACCGCTTCCCACTGCGATTGGTTGAGTTCATGACGAAAAGCAGATTGCTCGGCACTCTTAGCTTTTTGCTCGGGTACAAGCTCTGGTTTTAAAGAATAAGCTTTTTTGCTGCTAGACATGTTTGCGAGTATACAATATGCTTTACCGACACTGCCTTAGATCGGATCAAGTTGAAATCCTTTATTTTATTTCACCATGCCACAAGTTGAATTTGCATCGACTCATGAAGAGCTCTACTCATATATTTTAGATCGCTTTCGAGATGATTATGGTTTTGCTAACGCGACTCAAATTGGTAACGAATTTGCCACAACAATAAGCACTGATAGAGAGGGGGTTCAGCTTTTATTTTTTGACTGGCATTCCGAGAATCAATTCAAGCATCATCCACACCTATGTCTGATTCAGCTTCCAGTCAGCTCGAAAAAATTCTATTTAAGAAGATTAACTTTACCCAATAATTCAGCAAAATTAATGCAATCAGAAGAGGCTCTCTCGGGTCTTTATAATCTATTAAGATGCCACTATATTGAATTGGACCGTATTCGAGAAACCACTTGGGCCGCGCAGCATTTTGAAGGTGGCACTTATAAAGAGCAGATGCAGACCTTTTTCAACTCTCAGGAGTCACCGAGCTGGATTAGTCTTAAGCAATTGGTAAAACCTTACAAAAACATACAAGTCAGTCTCGAACCCGCTGGTAAAAATATAAAGCTAGCGGGCTATAGCTGGATTAACCCAGAACTTTATCTGGCAGAGCGCCGAATAATAGGTGCTAGTGAA
>CAZYUV010000091.1:0-11989 GCA_964650625.1 uncultured bacterium
GATGGAGCACCTCCAACAGTTCATTCCATGCCAAGAGGTAGACAATTCAAATCGGGTAGAGCAAGTAAAAAAATAATGAAGAAATCGATCGGTATGTCTACTTCGATTCCTGGAAAAGACAATACGGTAGGAGAAAGTTTTGAATCACAAAAAAAAGAATTTAAGGCTAGAACTAATCTGGCTGAAACAGCTTTTTTCTTTCCACATTTGCTGAGTGATGAAGAGGGGGTGGTTCGACTAGAGTTTGAAATGCCCGAAGCCCTGACTCGTTGGAAGTTTATGGCTATGGCTCATGGAGTTCAACTTCAATCGGGCCTTTTCACTGATAGTGCTGTAACTCAGAAAGAGTTGATGATTCAGCCCAATGCTCCCCGATTTTTGAGGCAAGCAGATAAATTAGTTTTTACAGCTAAAGTTAGTAGTCTCGCTGATAAAACGATACAAGGTAAGTCTACACTGCGTTTATTTAATGCACTGACAGAAGAGGAGATTACTAGAGATCTCGTACATATTGTAGACGATCTTGATTTTAATTTAAAAAAGGGCGAGTCTATGACGGCAAAGTGGCATTTAAAAATTCCACAGATTAACTTTCCGGTACGCTACAAAGTGATTGCTGAATCCACAGATTTTACTGATGGTGAAGAAGGTATTCTGCCAGTACTTTCCAATCGTATTCTTGTTAAGGAGAATAAGGCTCTTTGGGTAAGAGGGAATGAGTCTCGAGATTTCGCTTTTCAAAAACTTATCAAATCAGATCAAAACGAAAGTCTAAAGCATGAGAAATTGGTCTTACAAATGACCAGTAACCCGAGTTGGTATGCAGTTATGGCATTACCATATCTTGCAGAATATCCTTATGAATGCAGCGAGCAACTTTTTAACAGACTCTATGCTAACCATCTAGGCTTAAAAATTATTAATGAGAATCCCAGAATAGAAAGAATTTTTAAGCAATGGCGCGGAACCGATAGCTTAAAATCTCCTCTACAGAAAAATCAGGATCTTAAGTCAGTCCTTTTGACACAGACTCCCTGGGTTCTTGAGGCTCAAAATGAGACGAAGGCACGCCAGAATATTGGTCTTTTCTTTGATCGTAATCATTTAAAAAATCAATTAAAAAAAGCATTTGATAATTTATCAGAGAGGCAGTTAGCAAATGGCTCTTTTCCATGGTTTTCCGGTGGGCGATCCAATCAGTTTATTACTTTATATCTTGTGACGGGCTTTGGTCGCTTGAGACAGCTAGGCATTGATATAGATATGAGTTTAGCCACTAAAGCGCTCGCCTATCTAGATGCAGAAATGAATGATCGTTATCTTAAAATTCTGGAGAAAGGAAATACTAATGACAATCACTTTAGTGCTAGTGTAGCCCTTTATCTATATGGCCGATCTTTCTTTCTCAAAGATACCAAGGTTGCTTACCCTGCTGCGCTTGATTACTGGATGAGCCAGGCAGCTAAATATTGGACAAAACTTAATAGTCGTATGAGTGAGGCTCACGTTGCATTAGGTATGTATCGTTTGGGAGATCAGAGAGTGACAGACAAGATTTTGAAAAGTCTTCGTGAAAGAGCTCTATACAGTGAAGAAATGGGAATGTATTGGGGTGATGAGGAGTTTTCCTACTGGTGGTATCGAGCTCCCATTGAAACACAAGCGATGATGATTGAGTTGTTTTCCCAATTCGACGACGATAGCAAGGAAGTGGATGATCTTAAAGTCTGGCTTATTAAGCAGAAGCAAACACAAGATTGGAAAACAACCAAGGCCACTTCTGACGCAGTTTATTCGTTGCTAATAGAGGGTAGTGACTGGCTTTCAAACACTAACTTAGTTGAGGTTCAATTAGGTGGTGAGCTTATACAAACTGGAAAAGTAGAAGCTGGTACGGGTTTTTATGAAAAGCGTTTTACACCCGAACAAATTAGAGGGAAATTGGGTGAAATTACAGTGACCAAGAAAGATAGTGGAGTTGCATGGGGTGGTTTATTCTGGCAGTATTTCGAAAATCTTGAAAAAATTACTCATCATGGAAGCTCATTAAATCTCGATAAAAAGTTATTTGTACGCAAAAATACGAAAAGTGGGCCAGTGATTGAACCGTATCAAAGTAAGAAATTAGAAGTGGGTGATACATTAGTCGTTAGAATAGTTCTTAGGGCGGACAGAGATTTTGAGTATGTACACCTTAAAGATATGCGTGGAGCGGGTACTGAACCCGTAAATATACTTTCGCGTTACAGGTATCAGGATGGTTTGGCTTATTACGAATCCACGAAAGATACAGCGACACACTTCTTTATTGATTATCTACCTAAGGGTACTTATGTGTTTGAGTACGACTTAAAGATTTTTCATAGGGGAAGTTATCAGAGCGGTATGGCGGAAATAGAGTGTATGTATGCTCCGGAGTTTAATGCGCATTCTAGAAGTTACCCACTTGAGGTCAAGTAATTGTGTGTGCTTTTCAAACTGGGAATCTATGCCATTGAAATCTCCTGAAAGGTGCATTAAAATGCACTAAAGTTTGTTGGCAAGCAGGAGACCTAATGGCCGTAGTAACACTTGATAACATCACCAAGATTTACCCTGGAAATGATGAATATACGGTTAAAGAAACAAGTTTAACAATCAATGACGAAGAGTTTGTCGTTTTGGTGGGACCTTCGGGCTGTGGCAAATCTACCATGCTGCGCATGGTGGCGGGTCTTGAAGATATATCGGGAGGTAGGCTGTTCATTGATGGGAGAGTAGTCAATGATGTTCAGCCTAAAGACCGCGATATTTCCATGGTTTTTCAAAACTATGCACTCTACCCACATATGACTGTTAGAGAAAATATTTCATTTTCATTGAAGCTGAGGCGAGAGCCAGAAGACCAAATTAATCGTAAGGTGGAAAAGACAGCCGAAATTCTTGGCCTTCAGGAATTACTGGAACGTAAGCCAAAAGCTATGTCAGGAGGTCAGAGGCAAAGAGTCGCGTTAGGTCGCGCTATCATTCGGGACCCTAAAGTACTCTTGATGGATGAGCCTTTATCAAATCTTGATGCCAAATTGCGTGGGCAGATGCGGGCTGAAATTCTGAAATTACATAAAACAGTTCGTAATACTATTATTTATGTGACTCATGATCAGGTGGAGGCTATGACCATGGGCGATCGCATCGTTGTATTGGATGGTGGCTTCGTACAGCAAGCGGACACGCCTTATCAAGTTTACAATTTCCCCTCTAACAAATTTGTAGCTGGATTCATGGGTTCTCCTCCGATGAATTTTCTTACAGCGAATGTGTTTGATGATGGTGGCAAATTTTTTCTTCAGGGTCAGGGCGTAGAGCCCTATAAATTACCTATAATTGATGAAAAGATTACAGATGAAATCAAGGCATTGGCTGGTAAAGAGGTTGTCTTAGGAATTCGTCCTGAGGATGTATATGACGAGACAAATCTAAAAGCTAAACACTTTAAAGATTGTGTGATTAAGTCTGAAGTAGATATTGTGGAGCCATTGGGTGCGGAGCTCTATGTGCACACCAAAGTTGCTTCTGAAAATATGATTGGACGCATTGAACCTGATGTCAATGTTAGTACTGGTATGCAGTTCAGTGCTTATGTAGATCCAGCGCGTTTACATATCTTCGATGTGAAAACAGAAAAGCGTATCAGCAAGTAAATACAAATGACGAAAATTCAGTAGGATCCTAAGTTTGGGTTTTTTGTCCTTCTTGTAGGAGTAGTATGAAATTTTTTCTGATTCTTTGTATTGCATTTTTTACTTGTAGATTTTATGCGAGTGAATCCTACCAAGGCCTTCAGAAGAAAATAGAACTACTTGAAGCTCAATTGAAACTTTTGAAAGAAGAAGTTCAACGTCAAAGAGATGATTCAATGCATGATGCTAAAGTAGATTTGAAACCTGGTTTGAAGGTTATTTCTCCCAACAAAAGGCATAATTTTTCTGTCGGTGGTCGCGTTATGTTTGATGTGCATAATATCAGCCCGGATAATTCATTGAGTTCGGCGTTGGGACTTTCGGGAAAAGACGGCGTGCAATTCAGAAGAACCCGAATGTTTATAAAGGGTACTCTCAATAAAAAACTTCATTATCAGTGGCAATACGATTTTTCTAGGGCAGGTATAGGTCAAACTAAAGCAACATATATCAAGTATAAGGCCAATGATGGTCACAGCATTTGGGCAGGAAATATTAAGGAACCCTTTGGTTTAGAAGAGGTAAATAGCTCAAAGCATGAGACTTTTATGGAAGAATCGGCTGCTACTCTAGCCTTTACCCCAAATTATAATCCGGGGTTTTTGTATCGTAAGGAAGACCCTATTGATGATTTTGGATGGGAATTAGGAGTTTTTCGGACGGATGAAGGTAGCTTTGGCAGGAGTCCAAACACAACGGGTTCTAATCTGGGCGATTGGAATTATACAGGTCGTTTGACTTACATAACTAACTACAATTTACGAAAGAGTAAAGTTTTACACTTAGGTTTAGCTTATTCCTACCGGAACTTGAATGGTGACAATATTCGCTTTGATAGTAAAGTTGAGAATATTTATCATAATGTAAGTCTTGTAGACACGGGGTTGATTGCGGCTCAATCAGCGAAGCAATTCGGCTATGAAGTTGCCTGGGTCAATGGGTCACTCAGCTTACAATCAGAATTATTTAATATTCGTGTTGATCCTGCAGGTGAGCAGTCTAATGCTGATTTTGGTGGTCACTACGTGATGATGAGTTATTTTTTGACCGGTGAAAGTCGGCCCTACAACCGAACTTATCGTTACTTTGGCCGCGTTAAACCACGCACAAGTTATTTTTTAGGTGGTAGAGGTGCTTGGGAGCTCACCGCTCGTTATTCAGCGGTAGAGCTTAATGATTTTGATACAGGTATATTCGGTGGCGAGGCCGATAGTGCCACATTAGGTCTCAATTGGTATATGGACTCGAGAACGAGACTGATGCTTAACTGGATTAATACAGAAGTCATTTCTGGTGCCGGTGTAAATCTTGGTAACACAGAATCTATTTCTATGCGTTTTCAGGTTGATTTTTAGATATGTCGGTATTTTTAAGGCTTATTGGGCGAATTCATGACATTAAATAAGCTTTTCAGTCTGCATTTGTCTTGAAAAAATACCATTGTTCAAGCATATTTGGAACCTGTGCTTGAAGATAACGTCATAGAGAAAGATCGTCGTAAAACAGTCGACACACGAATTATATCGCCTCACAATCTCAGAGAAGATCTTGGGCAGGATCGTTTGCGCCCACTTAACTTTGACGAGTTTATAGGTCAGGATGAACTAAAAGAGAAATTAAAAATCTTCATAAAAGCTGCTCTACAGCGTGATGAAGCTCTTGATCATGTTTTATTGGCAGGCCCACCGGGACTTGGTAAAACAACCTTTTCCAAAATTATAGCCAACGAATCGCAGACTAATTTTGTGATTACTTCGGGGCCTGCTATTGAACGGCAGGGAGATTTAGCAGCTATTTTGACTAATCTTGCACCCCGCGATGTACTATTTATTGATGAAATCCATCGTTTGCGACTTCCGGTAGAGGAAATTTTGTATTCTGCAATGGAAGACTACAAACTTGATATTATTGTAGGTAAGGGGCCTGAAGCTCGCACACTTAGAATCGACGTTCAACCGTTTACTCTTGTGGGTGCAACTACACGGGCAGGTTTACTCAGTGCACCTTTGAGGGATCGATTTGGAATTTTAGCTAATTTTGAATTTTACAATGAAAATGACTTATCAAATATTATTCAACGTTCCGCTAGAATTTTGGGGGTATCCATAGAGGAGGTTGCGGCTTTAGAGCTGGCAGGACGAAGTAGAGGAACACCTAGAATAACGAATCGCTTGTTGCGAAGAGTGAGGGATGTGGCACAGGTTCGAGGTGAAGGAGTCATTGGGAGTAAGACTACACATGACGCTTTAGCTATTCTGAATGTAAATGAGCAAGGTTTAGAAAAGCTTGATATGAAGATTCTAAGTGTATTGGTGGAAACTTATGAAGGAGCTCCGGTAGGGCTGTCTACTTTGGCTATATCAGTAGGCGAAAACGAAGAAACTATTGCTGAAGTGTGTGAACCTTTCTTAATTCAACTAGGTTTTGTGGAAAGGACTCCTCGAGGGCGTCGAATAACCGCTCATGGACGTCGCTATTTCGAGGATTGGAAGAGCCGAAAGTGAATAGGAAAAGGTACTCCGAAGATATAGCTAAAACTTTGAATGAACGCAGTGTAGGCTCATTTGATCGTCTCTTTGAAACCCTAGGCCAAATAATAGAAAAAGAATTAGATGCTGGGTTGGTTTATTTCTTCGTTAAAGAGGATTTGTTACCTGAAATGCAATTATCATGGGGAAGCTCTAACACAGTCAAATCTCAGATAGATCAGTATTTTTATCATTTGAAGGCTTTTATATATCAGTGCCTTGACCGTGATCCTCAGATTTTAGAAAACGTTTCTATTCCATTGCTGGATCTAGAAATGTCTTCAATGATTGTCTACCCGGTCTACTTTGGAGATGGTAAGCGAGGTGTTTGGTTAATTGCTAACCCTTTAGATACTAAAGAAGCTTATCAAGAGTCGCATCTTGAGATCTTAGACTTAATTTTATCGGAATGCTTTCCAGTGCTTGAGCAATTAAAATTAAAGCAAACTGTAAAAGTTTATCAACAAGAACAGCGTCTAACCACTCGATTGAATAAGTTGATCGACTCCAATTATGACTTTGATATATTTCTGAAATATATGCGTGAAATCATAGAGGATACGGCACAATGTCAAAGCGTTCTTTTTCTTATGTATAACGATATGGCAGGTCAGTTTTATCTTGAAGCTGGAAATGCGGAAGGTTGTGAATTTTGGGCAAATCAGGAAGATTTCTTTAAAGGTTTAGCACAGCAGTCAGAAACTCAGGGCGTATTTGCTAGAACATATAGCGGAAGAAATTTTCAAGGGGAAAAGTACGGACTCGATAGATTAGAAACTTGTCTTGTTTTACCTCTTAAATTTTACGAGCGTGTCAGTGGTGCTTTTATTCTTTTGAACAAATGTGAACAGCAAAACTTCAATGAGATAGACGTTCGTTTGATGAATATCATTATTAGAAGTAGTAAATCCGTTATTTTTCGTGAGCGTGAGCGAAATTCTATCGTTAGCTTATTTGAAAAATTTGTTTCAGACAAGATAGTCAGAGAAGTTTTAGAACATCAAGATAGTGGATTACTTCAGGAACAAAGACGCGAAATAACTGTTTTGTTCATTGATTTGAATGGATTTACTACGATTACAGAAAATGAATCTCCCACGGTTGTTATTCAGCAACTAAATCAATTTTTAACCGAGATGACAGAGCAGGTGTTTCAGTATGGAGGAACGCTAGATAAGTATATCGGAGATGAAATCATGGCTATATTCGGGTCGCCGATTACTTTAGATAATCATGCAGAGCGCGCCGTAGAATGTGCATTGGCTATGAAGGACAAAATGAAAGAGCTAAGTAAGCTTTGGAAATCTCAAGATAAATCCGAACTTACTGCCAGTATTGGAATAGCTACAGGAGTATCTTTAGTGGGGACAATTGGTTGTGAAAAATACATGGATTACACTGCGATTGGAGATATTGTAAATACTGCCGCTAGAATTACAGAGGCGGCAGCTCATGACGCTATATTTTTAGAGGCTTCAACTGTTAAATTGATCGAGCCGGTATCTATTCTTCAGCAACCTGTTGAATTACAACTCAAAGGTAAGCAAAAAGTAGTATATGCAAGTGTTTTAGAGCGCTTGAAAACGGAGCAGGAGCTTCAGCAGGATTTAGATGACTGCGACGATCAAAGACGAATTGATATCGTTCGTTGCATGGGCTTATTTCGATATTATATGCAAACTGCCTTGGTACGAAAGTATTTGAATGACCCCGTTTTATTAGTTAGACAGCAAGCATTAAAAACAATTGCGCGCTTGGATAGACAAGAAGATGTTGATTATTTATTGGAGCAGCTGGATAAAGAGAAAGATGGAGAATTTCGTCATGAGATTCTGGAAGTTCTTTCAAAAACCTCATCTGAAGCCGTAGTTGCTTTACTTAAAGATTATTTAGGTGAGTTGGACCCAGTGGTTAAAAACTTGGTGATTGATGCTATCGGATATGATGGAGATGAGGAAAACAAAAAATTATTATTACCTTTGTTGAATGACTCAAATAATACGGTAAGAGCTAATGTTGCCCATGCCATTTATCGATTTGGAGATGTTAGAGTCATTCAAATATTGTTGAAAATGCTTGAGTCGCAAGAGCCTGGGATGCAGGTTTCTGCTATTGACGTTTTGGCGAAAATTGGAACAACTCAAGTAATACAGCCACTCCTGAAATTAGCGATTCAACCGAATATTAATGATGTAAACTATGCAGCAGGGAAAGCTTTAGGGCAATTGACCAAGCCACAGGCTATCCGCTATTTATATTTATTAACTGAGGAAGATCAGCGTTTAAATGAATGGAAGCCTTTTGCTAAGGCTTTAATCAGTGAATCTGAGGAACAAGAGCGATTTTTCAAGCAAGCATTGACTGTTAACAATCAGATTGTCGTATATGCAGCACTTACGGCGATAAAGCGGATAGGCCTGCATGGATATTCCAAAGAATTAGTCGAACTTATAAATACTGATTGTAAAAATATTAAAGAGCAGAGTGTCCTTGGCTTAAAGCCATATGCTAACGGTTTGGTGATCCCAGTTTATCTAAGTTGTCTTAATAACTGTAGTGAAGCGATCACTGTAATCATATTACGCGAGATTGGTTCTCGCAAGCAGGGCCAATTGATCTCTGTTCTTCTTCAATATTTGGATAGCCATAGTCCTGATATCAGGATGGCAGCTATTGGTTCTCTTGCTAAATTAAAAAAACCAGGTACTCTTGAGCGCCTATTGCATGTTTATGAAGAGAGCAATAATGCGAATGAAAAAGCTACGGTTGTAAGGGCGTTGGCAGAATTTCCGAGTGTAGATACGAGTAAGCTATTGAAGGAAGCATTGCGGTCTACGATTGGTAGGATTCGTGCCAATGCAATTGATGCTTTAGTAGAAACTGAAGGTGCTAAAGTTTTGCCTCTTATTGAACCTCTTTTGGAGGATGAAAATAATCGAGTTCGTGCTAATGCTGCCATGGCTTTACATAGTTTCGGGCAAACTCGAGCTTATAAATTTTTGGATAAAATGATGGGTTCTGATGATAAATGGATGAGGCTATCAGCCATCTGGACACTTGCAGAGATTGGATCAGTGCGCAGTCAGGAAATTATTGCAAAGCACTTGAATGATTCTGATTATGACGTTAAATTACGCGCTATTCTTTCTCTGAACCGACTTGACCGCAAGTTGCTGACCCTGCTAGAGGAAATTTTAACTTCGCGGGAAGAGCGTGTTGAAAGTCTGGATCAGGAAAGTTTTCAGAACCCTGACAAACTAAATGATCGTCTTATTCGCGATTCTGGAGATCACGAATGAGTCGTAAACGCGTTTCATTAAGGAGAAAGAAACATGTCTAAAGTTGATGCCGAAAGGCTTAAATCTCTCACCGTAGCTATTGATCAAATTACCCGCCAGTATGGTAAGGGTGCCATCATGCGTCTGGGTTCCTCAAGACTTGCTGATGATGTAGATGTTATTCCCACAGGTTCCTTTGAATTGGATGCTGCCCTAGGAATAGGTGGCTATCCTCGAGGACGTATTGTGGAGATTTATGGGAATGAAGCTTCCGGTAAAACCACATTAACCTTGCATGCTGTTGCAAATGCACAGAGACAGGGTGGTTTGGCGGCTTTTATTGATGCAGAGCATGCCCTTGATCCAGTATATGCAAAAGCTATTGGCGTAGATATTGATAATTTATTTGTAGCTCAGCCTACTTCTGGTGAAGAGGCATTGGAAATTGTAGATACGCTTGTTCGATCTGGTAGTTTGGATTTAGTAGTTGTGGATTCTGTCGCAGCTCTTACTCCAAAAGCGGAAATTGAAGGGGAGATGGGCGACTCCCATATGGGTCTGCAGGCGCGCCTTTTATCTCAAGCAATGCGTAAATTAACTTCTTCTATTAGCAAGTCTAATACCTGTGCAATATTTATTAATCAGATTCGACATAAAATTGGTGGATATGGTAACCCTGAAACTACTACCGGGGGTAATGCTTTAAAATTTTATGCTTCTCAAAGATTGGAAGTAAGAAGAACAGAGAATTTAATGAAAGGTACTGAGGTTGTAGGCACTGCCAATAAAGTAAAGGTTGCTAAGAACAAATTAGCAGCTCCTTTCAAAGTTGGAATGTTTGAAATCACCTATGGAGAAGGAATTTCCTATGAAGCTTCCTTATTGAATGTTGGTGTTCAGGCTGGTATTGTCAACAAAGCTGGAACATGGTTTTCTTATGGGGATACCAGATTAGGGCAAGGAAAAGAGAACGTAAAACTTTTTCTTAAGGAAAATGTTGAGATACGCGAAGACATCGAACAGAAGGTGCGTGCTTATCTTAATGGAAAAGAAGATTCCGTTGTTGAAGAGATAAAAGAGAAAAAGTCCAAGGAAAAAACTTCCGGAAAGTAGTAAATTAGGGGTTACTTCTTAGTAGGCGAGAGGTAACCCTGTTTTTATTATGGCTAAAGGTAAAAAAAGAAAAACAACTAAAAACACAAGCTCAACTGTCGTTACACCCGATGCAACGACTCTATTGAGTGAGCCTTCTTCGGGATCTCAACCTATGTTTCGACGCACTAATTTTGATGATTTTAAAGAGAGGATACTTAATCTTCTCTTTTCGAAGGATTTTTTGCTTACAGTCTTTATTTTGACTGTGTCCGCTCTGATGGCCCACTTTTTTTGGGCGACTCTGCTTCCCCTTTTTGTAGCTTTTATATTGTCTTATTTGATAAATCCGCTGGTACGAAAGATTGAAAAATGGCGTTATATGAGTCGCGAGGGTGCTATTTTGACGGTTTTTCTAAGTTTAATTTTGGCAACTCTAGTGCTCGTGATACCAATGGCACTTAGTCTGGGTAAAAACGTAGTTACCATGGCAGACGAAATTTCAAGTATTGAATACAAACCCTTAATTGAGAAGGTAAAAACAAATATTCGTGAATTTAAAAATATGGAGGTTCCCGAAAGTCTTCAGAAGCCGGCTAGTTATTTAAGAGCTCCAATTGGACATGTAATCAATCATTTCGAGCAGTATCAAGAAAAGATCGAAAAGCTATTACGTACCGTAAATACCTGGGCAGGTTCCATGTTCCGTAAAATAGGTAGCTTATTGCTTAATTCTACTCAAGCCGTATTTCAACGAACAATGGACTTTGTAATTGTTACATTGTTTTTGATCTATTTGTTAATTGACTTTGAAAAAATTCATAGCCTATTTATGAAAGTGGTCCCTGTTAGCTATAGACCATGGACTAATGCATTTTCTGATCGGGCAAATGAGACCCTTAAGCTTTTCTTGATTGGTCAGTTCAAAGTTGCTTGTATTTTTGGTTTCATGATGACTTTAGGTTTATGGTTTCTCGGTATCAAGTTCTGGATGGTCATCGGACCTCTCAGCGGTATAGCTAACATGGTTCCATATCTAGGTGTAATTTTTGGGCTGGGCCCAGCTTTGATAATGGCCATTTATCAAGGAGCTATAGGTGGAGCAGGTTTTTTTCTGTTTCTGTACGTTTTAATACTTTTTGGAGTAGTGCAGTTCATTGATGGTAATCTTGTGCAGCCAAAAATTGTTGGTGAGAGTGTTGGACTTCACCCTCTGGTAATTATCGTGGCTTTGTTTATTGGAGCTGAATTAATGGGTATCTATGGAATGCTTTTTGCGGTTCCAGTTGCAGCAGTTCTGAAGGTATTAGTGGTAGAGTTCTATGATGTCCTGTATCAGGGACAGTCAGGCTTATTGAGAGGAAGATGAATT
>CAZYUV010000092.1:0-11808 GCA_964650625.1 uncultured bacterium
CTTCGGTAAGTAAGCATTTTGGTACTTATGAGGTAGTTTCCACTCAAGCACATTGGGCATTTCAGGATGATGTGCCCGCGATGCTAAAAGAAATGACGGTAGACGCTCATAAGCGTCGCAAAATAATTTTTGAAAAGGATCTAGAGGATCACAAAAAAGATCCCAAATGGCTGAAAAAAGAAATGAAGAAAAAGCGTAAGTATGTGAAGAGTATTTACGTTGAAGAGCATGAATACAAAGAAATCAAATGGGGAATGGCGGTTGACCTTAATCAATGCATGGGTTGTATGGATTGTATTGTGGCCTGCAATGTCGAAAATAACATACCAGTTGTGGGTAAAGAGCAGGTTAAGAATAATCGAGAAATGCACTGGATGCGAATTGATAGATACTATTCTGGTACGGCCGAAGAACCTGAAGTAAGTATTCAGCCTATGATGTGTCAACACTGTGATAATGCCCCTTGCGAGAATGTATGCCCTGTGGCGGCCACAGTGCATACGCCCGATGGTCTTAATGGTATGGCATACAATCGCTGCGTTGGAACAAGATATTGTGCTAACAATTGCCCTTATAAGGTTCGTAGATTTAATTTTCTTAATTATCGTCGTCACTTCAGAGACAGTCATCAAGAAACAAAAGTTGCATCCTTGGCCCATAACCCTGAAGTATCGGTCAGATCACGAGGGGTCATGGAAAAGTGTACTTGGTGCGTGCAACGTATAATGGACGCTAGATCAGAAGCTAAGCGGGAAAAGCGTCAATTTAAGGGTTCTGATGTAGTTACTGCTTGCCAAGAGGGCTGCCCTTCTAATGCAATCAAATTTGGAGACCTTAACGACCCCAATAGTGAGGTTTCTCGTTACATGGAGCATGAACTCGAGTACAAAGTCATGGAAGAATTAAATGTGAAGCCTAACATCACTTACATGGCTAGAATCCGTAATAAGAATGAGGAGGCAAGGTCGTGAGTTTAGATTTCAGTAGGCCTCGACCACTTATTGAGGGGCCACATACTCTCAAAGAAATCGATGATGTTATTGCAGCTCCTATGGAGAGGCCGCATCATCGAGAATTTTTTATAGCACTCGCTATCAGTTTAACCGGATTAGGTATATTCGTAATTTCGGTGGCTAAGCTAATGGCGGATGGAACTGGAGTTTGGGGTAATAACAACCCAGTCAATTGGGGTTGGCCCATCGTAAATTTTGTATTCTGGGTAGGTATTGGACATGCAGGGACTCTAATCTCGGCAATATTATTTTTGATGCGCCAGCCTTGGAGGAATGGTATAGCTAGATTTGCAGAGGCTATGACAATTTTTGCTGTGATTACCGCGCTATTATTTCCACTATTGCATACGGGTCGTCCATGGCTCGCTCATTATTTATTACCGTATCCTAATGAAAGGGCGCTATGGGTCAATTTTAGATCTCCCTTACTTTGGGATGTTTTTGCTGTCAGCACCTATTTTACTGTATCTCTTACATTTTGGTATGTAGGTTTAATACCTGACTTTGCATCTATGAGGGATAGGACGACAACTCGCCTGAAAAAGTTTATTTATACCCTATTCAGTTTGGGTTGGAGATTTTCCAATCGGCATTGGCAGCATTACGAAAGAGCCTATCTGATATTAGCGGGTCTTTGTACGCCGCTTGTGTTGTCCGTGCATTCAATTGTGAGTTTTGACTTTGCGGTATCTATAATTCCGGGGTGGCATACAACTATTTTCCCACCGTATTTCGTAGCAGGTGCAATTTTTTCAGGCTTCGCAATGGTGATAACTGTTTTGATTGTGGTTAGGATCATATATAAAATTGAGCACATTATTACTATGCTCCACATGGAGCGTATGGCAAAGGTTTTAATGGCTACAGGGTTGATGGTCGGTTATGCCTACGGTATGGAGTTCTTCATAGCATGGTACTCAGGTGTGGAAGCGGAACAATACGTTTTTATTAACAGGGCTTTTGGCCCTTATGCATGGGCATATTGGACGATGATCATCTGTAATGTAGTAATTCCACAGGTGTTCTGGTCTAAACGTGCTCGAAACTCAATACCAATCTTATTTGTTGTATCAATTACTACTAACATCGGAATGTGGTTTGAAAGATTTGTGATTACAGTTACGTCTTTGCACAGAGATTATATCCCAGGTAGCTGGGCTTACTTTACACCTACGATATGGGACGCTGGCTTGTATATCGGGAGTTTCGGGTTTTTCTTCACGGGGTTAATTCTATTTACAAGATTTATGCCGGTTGTTTCGATGGCTGAACTCAAAGCGGTTGCAGATGGTGCGCAGCCTTCTCACCATGGAGGTGATCATGAGTAAAAAAGTCGATTCTGTAGTTGCATTATTTGATACTCCAGACCAAATTATACATGCTGCCGAAAAAACTGTTGAGGCCGGTTATAAGGACTTCGATGTTCATACTCCGTATCCAGTGCACGGCATGGACCATGCCATGAACCTTCCAGGAACAAAGCTTCCTTATGTAACTCTTGCTTTCGGGTTATTTGGATTTAGCTTTGCATTATTTTTTCAATGGTATGTTTCGGGTGATTCATTGAGTGGTTTTGGTGCTAAGCAATTGTTTTTGCCCTATTGGCTTGAAAGGTATCCATTTGTAATTGGTGGAAAACCTTTATTTTCTCTACCTGCTTTTGTTCCAGTTATGTTTGAAGTAACAGTACTTCTTGCAGCTTTGAGTACGGTAGCAGCCATGATTGCTGTCTTCTGCGGTTTGCCCGCCAATGGTCATCCCTTGCATGATACTGAATACATGAAGGCAGTGAGTTGTAATCGATTTGGTTTGTGTATAGAAGCAAAGGATGCCAATTTCGACGAGCCAAAAGTTCGAGAATTTTTATTGGAGCAAGGCGGACAGTCTGTGGTTACTATCTATGAACCATACAGACGTCCACCCTCTTTCTTTTCCTCTATAATTTTCTTAGGGCTTCTCGGTGGTGTGATCATCGGAGTTGGTACAAAAACTTATCTTGTGTACAACAAGCTTCTCTATTCATGGATGTTTCTCTGGTTGGACTATACAGACCAAGTTAAACCTCAGCATAAAAGCACATTTTTTGCTGATGGTAGGACTATGCAGTTGCCGGTTGAGGGGACAGTGGCGCGAGGCTACATGCCATATGAGTACAAAGGTAATCCCGAAGGGGCAGGTCAGTTCCTGGTGAATCCTGCAGATCAAAGTGAAGTAGTCCTCAATCAGGGTAAAAAGCTATATAACATTTATTGTACGGCTTGCCATGGGACTTATGGAGATGGTGATGGTAGCGTCGTAACAAGGGCAGCTGGGAAGGGACTTAAGCCCCCAAGTTTGCATTCTTCCAAATTGAAAGAATGGCCAGATGGCAGAATCTATCATGTAATTAGTGAAGGGCAAAACGTAATGCCTGGTTACGCTAAGCAGATTTTGGCTGATGAGCGTTGGTCAGTTGTTCATTATGTGAGAGCGCTACAAAGAGCTAAAGACGCGAAAGAGAGTGACTTACAATGAGTGTACAAACTGCATCACATGGATGGAAGAGAAGTCCTTTGTCTAAAAGCCTGGGTGTATTTGGAATCGGTTTTCTTGTAATAGGCGGCCTAGTAATGGCGATAGGCGCTACCTTGGATATTAAACATTTCTGGCATGCATATCTTGTGATGTTTATGTTTTTGCTAAGTTTGAGCCTTGGTGCGCTATTTTATCTAGCGTTAGAGTACTTGGTTGGAGCTTATTGGAGTGTTCCAATTCGTCGAGTGACCGAAGGAATAGCAGGTCTTTTGGTTCCTGTTGCATTTTTGGCTATACCAATTTTTATGGGTGGCATGGATCATTTATACTCTCATTGGATCCCTCATCATGCTCATCATGCGGAAGCTCATGATCATCATGATGAAGCTCATGGTCATAAGCATGCTGAAAATGAGGAACATTCACACTCCAAGAAAGATAAATACTCAGAAAAATCTAAGGATAAGGCTCACAATGAAGGTTCTTATGGTGGTCACGGTGGCCACCACGAGCCAGACCCCATAGTTGAAGGTAAAAGGCCTTTTTTAAGCAAATCTTGGTTCTACGTATTAAATATTGGCTGTTTGCTTATATGGATCATGTTTCTGTGGTGGTTTCGATCGAACTCGAGGGCACAAGATATAGATGGAGATCAGAAATACACACAACGTAATGTATTAGTGTCGGCACCATTTATGCTGGTGTTTGCAGGTACACTGACTATCGCAGCGATTTACTACATGATGAGTTTAGAACCTCATTGGTTTTCAACGATGTTCGGGATTTATTATTTTGCAGGTACCCTAGTGTCTGCTGCTTCCATTATGACAATACTGGTTATTAAGTTGCATCAAGGTGGATTTTTGCATGGTCATATGAAAAAAGATACATATTATTCACTTGGGTTGATGATGTTTGCTTTCAATGTATTTTGGGCTTATATAGCATTTAGTCAATTCATGTTGATCTGGTATGCAAATCTGTATGAAGAGACTATGTGGTTTTTGCATCGTTACGAAGGTGGCTGGGCAACAGCTAGTTGGCTTTTAATTCTTTTTCATTTTGTGATTCCTTTCTTTGCATTATTGTCTAGAAATCAGAAGACTAACCCTAAAAGATTGCTCTTAATGGCTTATTGGTTACTTGCAGCGCACATCTTTGATTTATATTGGGTAATAGTCCCTGCATACCCAGAGACTAGTTTTCAGTGGTATGATCTTGGATTTCTAATGTTTGCCGCAGGTTTTGTAATGTTCTTCTTTAATAATGAGCTTAAAGGGGCTAATTTGGTGCCGATCAAAGATCCTAAACTCGAACATGGTTTAGAATTTAGAATACACTAATAGTTCCAGTAAAAATTGGTAGGGTCGTCAACACTGACGACCCTTTTTGCTTATAGATGATTTTTATATCTTGGTAAAGCGATTATGGTTAAGAAATTGCTCTTCATTTTTCTGAGCTTGATTGATAAGCAATATAAATTGTGGGTGATCTATTAAAGGCTTAAAAGCCTGATCTAACTTAATCTTATAGTGGTCTCGATAACCTTTCAATACAGCTCGTCTTAAGTTGTAGATAGATGCGTCCCAATTACCAAGTACTGCATACATTTTGGCTAAATTGAATGATATGTAATGATCATATTGGGGGTACACCTGCCTGGCTTTTATCAATGCAACTTCAGCTCGGTTCCAATTAGAAACTGATAGGAAATTCCAAGCCAGTAATGTAAGTAATTGCGGTTGTGAAGGGTACAATTTCAAGCCCAGCTGTAACCAATGAATCGATTTAATCGGATCACCTACCCGAGATAAGTGATCAGCAAAGTAAAAAAAGTATTCAGGGCTTTCTTGACGACTCTTCAATAGTGCCTTGAATAGGAACGTTTCAGCTACTTTATTTTCCTTCAACGCACTGTGAAGTAAACCTTTACTTAATAAGAAAAATGGATCGTCCGCGCCTTTTAGGGAGGCCAAACGTATGTAGCGATGTGCCTGCTTTAAGTGCCCGCGAAGAATGTAGAGATGCCCTATGCGTGTCAGCGTGGTGGTGTCTGAGGGTTTTGTCCTGAGTTCATTCTTCCTCAGAGTGGTTTCTGAACGATAATCCGTTGCCACCCAATTTGGGGTAAACTGGGGACTTCTAAATTCCCAAGCTATTGGGGAGTTACTTATTAAATGAAGTAAAAAGAAGGTGATAAGAGAGCGCATTTGCTCTCTTATCGGCCTAATACCTAATTCATTTGCTGTTTTAAAAGCTCAATGATGGGCATCGCAGAGTGAACAATTTCAAAATCTTTCAGCATGTTCAGACGAATCCATCGATAGGCAAGGTGCTGAGATAGTTTTAATTTCTTAGAGATACATTCTACATAGAATGCAGTTAACTGAACGGTGCCAAAGTCGTAATCATAATTTGAGGTGCCTAATTTATCTCCTACGACCACATCAAGATTGAAGCGCTTGGCAAGGTGGTCTTTGAGGCCTTCCTCCAATGAAACTCCTTCATGTACTGATCCACCTGGTAATTCCCATTGACTCGCCAGTTTCCCTTTTTCATCTCTTCTGGCTATTATGAATCTTCCTTCATCACGAATGACTGCTACCGCTACTCTGATCACTGGTTTTTCGCACATAATTATTGGATCTCCTTGTTATTTTGGAATTGCAGATTTTACCGAGAAAAGAATTCAAATTCAACTCTTGACATATTTAGCAAATATAGACAGTGTTACAATACCTTTTAATTCATTTATTTTAGCTATGAAGATAAAAGAAAATACATTGTGTCCATGTGGTTCTGGTAAACGCTTCAAATTTTGTTGCGCACAAAATACTTTTTTACCAGAAAGTATAGAAAGATATGAAATTCTCAGTGAGTTATTGGGTCAAACTGTAGAGCTTGGTTCGAGCTTACTAGATACCGAAGAGTTTAGAGAGTTTTGTAACAACTCTGTTGATCAGTTTCGTCTTTTACTAGACTACGATCAGCATACGTTTGAGGAGATGCTTAATTCAAATATAGGATGCCAGCTCCTTATGGAATGGTTAATATTTTTAGCGCCTCTTGCACTAACAATGGAAGAATTAAAAAATGATCTTGAACTAGCTGAAGCTTTACCTTTTATTGACTTTTTAAATACTTCTGGTTCAGATCTTATTGATAGTTCCAAACTTGCTATTTCCAAAAAGGAGCAAGATGCTCTTAAGGTTACAACTGATAAGGTTTGTCGAGAATTAGTAGAAGATCTATCTCGTAGCAGGCTCAGTGTGTTTTGTGTGGAACAGGAGCTTATGAATGGTCTTTGTGTTAAAGACAAAATAAGTGGAGAATTTCATTTTCTCTATGACCCAGGATTAGTTGATTTTACCCCCAAGTCTGAAATTTTTATAGGTAGGATAATTCACACTTGTAATATAAAGCTGCTTTTATCAGTTTATGCAGTTTTACCCGATGGAAAATCGCAGGTTGAGATTTTAAATTCATGCTCAAAGTGGAATGATTCAATAGAGTCAGAAAATGATTTTTCGGTCAGCGATATGCAAGTGAACTTATTACAAATCTTGGTTCACTATTTGGTTTAATGGAGGGAGTTACAACACCTCAAGAGAGGCCTGGAGTGCGCCAGAGTTTTTTATCTCTTGGAGAATGGCGATTAGGGAGGGAGTATTAACTCCCATGAGGTTTAAGGTATTGACCAATTCGCTTACAGTCCCACCTTTGTCGACCTCGATGAGTCGTTCGTCTGCCCCTGATTTATTGAGTTTATTGCCTACTTCAATAATCATTGTTCCATGCGCTATAGCCACGGGCGAGATTTTGACATTGCCTCCTAGAACAACTGTACCGGTTCGCTCGTTTATAACTACTTTTGCTTTTTGATCAACGATAACTTGAAGGCTATTAAGACGAGATATGAACTCTACAGGGTTATTTTGGAAGGAATAGGGTATTTTTATTCGGACTTTAGCAGAATTCTGTGCGATCGAGGTGCTCAGTCCAAACGTTTGATTAACAGCTTCAGCTACTCTATTTGCAGTCGTAAAGTCCGGATTATTCAATGCTAAATAAATACTTTGATTTTTAATGAAATCCATTGGGACTTCAGCCTCTACAGAAGCTCCACCTGGAATTCGAGCAACCGTCTGATGATTGGGCATGCCTTGCTGTATATTTCCTCCTAAGCTTAAAGCTCCTTGGGCTACGGCATAGGTTCTACCATCTGCAGCTCTTAATGGGGTCTGAATCAAGATTCCTCCCCTAAGAGATTTGGCGTCTCCCATGGTGGATACTGTTACATCGATAGAGTCTCCGGGCGACGTAAATGGTGGCAATTCGGCTGTAATTATAACCGCGGCCGCATTTTTGGTTTCAATTTTTTTAGCATCGAATTTTAAGCCCAGGTTCTTCATTGTATTTGTTACCATTTCCTGGGTTAAGGTAGTTTTATCGCCGGTACCACTGAGACCAATTACTAATCCCGTACCCATAAGTTGGTTACTACGCACTCCGTGAATTCGAGCGACATCTTTGACTCGCACTAACGGCTGAACAAGCTCTGCAGCCAATTGTGAAGACAAGCATGTTAGCAGTAGGGTCAGGTTGATGATTTTTGTATGAAAATTACGCATAGCATAGCCCTAGAAAAAAATGTTCATTACGCGTTGTAGCGGACCGGGTTTTTTCAAACCATCGAAGGCACCCTTGCCTGTGAATTTTATTTCGGCATTGGCAACTTTGGATGATGCTACCATGTTATTTTTGACGTCTTCTGGTCGAATGGTTCCAGTAATGGTAATACGTTGAGTTTCTGAATTAAGTAAAACTGATTTACGGCCTTCAATTCTCACATTTCCGTTTGGTAATATAGCAGTGACCGTAACAGTTACTTCAGTCTGAAGGCTGGAGTTAGAGGTCATTTTACCTTCGCCTTCCATTTCACTGGTATGATTTTGATTGGAAATAGATTCATTCAGTTTTCCCAGTACAGTATCGAGATATTTAAGCTTGGATAAGCTTAGTATGTTTCTGAGTTTGGCCCACATATCACTATTAACAGTTGTTGCATCAGAAACTTCTTGTTTGAAATCATTCTTTGCTGTAGCGGCTTCATCGACGATAATAGTGAGAATGTCCCCCGGTCTAATATCAGGTTTATGGGTAGCAGATATATGTAGTGATTCAGATTTCCAGAGACTTGTTGAAAAAACATTAGGGCATAAACAAACGACAGTCAAAATGCCTACATAAAAAATTTTGATAAGCCTCATACTAAATCCTTGTTTGTTTTTGTTTTTATTTGTATCGGCAGCTCCGTTCAGATTGTTAATAGCTTATTTTTGGTTATGGTAGTTGTAATTGCGAGTCTTCAATGCCTATGATAAACTTCCGCTCTCGACTTTTAAGAGCGAGGAAATTGATGGCGGTCGTAGTTCAGCGGTAGAGCACTGGATTGTGGTTCCAGGTGTCGCGGGTTCGAATCCCGTCGGTCGCCCTTTATAAGGATCTGTTGGAATGGGCCTGTAGTGTAATGGATAGCACGCCGGACTTCGGATCCGTCTGTAGGGGTTCGAGTCCTCTCAGGCCCATTCGATTCATCAAGCGTAAAAGGTGATTCATGGGCTATTTAAAAATTTCGAGCTTATTGTTCTTGCTTCTCATCGCTGCCTCCTTTTCGACGACTCCTCAAATTCATAACACCACAGGTTTGGCGTATTTTTATCAAGGTAAATATGCTCAGGCATTTGAAGAATTTCTTGCCGCTGCGCGAAAAGACCCGAACAATGTGGTAGCTCATTTTAATTTAGGTAGAATATTTGAACGGCAAGCTAAGTATAAAGATGCTTTTATACAGTATCAGAGAACTTTAAGTCTTGACCCTAGTCATGACCAAGCACGAATTGGATATCAAAAATTGATCAGATTTCGCGAGCAGGTAAGGTTAAGAGTGAAGTCTGATGATGAAGTTCTTGAAGAAAAAATAAATAAAAGAGATATAAGATCTGAAGCTGCAAAAGAAAAATTACTTAATAAGCGCATACGTCAGATTGACGAGCATTTTGCCAGGAAAAATTATCGAGCCGCTTTGGATGTTACCCAACGCGGTTTAAGATTCTTTCCCGAAAATGGTGATTTGCAATTGTATTTAGGTCGTTACTACTTCATTGCAGAACAGTATGCGCGATGCGTTGATGAAATTCGAAAAGCGATTGACAATGGTGTTTCTGAGCCAGATGTCGCTTTTTATCTTTTAGGATTGGCCCATGAAAACCTGGGTGATTTTGAGAAGTCAGAGAGTGCTTTGCGCAGAGCCGTTGATCTGGCACCAAGTAACAGTGTTTTTTATGATCGTCTGGGAATCGTTTTGCAGAAGCTTAATAAAGATCCCAAAGCGGTTAGTAAATTTCGTGAGGGAGTTCGAATAAATCCAAGTAGTATTGATACAAGAGTTCGTTTAAATAAATTATCTAAAGAGCTTTCACTAAAGACTTTTCACAATGGAAAATTGAAATTTGAAGAGCGTGAGTATCCGGCAGCCAAGCGTTTATTACGTGAGGCTCTGGAATACGGTCAACTGAGTCCCGCGGATATGGAAGAAGCTCAAATGTTAGTTAAGATTAGCGACTACTGGCTTAGTAAAAAGCGTAAAGTAGAGCGCGTTCGTGTTCAGCAAGTTCGTAACACCCAGGATATTATTCACGAGGAGAAGGTTACGTTTGCGGATGCTACTAATTTTCCTCGGGAATATATGGGACGTTATGTTCAATGGCGTGGAAGAGTAATTCGTATTAAGGAAAAATCTCGTTATTTTGAGCTTTTAGTAGATTTGGATGTTGATAACGAGTATCAAGAAGATTTGGAGATGCAAAGTTGGATTTTGGTTCGTGTAGATGGTAAACGTCCTGACGATACTCGACTTAGTTATTTAAGTGAGGCCGAAATAGAGGGAAAATATAAAAATAGAAAATTTATTAAAAACCCTTGGAATGGGCAAGTTTCTATTCGGCGTCAACCCGTTGTTTATTTGACAGAGGGTAAATTTTCTCATTCTCAGTTTGGGCCTGGAGTTTTGAGAGTTTTTCCCGAAGTAGATTACCGACAGTGATATTTTAATTCAAGTTCAAGAAAAGTAGTGAATAAACCACTGTTAATGGGAACGTTCTTGACTTTAAAAAAGAAGTTGATACACTATAGGGCCTCTGCGAAAGTGGTGGAATTGGTAGACACGCTAGATTTAGGATCTAGTGCCTTCTTGGCGTGAGAGTTCAAGTCTCTCCTTTCGCATTTTCTTTTTTAGGTCAATTGTTTGTCTCAAGCAGATGGCCATATCAATGATCATTACAGGATAGGATGTGAATACCATGGCTAAGATTGAAAGTCATCAGGTCAAGCGGGAAGATTTGGGCGAGGCCCGAGTTCAACTACAGGTAGAAGTGCCAAAGGCTGTCGTTCAGGCGGCTACAAAGTCGGTATCAAAACAAATACTTAAGTATGTCAAGGTTCCAGGTTTTCGTCGGGACAAAACGCCATTACCGTTAGTAAAAAGGTCAGTAGGTAAGGAAAGATTCAATGAGTATTTACAGCGTGAATTGTTACCCCAGACCTATTACGAGGCACTAGATCAAGAAGGAGTGCGTCCAATATCTGAAGTGGAGTATGATGCTATCGAATTTGCTTCTGATTCCTTTAAGTTCACCGCGAAGTTTAGTATTGCGCCCGAGTTCAAGGTTGGAGACTACAAAAAACTTAAAGTTGATTCGTATAAAGAAAAAGTTGCAACGGATGATGATGTTAATGATTTTCTTCAGGAGTTAGCATCTAAGCAGGCTGAAATGGAGGACTTTGAGTCTGATACTGAAACTGCTAAGGGTCACTGGGTTTCTTTGTTAGTAAAAGGTAAGGTAGACGGTGAAGATTCTAAATTCTTACGACACTACAACACAGGCGTTGTTCTAGGTAAAGATGAGCTTTATCCGAAATTCGACAAAGAGCTGATGGGTAAAAAGAAAATGGATCGTGTAAATTTTGACTATAAATTTACTAAGAATTATGAGAATAAGGCTTTGGCTGGAAAGACCGCTAGTTTTGAAGTTAAGATCTTAGGCCATAAGAATATTACAACTCCTAAAATATATGATGATTTTGCGACTTTATTATTTTGTAACATTTGTGGATACTTGTCCCATACAAAGTGTCTTATTCCACTAATACTATGGTATGTAATTGGAAATATCAAAGTATATCTGAAAAAATGCTTTTGATATTCATGTAGTTTTTGATA
>CAZYUV010000093.1:0-11765 GCA_964650625.1 uncultured bacterium
AATAGCGCTTTCATAGTTCCTGAACCATCTA
Organism: uncultured bacterium; assembly: GCA_964650625.1. GTDB lineage: Bacteria > Muiribacteriota > UBA6191 > UBA6191 > UBA6191 > JAYZAC01. The sequence continues at coordinate 32 of CAZYUV010000093.1, forward strand.
CAATTATCCTGAAACTATCTTTAACTACTGGCTCGAACGATCGTGAATTCCATGCGAAAACGTGGGTGAGAACTTCATCATAATCAACCCATTGATTACGATTTGTATCTCGTAATCCGCCAGCTTCCTGATAAACAGCGTAAAGTTGACCTTCTTCAATCTTACCTGAAAACTCAATTATAAAATCATCCTTTGTGGGAGACGATTTAATTTCTTGAGATCCTAAAACGATGTCGGGATGATTTTTGTATGTTTCAGTATCCTCCAGAGGGAGCTTAAAGTAGACAGTTTCATCAATTGACTCTTGATTTGGAGTCATTTTTGATAGTTCTGCTTTTAGGTCTTTGAAGTTCGGATGTTGTGGGTTCAAGACGAAAGCTTTGTAGGTGTTGGAATTGTTTCTAGAGTAATTCAAGCCCGTAAACTGTATTCCAACCTTGGCTTCTCCAGGCCCTGTGAATACAAATAGGTTCATCGAATACTGACCTCGGTGAATGTGGTCATAAGCCATCACCTCGTCGGCATTGTTAGTTCCTACCGAATAAAAGTTACCCAGCCGACTTTGTCGAACGACAGCATATTCTGTAACCACGACGTTATTCAATTTGTATTCGTCCTTAATTGTTTGGCCATCTACTAAACGACCGGAGGAGTCAAATTGATACTTCTGACAAATAAGGCTTACCACTGCCGCTAAAAGGTTTTGAGAACTGCCTATATAGAATAGCTGATTGGCTTTACCGTCACTACTTCCATCTTTGCTATCCTTTCCGGCTGCTGATTTGTATTCCATTTGAAATTGTGTACCTACTTTTAGTAGAAAATTTTGAATTTGGTCTAATTCCATGTATAAAGAGCGCAGATTTTCAAATTTTTGTCCTAGTAATAATGCTTGATTAGCAATAGAGTCTTGATGAAATCTAAGACATGCGTCTCGTAATTTAATCGATTCATCCAGGCTGAATTCGGTGTATTGACTTTCGAAATCCGTGATCGGTTCTGATCGTTGAATAGTTAGGGTTTTTACCGGTTCTAGTAGTGCTTGAAATGCGCCGAAGCTACTAACCTTTTGAGCAGCAGACGTCATTTTGGCTACTTGGGTCACTACTTTGAAGCTACGCTTATCTTTGGTTGCTACAGGTACAATAAATGCTTGAGATGTTTTCTTATTTGTTGCAACTGCTAATCCGACCGTATTACCTGCGGAGTCTTTTATGGCGCCTCTAATATAATATTTTCGAGGGCGCAGTTTTTGATATCTAGACCCAGATTTGTAAGCTTTGAGAGCCTTTGAGTCATTTAGCTTTTTGCGGTATCGATTCATTTTCTTTATAGAAGCGTTAGGGTTAGGCTGTTCGATAGCATCAAATGTGTTTAAATTGATCAGAATTTTTGGATTATTTTTAAATACATTAACCTGTTTGTTTTGAAGTTCCCCAATTTCTTTCTCAAGTGTTATGGTTTCATGGGAACTTTGAGAGAAAAGAACCTTATTCATGATTTTTGAGAATTCTAAGTTTTTGGATTGTGCCCCCTCTGAACCCATATCCACAATATTTTGAAGGTGAACTGAGATACTTTCCTTGGTTTCTGCAATAATATTACGAAAATCTTCAATCTGTTCGAGAGAATTTTCTTTATCGTTAATACTCCCTTGCAGTTCTTTGAATGAGGCTATTAACTCAAAGGATGCGATGGATGCAGCTTGCTCCAAAATACTTAATCTAGGATTCTGTGGATGTATCCCTTCAAGACGTATATCCATCAGATTTTCTGGACCTTTATCATTAATAGTATTTATTGCTGCAATTTGATCAAGTAATGTGGGTAGTTCTTGTATTAATTTGTTCCAAGCTTTCGAGGACTCAATATCGAGCTTTTCAGGAGCTTTATAATCGTCTGTTTTTAGGCTTGTACGTAGAAGTTCATCAAGCTCCTCAGAGGGATAACTGGAGTAGTCCAATCTCGAGTCGTATAAGCCTCCTACATATTCTGGACGATCATTAGGTAGGTCTTGTTGATTAATGGAATCCGATGTGATGACGTCTGCTTCATATTGTGCGGATTGTTCACTTTGGGAGCTTATATCGGAATAAAAATCTTCCGCCGTTAACAAAGAGTTGAACATTAATATACAAATGGTAAACACCACTTTAATGTCAATCTTTGAAAATGCAGCAGTAGCATGGAAGCGTTTTCGCATATCTTAATCCCCCTGAAGTCCTAACTACGTACTGATCTAAGATTTTGTTAGCTTATTTAACAAAATAATAACTGTGATTGGGTATTAGTCTATTCAAAATACATAAAATCCTTAAATTTAGAATGCTAGTACTCACGTTAAAATTCTCTATTTACTTTCAGAACTTATGAAACTCAGATAGCAATCGTACCTCGATAGTTTTCATTCTATGGAGAATTGATAGTGAGAACACAAGGAGAAAAGACATGCGAGGATTGTTGTTTTATGCCTTTATGGCTTCAGTATTAGTAGTCGGTCTAAATGCAGAGGTTGGTTTTGATGGTAAGGAACGAACAGAGTTCTGGCCCTCTCGTTTCTTGAAGGATGGAAAAATACCTTACAATGTAGCCAAAGCAGAAATTAATGAGATGCTGAGTTCAGTAATTGGAGCAAACACAAATGCAGATGCTGAGGAATTAAGGAACGGACTTAATCGACTACGTGAACTTCATTACAGGATGAGCGCTGCCCACGCTAATGAAAAATACCTCATGAAATTAACTTATTTCTTAGTTAGACAGTATATTCTTGTTTTTGAGACTGGAGAGGATGCTGACGGTTTAGAAATGGTTAATCAATTCTTAAATCTCGAGGCTTGGTTTTTCAGAAATGTTTCAACGGCCAAACAATTGATTAAAGGTTTCGAGATTGGTTTAGCTCAAATGCGTAGTGAAATTAGAAAGTACGCACTCAAAGAATACAGATCAAGAAAGTTAGAAGTAGCTACGGAGCAACTACATGAAAATTATTCAGGATTACTAGGTCAATCTACTAGTAAGGTTCGCGGTCAACAGGGGCAATGCGCTGATCAAAATTTTGATCGCTCAGATTGTTATGAGTGTGCCTCTTGGGCAGTTGTTAGAGCACTAAATAATGAGTTTCAACAGATAGACCCATGGAACGTAGGCGATGTAAATCAAAGATTAAATAATCCCCGCTATGCTAAGCAATTTCATCATGGTTGGATCGAGGAGCAAGACAGAAAAATGTTTCGTCTTACACAGGTTTTTAGTGCTAAAGATCAATCTGCTAGTGAGATACGAAAAGGTATGCAGACGGCTTTAGATGCACCGAATGGATCCGTTCTGATTTGGAGTATATGTGGAAGTCATCCGGCAGGCCACATAGCTATAAAAACATCGAATACTATAGCAGCGTCTAGTTTTTCTGCTCCTATCCAGCAGACATGTGGAAATCCAAATGCTCAAATAGTAGGCGTTTATGCTCCTGTGGATAATCAAATAGTTATCGACTCAGTGAAGTACGTTTTCGAGGCGGATTTTGAATCGACAGACGAAACTGATGGAACTAGCCTAAGTTCTGAGCCAGACTCACGCATTCAGGAGAAATCCCTAAATACATTGTTTGGTGGTATCAACTTCTGATTGGTTTATTTAGAGGAATCATCTTTTTCTTGTTTAGCTTCAGCCTTATTCTCCTCGGCTTCTTTTTCTGCAGCAGATTCCCTAATTAAGTTTTCGTTGTCAATTATTGTATATATTTCCTCAGGGTCTTTTAGATTCGAAAACGATCTGTTATCTGTGCCGGACTGCAGAACTAAAGCAGCTGGATACTCTACTTTGTAGAAGGTGGCAATAATTTCGGCCATTGGTTTTGAGAGTAACTTGCCCGCTAGGTATTTTTTAACATATGTTAATGTGTTCGCTAACTTACGGTTGTCGCTGTTGTAGTTTTTAAGTTTGGTCAAATACTCTTCTGCCGGGTCCAGTAAAACAAGTACCGGTTTTTCTGATTTGAATTTCACTTCATTAATGCTCGGTATGCTATCTAGGTTCTCAGAAAAGTTTAGCGGAAAATCTCCTGGTACCAAACTGGCAGATTCGCGCATGCTAACAAAGGCTTTCCGTTCTACTAATTTTCGTGATTTATCTGTAAAAAGATGTAGTGGTAAATAGGTTTCGCGTTGACCATCAACCATAGTCACAACCTTGTTGCGGATTTCTCTAGGTGAGCCATGTACTACCCAGCCGGTCTTAAGAAGGTATCCATGTTTACTTTTTACAGCTTGTCTGGTTTTATAATCTTCTTCAAAATAGTAGCGCAAAGGATGGATTGGTTTTTTACCAGTACTTACTTCCATGTCTCTACGCCATTGTTCGAACCAAAAATCAAGAGATCTGTATAGTTTTTTAGTGTCTACAGCATCTTCTCCTCGAAGATAACCTAATTCTTTGGATTCACTGAAGGCAATCAATGCCGGATATTCTCTTGTCCAATATTTCTTTGGAATCATTCTCTTATATTGATCCATGTCGCCTCTGATTTTCACGACCTCAAATAAACTGAAATATTCGTAAATTATTGGATCATTCATCGAATCTCTATCGAAAACCTGGAATGTATTGGACCAAGGAGCAAATATTAAATAAAGTAGCGGTTTGTTAACTTTTCGAGAGTAACTAAGTGGATCAGACAGGGCTAGTCCATATTTAGACTTGAATTCGTGAATTTGTGCTAAGAGGGTAGTAGAGGTACTCTCTACAGTAGATTCAACGGATTCTATCTCTGCGTTAGCATAAGTGATAAAGCACAACAGGCATATTAAAGTTTTTACCATAATTCAGCTCCTCCAAATTTCTTTGATTTGGATAGTTTTTGACGATGTATGGACCTTCGGTCTGGAAAGATATGGGATGCGATATCTTTGAATTTGTATAGACGCCGATATAATTTCCAGACTTTATTTGTCCACTTTGTATTTGGTATGCAATCTCCATTGATAAAATCGCCTGGACAATTCTCCTGTGAAGGATCAGGCTCATAAATAGATCGAATGATTTCTGTCTGCACAAGTAATGTTATTTCAGCTTCGTTTTTAGTTTTATTCAGAGCGGATTTCAAATGAGGTAAACGCATCAAAACCAGCTCTTTTCGTTTTTTGAATTTATTTTCTCGTTCGAGTTCAGAAAGTTTTAATTTTGTCTTAAGTGGCTGCATAATCATTTGTGCTTTGCGTTCCGTAGTCATGATTTTGCGCATTGATCGAATTGGTGCTTTTTCTTTTTTGATTTTTTCTTCCTCGGCAGCTCTATTTTCCTCCAGGATACTGATCATGCTTTTATTTTTGATTGGAATCTCAAGATTTGTAGGTCGAGGTATTCGAAATGAATTTTCTTCATATATAGAAATTCGCAATAAGTCGACTCCCGATATGCGGGCTGTATGGAGATACTCTAGCAAATCAAAGTTTTCCATTTTCTTGCCAGAATACTGCTCAAATATTTGTGAATATTCCAAAAGGATTAAATCGAAGTTATTATCATTAAATCTTTTTAGTAGGTAGTGATTCTTCTCTCCGTCTTCGAATTGGAGTACTGGTATCACTTTTCTCATATTTTCAATTTTGATGTAGTTGTCAGGTTCACTTACTATGTACTGGTCTGAGTACAAAAAACGTAGATATCCTCTCATTACATTACGCGTAATCTCTTGTTTTAAGGTAGTCTCACTTTCAAAAAATTCAAAAGGATTCAAGCTCATGCCTCCATATTTTGGGGCATTCGCTCTACGAGTTTTTTGGTCATATTCAAATATTTTTTGGTTTTCGCCACGTCTAAATAGTAGGAATTGTGGGTTTAATAAAATCTCTTCCATGTCTGCATCGATCAGATTTTTTTCAACACAATATGTTTTGGGAGACAACAGAGTGAAAATCAAGAAGATCATTGCAATTTTTGTTATATACATATCTTTAATATTTTCGGGATAAAATAGCTTAAATATAATGTTTTTGGTAAGCCTTTATGTTAGGCTCGAGCTGCATTTATGGGGCGTACCTATAATTCTGATTTTCGAGAATTTAAGACTTTAGTAATTTTGCCTTTCAAGCTAAATCGTAAAAGCTGATTATAGTTTATTAGTTCAATTTTGGAGGATCAATTGAGTCATTTTAGGGATACATTGTTTATAGCGTTCGACATTGAATCCACTGGCTTTCAACCAGTTCAGAACAGGATGATAGAACTATCTGCTGTTAAGTTCACTGGAGATGGACAGGTGTTAGGGGAATTCGATGAACTAATTGACCCAGGTATACCAATTTCCGAGGGAGCCAGTAAAGTTAATCATATCTATGATGAAGACGTAAGAGGTAAGCCAAAGGCCGCAGACATACTACGAAAGTTTACAGACTTTCTAGGTGATGATTCGATTTTGATTGCTCATAATTCTGAATTTGATGTGAAGTTTGTGGGTTCGGAATTTAGTCTCGAGGGTATGAGTATGCCAGATAATGAAGTCTGGGATAGTTTGCCAATGGCGCGCGAGTATGTAAAAAATATAATGAATCATAAAATGGAAACGCTAGTGCATCACTTTGGCTTTAAGGCGGAAGGCTTTCACAGAGCTTTAGTTGATTCCTATCATGTCATGCATTTGTTTTTACATTTTGTAAACGAAGGTCGCAGTTTTGATGAAATTAGACAGGTAGCGGCACCGAGACGATTTAATTTGGCTACTCAAATGTTTCAAGTGCAGTTGCCACTTCCTTTGATGGCTTTGAAAAAATCTTTAAAAACGGGGTACAAACTTAAATTTACATACGAGATGGATCATGGAGATCATGAAGAGATTGAAGTGAATCCTCATGTATTGTACCGAGGTGAAAAATTCAATTTTTTGTATGCGACTGAAGAGAGTAAGGAGTTTCCTGGTAGCTTTCGATTGGATCGATTATCAAAGCCGAAAGTCATTGCTCCGATAGCTTAGAAAACTTTTAATATGAACCTAAAAGCTGTTATCACTCCCGTCTGTTTTATTATTAATGCTATCGCAGTGATTTCTTGTTATGCCTTACAGGAAGGTAAGAGTAGTCGACAGGTTGATATTTTGTACGAAACGAAGACATTTCGCTCAGGTTCTCAGAATATAGACAAAAGTGTGGATCGATTTACGGTCAAAAATACTTGGAAACTCCAATTGAACAAAAAGAATAAGTTTACACTGATCATGCCATGGGCTAAGGCGAGTCTAAAATCTACTCGTGATGGTTCAGCAATGAAGGATAATGTGGAGGGCTTCAAAGATCTTAAAGTTGTTCATGAAATGACTACTCAGAAAGCCAAAGTGGGGCGAGATGGAGTAAAGTGGAAATTTAAACTGAATTTACCTAACGGTAAAGAACAGTTAAATGCTTCTGAGAACAATGTAACCTCTGCAATGGGCGAAACAGGTCAGGGTTTTTCTGATCCGACCTATGGAAAAGGCTTAAATCTAGGATTTGATTTCAATCTAATCAATAAGCCTACCAAAAGTATCACTAACAACTATACTTTTGGTTATACCATTAACGGATCATATTCCTCCCTTTTTGGTCGAACTTCTTATAAGAAACCGGGCGACAATATAGTATTTAACTACATGCGCAATATTAAACAGAGCAAAAAGGCAAAGTTAAGTTATGGTCTCGGAGCGAATTTCACTAGAAGAACTATAAATTATCGACCTGGTGGTGGAACTTCGGCCAATCCATCTAGGTTCGAGGGTAATGTTCAAGTGAAATATGAGAAACAACGCAGTAAAAAACTCAAAGAAATAATGGCTTTAAAGTTTCAAGAGCGGGGAGAAATTGAGGTTCAGGAATCAAACGGACAAATAGTTCGTACCCTGCAAGGAGATCGGTGGACCTTAAACTGGACTTTTAACAGAAAACTAAATAAAAAGCTTTCAGCGAATTATGGTCTACTAGGTATTTTTGGAGGAGCTAATGACAATCTTGAAGTAGTTTCACCTACTTCTGGTAATGCAACTGCAAAAGTAGGTAAAGACCGTAATACTCGTATGGAAGAGGTCCAGTTGCTGTATGGTCGTAAGCATACAATTAATAAACACCGTCAGTGGTTCTATAATGCCACTCTAGGGATAACCGATGATTCTCGTGACTATACCATCGGTGGTGGATACATCTGGAAATTTTAACTTTGATCAGCATTTGGTGTGCTGCTCAAATCCTTTGATCTATAGGAATACTAATATTTGAGAAGCTTTTGATCAAAAGTTAGTTCCAGATAGATTGATGTTTAGGCCTTAGAACACTAAAATGCTGGTTTCGTCATATGCGGGCGTCTAAAGGAGAAGGTCATGACAAAAGAAATCTTTCCCCCTGTTAGTAATAGACCTGATTTTCCAGGCATGGAAAATGAGATTGAAAGCTATTGGAAAGACAATAAAACTTTTCATCAGTCAATTGAAAACCGCTCTTCAGCAAAGGATTTTGTTTTTTATGACGGTCCGCCATTTGCTACGGGCATGCCTCATTATGGGCATCTTTTACAGGGCACAGTTAAGGATTTAATTACGCGTTATAAAACCATGCGTGGTTATCGCGTGGAGCGCAGGTTTGGCTGGGATTGTCATGGTTTACCAATTGAGTTGGAAATTGAAAAAGAACTTAATTTGAGAGGCGCCCCCGATATTCTTGATTATGGCGTTGATAAATACAATGAGAAATGTCGTTCAACAGTTTTGCGCTATACCAAGGAGTGGCAGATAGTGACCGAACGAATGGGTCGCTGGATTGATTTTGAAAATGATTATAAAACAATGGATCGGGACTTTATGGAATCCGTATGGCATGCATTCAAACGTATGTGGGATGAAGGCCTGATTTATGAGGGTCGTAAAGTTTTACCATACTCGTGGAGGCTTTCTACTCCACTTTCTAATTCTGAAGCAAGCCTTAATTACATGGATACGCAAGATCCGTCGGTAACCATAAGATTTGAGCTAATCGACCGCCCTGACACTTATTTTTTGGTATGGACAACCACTCCCTGGACTTTGCCTTCCAATTTAGCTATTTGTGCGGGCCCTGAGCTTGATTATGTTGAAGTTTTAAATAAGCAGGATTCCAAAACTTATATTTTGGGCAAAAGTTTGGTCGCTCAATATTTTGAAGAAGATCAATATGTAATCAATAAGGAGTTTAAAGGTTCGGAATTAGAAGGTCTTACTTACAAGCCTCTTTTTGATTATGCAGTTTCTGAAATAGACCCCAGCAATTGCTTTAAGGTCTTGATTGATGATTACGTTAGTGATGATTCGGGTACGGGACTTGTACATCAGGCTCCGGCCTTTGGTGAAGACGATTTAAGGATCTGTCTTGCGAGTGGAATTCCTGTTTTTGACCCAGTGGATGCTCATGGCAACTTCAAAGAGGGGATGCCATTGATCGGAGGTATAAACTTCAAAGAAGCTGATAAACTCATCAGTCGTGATTTGAAGGATCGAGGCTTGATGTTTAAGCAGCAGACGCTTCAGCATAACTATCCTTTTTGTTGGCGTACGGATACTCCCCTCATGTATAAGGCTATTTCCAGCTGGTTTGTCAGCATTGAAAAAATCAAGCAAAAGTTACTCAAGAATGCCGAGGAAATTCACTGGGTACCAGGACATATCAAGCAAGGGCGTTTCGGCAATTGGCTTGAAAATGCAAGGGACTGGGCAATTTCTCGAAATCGTTTTTGGGGCTGCCCATTACCAATCTGGCGCTCAGAAGAAGGTGACTTAATATGCGTTGGATCTGTTCAGGAACTTGAAGAGCTTTGTGGAAAAAGCGTCTCAGATATTCACAAACATTTCGTAGATGACCTTGTGATTAATAAAGATGGTAAGACCTATCACAGAGTTCCCGAGGTACTGGATTGCTGGTTCGAATCAGGGTCAATGCCATACGGTCAGCAACATTATCCATTTAAAAATCAGCAGAAGTTCGAGAGCAATTATCCGGCAGATTTCATATGTGAGGGAATCGACCAGACAAGATGCTGGTTTTATTATTTGCATGTGATTGGCACAGCACTTTTTAATCGCCCTGCTTTTCGAAATGTAATTTGTACAGGATTAATTCTTGCTGAAGATGGTAAGAAGCTGTCTAAGCGTCACAAGAATTACACTCCACCAATGGAAGTTTTTGGAGTATATGGTGCCGACGCTATGCGCTATTTTTTGGTTACTTCTCCTGTGGTTAATGGTTTAGAGGTGCGAGTAGCGGATAGCGAGTTCAGAGAAATAGTAAAGTCAGTGATTTTGCCTCTCTGGAACGTATATAGTTTTCTCTGCTCTTACGCTAATCTAGATGGCTATAAACCAAAAATTGTGGAAGTTTCAGATCAGGTAGATCATGTTTTGGATCGGTATATCCTTTCTGAATACCAACAGATTCTCAAGTTTACAACACAACATCTTGAAAATTATGAGTTGGCTGAAGCTACTCGTTATATCCAGAGATTTCTGCCTATTCTCACGAATTGGTATCTGCGTCGTAGTAGGCGTAGATTTTGGGCTGAGGGTCTGGAACCCGATAAAACAGCGGCCTATGACACATTGTATACAGTTCTAACTGGATTATGTAAGATTCTGGCACCTGTTATGCCATTTATTACAGAGACAATTTACAGAGCTCTGACTGGAGAGCAGTCTGTACATTTGACAGATTGGGAAGAAGTTAATACGCAATTGATTGATGAACCCTTAAGTAGAAGAATGGATCAGGTGCGGACCATAGTAAGCCTTGGACATAATTTAAGGGCTCGTAATAAGGTCAAAGTTCGCAAGCCGCTAAGAAGTATTAGTGTGGCAGGAGATCTCCCATCAAACTTACTTGAGGAATATGCCGAATTAATCCGGGAAGAATTAAACGTTAAGCAAATCGATCATGTTGCTGATGGCTCCACCCTTGGAATTCCCGAATGTAAACTGAACTTCAAAAAGTTAGGTCCGAAATTTGGTAAGCAGATGAAATCAGTGGCTGCAGCAGTCAAACAGGGGCAGTGGGAAATCAAAAATGATAAGCTTCTAGTAGCAGGGGAGCATCTTCTAGACTCGGAAGACTTTGATATACAATATAAAGCGCAGGAAGGTTTTGACTGTGCAAGTGAAGATGGTTTGTTGGTTAGCTTGGATTTGAATTTGGATGAAGAATTGATTCTAGAAGGTCATGCGCGTGAAATAATTCGACATTTTCAGACCCTTCGTAAAGACACAGAATTACATCTTAGTGACCGGATTTTTGGTAAGGTTTCTTCCACTAGTTTGCAAATTCTCAAGGCAGTTGAAGAGCATTCAGTTTTGATAAAGAATGAAATTCTTTGTGTAAAGCTAGATTCTCAGCAGGAGCTTTTGCAGGGTGATAGTGTTCGGGAAGTTAGTATTGACGGACATCAATTCAGTATTCAAATCGAACTGACATCCTAACTGTATTTTTTTTCAGAAAGTCTTGCTTAGACTACCTAAATAATAATTTGAAACTGTATGAGGTAACCAGCAGTTTGCTCCTCTTGAGGATGCTGCTTTTGAAAGTCAGTGAACTTGTTTATTGATAAGTCGGGAAGATAAGAACTCCATGGATTTCTTCCTTTCCAATAAAGGTTTTTACGTTCTCTGGTTTTTCTGAGGGTCGAACTGGGAATTCTCCCTTCTGAATTCCACCAAGTTTAGAGTATAAATTCCAGAGGCTACTGAGAGATATCCATG
>CAZYUV010000094.1:0-11741 GCA_964650625.1 uncultured bacterium
AATATCTTCGGCGCACAAGAGCAGGAAGTTCAGATTATATTCAGTCCCCAAGCTATGGCTAGTCGTGGTCTAACAGTTCCGCAAGTAATTTCGAAAATTAGACAAGAAGGAAAGAACTATTCCGCTGGTAAAATTGACGAGGGAAAAAGGCGTTATATTGTACGTACCAAAACAAGCTTTGGATCATTATCAGATATCGAAAACATTCTATTAAGAGAAGATCCTCGTGATCGGGTTTTTCTTAAAGATATCGCTAAAGTAACAATTCAATCAAAAGATGCAACCTCTCAAGTTAGATACAAAGGTCGACCTTGTATAGCTATAAACGCTCAACGTCAAGTTGGGTCCAATGTCCTAAAAACTATGCGTGGTTTGCAAGACACCATTAGAGAATTGAATGAAGGCGTTCTTAAAGATAATGGATACAAATTAATTCAAGCTTATGATAGTTCAATTTATATACAAAAAAGTTTAAATTTGGTTTCACAAAACCTTTTACTGGGTGGCTTACTTGCAATTACTGTATTGCTATTATTTCTTCGTAACGCAAGGCCCACTTTAATTATTGCTTGTGCGATTCCTATCTCAGCTATTGGAACCTTCCTTGGAATGTTTTTACTTGGTCGTAATATCAACGTAGTTTCTCTAGCCGGTATCAGTTTTGCCGTTGGTATGCTAGTGGATAATTCCATAGTAGTTCTGGAAAACATTTTCTCTCATTTACAGCGAGGTAAATCTCCTTATTCAGCAGCTATCGACGGTACTCGTGAGGTCTGGGGCGCGATCGCTGCGTCCACCATAACAACAGTGGCTGTTTTTCTTCCTTTGCTATTTCTTGATTCTGAGATAGCTCAGCTTTTTAAGGATATTGCATTGGCTATAAGCTGCGCCGTAACTTTGTCTCTGCTAGTTTCGGTTTTTGTTATTCCCACGCTAAGTGCCAACGTATTACGCAAGAACTCAAATTCAAATGAATCCCATATTTTCTTCGCTAATACACTAGCAAATTTCGTTTTAAATCTATGCTCTTCTAAACTCAAACAAATTATAGTAATAGCTACCCTTTCTATTAGTTCTATTTTATTCTCTTATCTTTTGGCTCCACCAGCAGAATATCTTCCCACAGGTTCTAGAAATCTTGTGTTCAGTATTCTGATTCCACCTCCTGGCTATAATCTTAAAGAATTTATTCGAATTGGAGAAAAACTTGAAGGCAAACTCAAATACCTTTGGGAAGGCGATAAGCCCGAGGTAAGTAGCTTTTTCTACGTTGCTACACCAACTAGTGTATTTATGGGCTTTCGTTCAACGGAAGATCATACCGTAGAGGGCTTGATGAACAAATTACGAGGCACCTTAAATACCGTACCTGGCATGATTGCGATAGTCGTTAGAGCTGGGTTATTCAATCAAGGATTTGGTGGAGGACGAACCATTGACTTAAGGCTTACAGGACCCAAACTTGATCAACTTATGAATAACGCCAAACAAGCCTTCTTTAAAATTCAGGGTGCTATACCAGGAGCTCAAGCACGCCCAAAACCAGGCCTTGACTTAGGTCAGCCAGAACTACATGTTCTACCTAATTACAAAAAGCTTGCAGAAGTTGGATATAGTAGCCGCGACATAGGTCAAACAGTAGACGCACTTGTTGATGGGGTACTCGTAACTGAATTTCGTAAATCAAATGGTAAAATAATCGATGTAAGCCTTAGAGGCAAAAAGGAACAAATAAGCAATACTCAGTCTATTAAAAATGTACCTTTGTATCTTCCAAACGCAAAAGGCGTCAGCGAGCTAGGTTCTGTAGTACAAGTAAAACACGATATGGGACCCACTGAAATTCTCCGATTTGAACAACAACGCGTCGTGACATTATCAATTACGCCTCCACTAGATGTTCCACTACAAACAGCAATGCAGAAAATCCGTGATGAGATTATAGAACCCATGCGACAGCAAGGCAGTCTAAGTGGACCATACCGCGCTATCCTGGCTGGTACCGCCGATAAACTAACTACAACCAGAAAACAACTACAAGGCCAATTTTTATCGGCAATGTTGGTTACCTATTTATTATTATGCGCTCTATTTCAATCATTCCTAACTCCCCTTATCATATTATTTTCGGTTCCCTTGGCTGCCTTCGGTGGTTTCTTGGCATTAAGAGTGGTTAATATTACTATCGCTTCGCAGCCTTTAGACGTACTAACCATGCTAGGTTTCATAGTACTCCTTGGGATAGTCGTGAATAATGCCATCTTAATTGTTGATCAAACATTAAAAGGAATGCAAAGTGGCCAAAGTAAACAGACTTCTGTGTCAAAGGCACTGATATCAAGAGTCAGACCGATCTTCATGTCCACATTAACTTCCATGTTCGGTATGGCTCCATTAGTTTTGATGACAGGACCTGGAAGTGAGTTGTATAGGGGTATAGGAGCCGTTGTAGTAGGCGGTTTACTGATCTCAACGGTCTTTACCTTAATTCTTATTCCAGCTATGTGCTTATTATTCTTACCAGACAAAGATAAGAAGTAAATCAGCTCTTAGGTAGGTCAGTGACTTTGGGTTTGGGTAACCAACCTATTCGCAATGCCAATAAATAGGAAGTCATTAGAAGTATTGTGACCACTCCGATTTCTTGTGATGTACTCATATCGAAGATACCCCAGAAATGTCCTCTCGAATCAGCTCTAAGAAATTCTATTGTAAATCGAAATGTAGCATAACAATAGATGTACGATATTATGACTAGTCCCGGTATCTTCAATCTCTTGTAAATAAACCATAATCCTATAAAAATTAAAGCTAGACCTATTCCCGAATAGAGTTGAACCGGATGTCTTAAAATGGTTTCCGTTGGAAACCTCACCATTAATGCCTTCAAGTAGGGTAAATTATCGTAAGTGATTCCAAAGCAACAACCATGCAGATAACAACCAATTCTTCCCATTACTTGAGCTGGGAGGAGAGAAAGAATCATTATATCGCAGATTCTTATCCAACCTGATCTTCCGCGCCAGAATGCTAGTCCTGTAATTATTCCTCCAGCCAAACCCCAATAATAAACCATGCCACCTTCATAGAATTTAAGCATATCGATAGGGTTATTGATAAAAAATTCCCAGTAAAGGTGAATGTAGCCCAGACGGGCACCAATAATGCCTCCCAATAAACATGCAACGGCCATTTTTATAAGCAGCCCAAATGAAAGGCTTTGATCCCTTGATATCTTAAGTAATACCGTTGCAGTACAGCAAAAACCTAAGAACCACATGACGCCAGAGGTTAATAGCTTAAAGCCGCCTATATCAAATAGAACTGGAAACATTTCTAACCTTATTGCTATCTATCAAACGACCCTTGTGGACTTATAATTTCCTCCACATCTAATAGACTGCTATGCTCTAATATTTTTGCACCATCTAGTTTTAGAAGTCCAAAGTCTTCTTTTGTCTCTTCAGTTATCTGAAGAATAAAATCTGTAATTTCATTAGTTAAATCATTTAATGGCGCAAAATTCCAAATTCCCAGATGGATTCTCATGTCAAAATGGTTCAATGCAAACATACGCAAGCCTAATGTTTTTGATACAAAATCTTGCATTGCTTCAAGAGTATGCATTGTCTCAACATCAGCAGCTTCAATGCTGATGCTTAATTTATTAGCTATAATGCATACCTCCTTAAACTTTAAACGATAAGGCTGCTCTGAGAATGATTCTTCAAAATAGCTATTTAAGGTTGATTTAATCTCATTGTAGCTAACATCCAAAGGAATATGAATTGACCAACTTTCGGGTACTCTATATTCGTTACACAAAAGAGGCATCATACAAACGTGTAATTTCTCATGATCACAAATTGAAAATTGTTCAAAAATCTCTTGATCTTCCACATGGGTCAAAATCTTTTTAATTAGTTGACTTTGACTTAGTTCAAAGTCAAGCATACATCCAAGACTAAGACCCTTAATAGGTTTTAGCTTGCCATAAACTGTTACTAATTGCTGCAATTCGATTTCATCTATCCACATTCAAAACCCAAAATTAATTTAGTAAATTTATAGAAATGTTTTACTGAGAAATAGCATATCTATCCATTGTAGACAGATGCGATCCATTCCACCCACCGAAGAAATAAAGTATTCCATCAACAGCAGCGCCTGCATGATAACGACGAGCGGTTCCTCCACTTAGTCCTTTAGTCCAGGTGTTAGCTTTTAGATCGTATATGTATAAATCATTACTATAAACGCCGCTACCTTTACTTCCACCCCATACCCACATACGATGACCATACACCAATGCCTGATGACTTACCAGCGGAGTACCTGATGGTGTACCTTGCTTCCACTCACCAGTAGCTAGGTCATATATATCCAAGGTATCCGTGACAACGAATTCGGTATTAGACTCAAGCTCGCCTCCGAAGAAAAATATTTTATTATCATAAATCGCAGAAGAATGACCCCTTCGAGCCGTTCCACCATTACCGACAGTTGTCCACGTATCAGAGCCTATATCATAATATTCTAAACTGTTTGATAATCCATTGGTACTTTCTCCACCCCAAACATACATCTTAGAATCAATCGCGTTAGCGGTATGAGATGCACGTGCAGTACCGCCAGCTGTAGCAGCATCCTCCAACCAAGTATCTGAAAACGCGTCGTATACCGTAAAGCTATTGGTATAGTTATTATTCTTACGACCACCCCAGTGATAAATATAATTTCCAAAGAAGATTGAAGAGTGTTCCGATCTAGCTTCTATTACAAAATCTGCTACTGGTACTCCTGTAGACCATGTTAAATTTATATGATTAAATACCTCTTGGGAGTTTGAATCTTCCCTAGTAGAGTCTTCACCACCCCATAGTAGCAATTGGTTAGTTACATCTCGTCTTACAAAATTAGCTTTAGACTTTGCTTTGAGACCCGTAATACTGCTTAACCAAGTACCCGCATTATTCAATGTGGCTGGCCCAATAGTGAGTTGTTCGCCGCTTTGTTCACCATCAGTTGGCGTAATCCTCAATAATACGGATGATTCAGTTGAGGGTAAGTCCGAAATTGAATTCCAGGTTATGCTAAAACTTTCTAATGATTTTATTCCTATGGTGGGTTGAGCTAGATGTCCCTGGTCTATATAAATCCAGTTTTGTCCACCATCAGTTGAATATTCCATAGTTAATGACACTAAGTCATTATCGTAATCACTTACGACGCAAGATATTGATACCGAGTCTCGATAACCAAATTGATCCGGCATGGCATTTAAATTCATAGAAATGATTTCAGGTGGATTGTTACTTACGGTGGTCATATCGAGCACATCCATAGTATTTAGATATTTCCCGGAGTAGCTCTCACCGCCCCAAAAATAAGCTTGCCCGTTTCGTATACCAACACTATGTCCCCTGCGCGAACGTCCTCCCGATACCCCAGATTTCCATAAGTTATTATCAAAATTATAAATATCTAAGGAGTTAATATTGCCTGTTTCATTTTCACCAGCCCAATTGAACTGATTTCCAAGATAATTAAATTGGGTATGATTCAACCTTGGTGTGCCATCTGCTATTTGACCTTCGATAATCCAAACATCATTTTTAGCATCATATACATCTATTGTATTGATAGGTAATCCAGTAGCATCCTGTCCACCCCAATAATATATTTTCCCGTTATTTAATCCAGCCTGGTGATGCCTTCTTGCTTGGCCTCCAGCTGTCCCTAAAACCCATGTAGATTCCTGCAATCTATAAACACTAACAGTATTTACCAACTGACCACTATCATCTTCCCCTCCCCAAAAAACGATTTGGTCATCAATCAGTGTCGCTGTATGGCCACTTCGACCGTTTTCCGTTACGGGTCCAGGAATAGTTTCCCAAAGATTATCAATATTGGTTATGGAGTAGATGTCAGTAGTGTTTAATAAACCTGAATCATCTTCGCCTCCCCAATGATAAATCTTATTACCTACGAGATTAGCTGTGTGTTGACTCCTTACTCTTCCTCCAAAAAATCCCGTAATCCAACTTGCTGATGAGAGTTCATATATATCTACAGTATTTAAAGAATCTGAAGTATCTTGCCCACCCCAAAAAAAGATTTTACCTTGTTCCAAGACTGCGCTATGACCCTTTCTAGCTTGACCACCTTCTAAACCAGAAGACCAATCATTCGACCGCGTATCGTATACATCCATGGTCTTGAAGTTGTCTCCCCCATCCGTTCCTCCCCAAAAATATAACTTATCTTCAAAAGCTACACCTGCATGCAGATAGCGAGGCGTACCTCCTGCATTCAGTTCTTTCCATTGCGTAAGGTTGAGAATATCGAGGCTGTTAAGTTCTATCTCATCCTTATCTCTACCTCCCCAAACAAACATTTTACCATTCCATAATACAGCCGTATGTCCTGCACGCTTAGCGTTATCAGCTGAGCCCTCGTACGCTAATCTAGCTTCAGAACCCTCCTGCCATTCATTATTAGCTATATCAAATACATCAACGCTATCCAGTTTTTGAATATCTGTATTAACTGATCCACCATAAAAAAAGATTTTATTTTCAAATACAACTGCTGAATGATCTGAGCGAGCAGTACCACCACTTGGGCCTGTTGTCCAGGTATTTGCGTTAATATCGTATATATCCATAGTGTTAATGCGGCTCGCCTGAGAAACCCTTCCACCCCATATGTAAATCTTGCCGCTGTGCAATGTTGCAGTATGTGCAAAGCGAGCTGTCCCGCCGTTTTGGATTGGACCCGAGTCCAGTTGTTTTAGGTCCGCATCATAAATATCAAATTGATTAGTAGCTATTCCACTTGCAGATTTGCCACCCCATAGATACATTTTTCCATCATGACAATTCGCACTGGCATATTCTCTATTTTCTGCGACATTAGGCCCATCTGTTACGAATGTGTTTTCCGCGATGTTATAAATTTTAATTTTATTTTCATTCTGACCTCCATCGCCGCCCCAGAAGTATATACCGGTCGTTATATTACTTGGTCCAGTCATCAAACAAGAACTTGCTCCCGATTTAGGATCCTGTAATAAAGGCGTATCTAAATCCTCAAGCCAAGCATCATTCTCCAGATCATATACGTTAACATCATTATTGAAATTACCAGCACCAAATCCATTCCAAATATACATTTTTCCATTGTAAGCCGCCGCATTATGATCTGTTCTACGATTTCCTCCAGCCGGACCTTTATCCCAGGTGTCTAAATCATAAACATCCAAAGTATTTAAGGGATTTCCAAATTCATCCTGGCCTGCCCAACTGTAAATTTTTCCATCCCATTCAACCATCGCATGATTTTTACGCTTTTTGCCACCCCTTATACCTTTAGACCAAGTACCTGCAGACGGATTTTCAATGTTTGGTTTGTAGATGTCTATACTATTTGTCGTTGAACCTGTTAGATCTTCACCACCATGAAAATATAGTCGATCTTGATACACAAATCCTTTGTGATATTTTCGATGACGACCCCCAGACAAATCCCCCCCAGCAGGGTTTTCATACCAATTTCCCGTACTAGTATTAAAAATATCTAAGATATCTATAATCTGATTTGTATCATCAACCCCACCCCAGTGATAAATACTGTCTCCATAGCTCAGAGAAGTATGAGATTTTCGTTTCCGTCCTCCCGTAATCCCATTGGACCATATGCTGGAACTCAAGGAATCGCCACTTACCTCCGGTATAAATATATCGGAGCTTGATGTTACTACCGACGAATTACCCCCCATAAGATATATTCTGCCTTCCTCTAGCAGACTAATATGAAAACTGCGTGGATTACCCCCAGATACGCCTCTTTCCCAAGTACCGGTTTCCGTATCATAAATATCTACTGTATTTAGATCTTCCCCCTCTTGGTTTTTACCACCAAAAAAGTATATTTTTTTACCAAGGGTTACAGTTGAGTGATATTTTCGTGGTGTTCCACCCGCTACGCCCATTGTCCAACTGTCATTATCTATGTCGTAGATCTCTAAGCTATTGAGGACAATGTTATCCAAGGTCTCCCCACCCCAAAGATATATTTTTGTTCCTACTAATGATGCAGTATGTCCATATCGACTAACTTGAAAAGCCGTCATTTCAGTGAAGTTTCGGGTATATATGGTGTATTCATCTACACTATTACGGATAAACCCTTCACCAGCCATTCCGCCAAAAGTATAGATTTTTCCACTAGGTGGTTCACCAACAGCAACTGAGGCATGGCTATGCCTATCTTTGCCCTCTGGAATATAGGCTTTATGGGAAAACGTGTCAGTTTGTGTATCATAAATCATGATATCAGTAGTTATTCCGCTGGGGCCCATTCCGCCCCATACGTAGATAAATTGTCCTGATCTCACCGTACTGAAAAGACTCTTTGAAACAAGCATGTTAGAACTTTGCGACCAATTCTTTGTTTCTAGATTGTAAATTTCAACACTGTCCAGATAATTGCCTTGAGGGTCTTGTCCACCCATTACATAAAATTTACCATTATATGACTGAGCTCCATGCTTTTCTCTTGCCTGAATCAGCGATTTGCCGTTTAGCCATTGCACCCCAGTTGCTGGTAAGGTAAAAACATCCATAGTATTAACTTTACCGTTTGCACTTTCACCTCCCCAATTATAGACGCGGCCTTCGTACAAAGTGGCTGTATGGTTCCATCTACTCGTTCCACCGCTCGTCGATGTTGAATATATATGGTTATTTAAGTCTATAATATCTACGCTATTACTAGGACCATCATCGGTTAAACCTCCCCATATTACCGCTCTACCATCAGCAACTACGCTGCTATGGAATGCTCGACTAGTACCGCCACTTAGTCCTTCACTCCAAGCAACGCCTGAATTACGGGGCATTTGAAATATATCTAGGTTCGATACAAAATCCAAACTGGTAGTATCTACTCCACCCCACAAATATAACTTGCCGTTGATCAATGTAGCTGAAGTGTTTTTACGACGAAAACTATTATTGTCTAGATCAGTTAGCCAGATGCTTTTATCAACATCATAAATGCTTACCTTTGAGACTGTTTCACCTGATTCATTTTCCCCACCTATGTAATAAATCTTTCCTTCGAAAGATACACAACTGGAATTCTTACGTGTTTCTCCACTCATTGGGCCGGTAAACCAAACATTTGAATTAATATCGTAAATATCAAAGACATTGATCATCTGATTAGTTTCATTAATCCCACCCCAGAAATATATCCTACCCTCGAATTCACAGGCACAGTGATGTTTTCTCGTAGTGCCTTCTGAGGTACGTTGAAACCAATTATCACTGGCAGAGTCATAGATATCCAGTGAGCTAACTAGGTTCCCATTTTGATCTTCCCCACCCCAGGTATATAACTTGCCATTGTAATTAATACTAGCGTGATTTTTTCTAGCTAAACCTCCTATAGAGCCTTTGCTCCATAATCCAGTATTTATGTCATAAATATCGATCTCGTGAGTCAATTCTCCTGTGGAATCTACGCCACCTGAAATAATCAATTTACCCTTGATTTGCTCCATTATAAAATTTTCGCGAGGAATGCCAGCGGCGGGAGACGTTGTAGTCCATTGATTTTGTAAGGGATCATAAATATCTAATGAATTAAGCAAAATTGTTTCCGCACCTCCCCAGACATATAATTTACCTCCATATTCTGCTGCTCTATGACCTTTTCTTAGATTTCCCGAATTATCACCAGTTTCAAATATTGAGATTGAACTCTGCGTATTATTTTGTTCAGGTTTTGGTATCTCATATATATCAAAAGGAGCAGCAAATCCTGCTTCATTGTTTCCCCCAAAATAAAATATCTCACCTTCAAATTCCACAGCACTGTGGTGTTCTCTTGAGGTACCGCCAGAGTCGCCCTGAAGCCATATTTGAGCTGAGGTATCAAATATATCTACTGTATTGGTGGTACCTTCAATGTAACCACCCCAAATTATCAATTGATCCTCATATAAAATGGCTGTGTGTCCCGCGCGTGCTTGACCACCCTGAACACCCGTTTGCCATAAACCCGTTTGAATATCGTAGATGTCCATTGTGTTTAAAAGGTTTTGCGAGTTCATCCCACCCCAATGAACTATTTGAGAACCCATGAGAACCGAGCTATGTTCACTGCGTGAGGCACCTCCTGATGGACCTTGCTCCCAACTGTCATTAAGAATGTCGTAAATATCCATTGTGTTAAGAATATTGGTGAAACCCATGCCTCCCCAAAAATAGATCTTGTAGTCATATACTACAGCTGAATGGCTAGTCCGAGGGCGCCCTCCCGATGCTCCAGATAACCACTCATTGGCATTAATATCATAAATATCTAAACTAGTCAGATTGCCATTGGAGCCTTGTCCTCCCCAAAAGTAAATTTTTCCTGAGTGAATACTAGCGCTATGATCTTTTCTAGCCGTCCCACCAGATACACCTCTAGTCCATGTACCCAACCTTAAATCAAAAATATCTAATGTATTGAGTAATATATTCTCTGTATTTACGCCCCCCCAAAAATAGATTTTCTGATCAAATAGTGTCGCGGAATGCTTCCGTCTTAATCGCTGCAAACCTATCCCTGTTGACCAATTATTATTGTTTAATGTGAATTCTGAAGAGGGAATAGCAAAACCCTCACTAACACTATCTTGTGGTACGATTCGAACCTTCACGCTAGATTGATTATCATATATATCTTTAAGGGAATTCCACGTGAAGGTCTTACTCATTGTGGGAGAACTACTTTCTAAGTTAGTTGTACTAGAGGAGTCTATCCAGCTATCTCCTCCATCAATACTGTATTGAAATGAGTACGAAAGTGTTTCAGCTATATCAGTGTCAATAGAATCAAATTCAATACTTAGATCATGCCTTTCACCCAAAATTTGAATTATTTGTGTATAGGGTAATGTATTTGAATTATTTATTGTGAAAGTTGTAGATGTCGTTGGAATAGCTGCCAACATGCTCTGGTCACTTGGGGTCACACGAGCTACCACCTGCGTAGTGTATGAAATATCCACACTCGAATTCCATGTAAATTGATGAGTTGCCGGAACATGGATTCCTCCAAGTTGACCGCTTACATTTTGGCTGCTTTGCCAACTTTGACCACCATCTAGTGAATATTCAAAGATCAAATCTAAAAGATCATTTTCTGGATCGCTCAAATTTAAGCTCAATATAATATCATTTCTCAATCCACTGGCTGATAATCCCGTAGCTACAGGCATCTGATTAGAGGAGTCGTTTTTAATTGTAATCAATGGAGTCAATGCCGGTAGTTTTTTAATAGGACCATTGAATGGTGTTATTCTTAGTCGGACTTTATCCTGATCATCTCTAATTTCCATTAGAGAATCCCAGGTTAAAACTACACTGTTTGTAGTACTTATATTGCTAGTAGCACCTTCAAATTGATTTTTTGGTAGATGTTGATAAGATTGACCTGAATCCAGAGATATTTCAAAATCCAAATCAATTAACTCATTAGTATTGATTACGCTTAAATGAATCGAAACATCACCTCTATATCCATCGACTTCAACCTCAGTTATAAAGACTTCAGATTGACTTGTCGTACTTGTGATAGCCCTGTAGGAATCGACTGATGACAATTCCACTCCGGAGTTATCATAACCGCCTAGATAGATTAAATGATTTCCAATATTGGTGGCCCCATGAGTCACTCTTGAA
>CAZYUV010000095.1:0-11276 GCA_964650625.1 uncultured bacterium
GAGAATTGCATGAAAAAATTTGCTATCAGTGGACTATTAGTAGGACTTTCATTGGTGACGACAGTGAGCCAAGCCAACCCATCTTCCGATGACTTGATTTTCCGGGGAGGAGATTCTGAAACTTATCATCGTGGCAATGTGAATAAGCATGTACCCGGCAATGTGGTCGTTATTCCTGGTGATAAGAAGTCTGGTCAGAGTGGAAGGGATAATCCTTTTAATAATCCTGCTCATTTCGAGATCAGAGAAAATCGACAGTCTCAAA
The DNA here is from genome assembly GCA_964650625.1 of uncultured bacterium. Lineage (GTDB taxonomy): Bacteria > Muiribacteriota > UBA6191 > UBA6191 > UBA6191 > JAYZAC01. The sequence continues at coordinate 266 of CAZYUV010000095.1, forward strand.
CTATTCGATATCGCACAAAGAGTCTCGATATGAAAGTGGCGGAAGATGGTGTGACAATTAATGGTGATTTTCATAAATGGCGTCGTAAAAATGACTCATGGGGTATTTTTGACCGCGCACGTGAGGCTGAGATAAGTGTTTCCAGTAAATCTAAGGTTACGTTTCAGATTAAGGTAGACTGGCAACGGCCAATCTGGCAATCAGCGGGGCAAGATAATTTACTTATGGATAAAAGCCAAATCAGAACTAGCGAGGAAGTCTCTAAATCCCTATTTAATCTTGGAAATGATTTTGAATCCGGTGTCATGAACTTGGATTCTGCTGAGAAGATTAATAAGCTAGTTAGTGTAGTAAATCCGTATCTGGCAGAACCGTATACTAAAAGACTTGTGATTAAAGATAATTTAAGTGCAAAAGAGCGGGTGATTGAGACGATAATTATACAGGCAGATGCGCTGCATGGTACTACCGCAGAGAATGAGTTTTTGCGGCAAAAATTTATTGAAAACTATTGGGTTGGTTTTAACGTTGATGATTTGATCAAAATTGCAAAAGCGGCGCATGGTACAACGGCTGAGAATGAAATTCTATTGATAGGGGCAAAAGCATATTTATACTACTATTCTGAAGAAGATATTAGGAAAGTTGCTGAGGCTGCTCATGGTACAACGGCGGAAAATGAAATATTGATGTTGTTGGCTAAGAAGGGAGCAGGTTCGGGTCAAGGGCCGGTAGTTTCGGTAGAAGGGTATACAGAGGTTGATTTGGAGAGGTCAAGATTTATTTCTGACTTAATTAATGCGGCCGACCGATCTAGTACTGCTGAATCCTCGGATCGAATTTTGATTGCTGGATTTGAGCAAAATTTGCATCGAAATTTTTCAGTCACGGACATCAAGAGGATATCTAGGAATATCAATAATAAAGTCAGTACGGATCGTTTGATTCTCAAAGCTGCGAATTATTACAAGTACCGATGGACACAAGAAGAATTCAAAATGCTCTCTGATGCAACAGTTTACAGACAATCAAGTGATCAAATCACGGCTCTTGCAGCTTCTCAAATTGGAAAGCCACGGCGAATGGGAGCTTTTTATGATTCTCATTTAAGGAATGCACCAAAGAATGGTAAGTTTAAAGTAGAGGTTGAATGGTCAAAGGATGATTAAGTTTATTTGACTACCTTAAAATAATTATAGCGGAACCGGTCCAAGTTGCTGTTAGTTGTTTGGGTCGGTTTTTTTGTTTAGAATTGAATTATTCCTTTTATCCATTTTTTAAATTGTGCCTCTTTCCACAAACTCTTCAAAACTGCAGCTGATCGCTTCAATGGGACCAAAAAGTCGCTCATATCGTTTGAAGATTTTACCAGTAGGTTCAGGGTCTATTACTCTAATCTGTACGTTTTGGGGATTGTTAAACAAACTTCGTTTAATTAAATAGATTACTCGCATATCCACATCACTTAGCGAATAACCTACAAATGTTAGGCGCTTGATACTCCTGAGATGTTTTGAAGCTTTAATCCATAGTAGTGAGAGCGGCGCTGAGGTATAACGTTTGTTCCAGGTAGGGCTAACTATGATGCCTCTTAAGTATCCATTGTCATAGGGGCAAAGTTCCGCTTTGCTATCAAAAATTTTACGTAATTCCTTAGCACCTTGGTAGCAATAGAAAGATTGACAGTTTGGGCATTGGAGCCAATTTATAGAGCCGTGAAGTTTGATGTAGAGTGGGGTTTTATTTTTTAATTTACCTCTTCTGGTTTGAGGGATTTCTCCATGAACTTCTGAGAAGCGCACTCCATAGTTTATCGATCCATGAACTTTTAATAGAGCATGATCTAGCAAAGTATCATAGTTTAGGGACAGGATAAGATGCTTCTTGGGTTTGACTAATGAGGCAAATTTTTCAAAGACTTTTGTGCTTCCTTGGCGACTAGACTGTTCTAGCATCCTCCAAATAAGGTAATCCATGTCACTACGCAATTGCCCGATGCGGGCTCTTGTATAGGTTTCATTGAATTCGTGATCCTCCAGAATCGCCAAATCTAAAAGACTCAAAACCTGTTCAAACTTTGGTAGTAATCGATTTTTTTCTCTGTTAACTGTGAAAAGTTTGTCAACAAATTCACGCAATCTTAGCAATCGAGGATCAGTTTGATCCTTTTGGAAAAGATACGGTAAAAACTGTTTGGTTAATGGAATACCCGAGCTAATGCTGGTGCCAGCTCCGAGAAAAAAAGCTTCACTTATCTCAGATGACACGTGAGGCAGAGCCCCACGTGTCTCGTTTTCTAAGTTCATTTTTGAGCTAGTTGTTGGTCAAACCAGCTTGCTTCTGAATGGAAGTGAGAAACTCTTCATTTCGTTTCGTAGTTTTCATGTGCTTGTTCATTAGTTCAATCGATTCTTGTGGTGAAAGAGTCTCAAAGACTCTTCGCAAGATAGTCATGCCTTTGAGTGCATCTGGAGATACAAGCAGTTCTTCGCGACGGGTAGAAGATTTAGGTAAGTTGATAGCAGGAAAAACACGTTTGTTAAACAATTGTCGATCCAAATGAAGTTCCGAATTACCGGTACCCTTGAATTCTTCGAAAATAACATCGTCCATTTTAGAGCCTGTATCGACTAGTGCAGTCGCAAGTATTGTGAGTGAACCTCCAAATTCGATGTTTCTAGCGGAGCCAAAGAATTTTTTAGGTTTATACAAGGCAAGGGGATTTACTCCACCAGATAAAGTCTGACCTGAGGAGGGCACCGCAATGTTATAGGCACGTGCTAACCTAGTTATACTATCTAATAGAATTACTACATCTTTGCCTTGTTCTACCAAACGCTTGGATCTCTCGAGAACCATTTCCGAAACTCTGATGTGATTACTTAGGTGCTGATCGAATGTGCTAGCTATAACTTCGCCTTCCACTGAACGAGTCATATCAGTTACTTCCTCGGGTCGCTCGTCAATTAGGAGTACGAAAAGCATTAGTTCAGGATGATTGGATGTTAATGCATTGGCGATTTGCTTAATTAGAGTAGTTTTACCAGCTTTAGGGGGTGCTACTATCAAGCCTCGCTGTCCCTTGCCAATGGGGGTTATTAAATCAACTATTCGAGTTGACTTGTCCTTATCTTCGGTGTGTAGCGTAAATTTCTGATTTGGATATAGGGGTACTAGTTTATCAAAATGTACAACTTTCTTAATATTATCGGTGTCTACCCCATTGATACACTCTACACGAAGTAGGGCATGGTAACTTTCAGAATCCTTTGGTGCGCGTGTTTGGCCGACAATGTAGTCACCCGTGCGTAATCTAAAACGTTTGATCTGAGCACTACTTACATAAACATCTTGTTTATCAATAGTACACATCTGTCGGCGTAAGAATCCGTAACCATCCTGCAATATTTCCAGGATTCCTTGAGACGCAGAAAGGCCAGTACCTTCGTTTTCTACCAAATGCCTAAAAAGCTCGAAACTAACTTCTTCAAAAGACATGGCCAATGCATTCGAAATATTTTGTTCTTGAGCCGCCGCACGAACCTTTTCTTCGGGCTCGGCAAGAATATCAAGGTATCTGATTTTTACTGGAACTGATTTTTCTTGTTTATGCTTGTGTCTATTGTTTCGATTGTTCCGTTTATTTTTACCTTTATGATGATGGTGTCGCCCTTCGTTATGATGACGATCAGATTCATTCTCCGATTCCTTAGAGTCAGATTTTTTTTCTACTTTCGCATCACTTTCAGTTTCGTTGGAGCAGGGTTCCAGCTGGAGCTGTGAAGGTTTGGATTGTCCCTCGGCAGCCAGTTTTGGCTCTGAATTTGCTTCAGTAATAGTTCTACTAGTTTCTCCACTAGTTTCTTTAACAGCGGCTTCCTCACACATTTCATTCCTCCAAGAATTAAACTATTGAATTGTTCAGGTGATCATATTTGAAATATTTAATTCAAAAATTATCAATTAATAAGACATTTGTTGCTGTAAAAACATGATGTAGAAGGTCACCATGTAAATTGCAAACAGGATCACAGATATCAATCTTGAGCTTCTTTTACTACCCCTATAAAACATTGCAAAGACAACTATTGCAGACATTATTAAAGAGCCAAAGCCAGTTACAAAATTAAGTTGCACGTCTTTAACCGCAAGCATAGCAACTTTAGGGGTAGATAAATCGGCTAGACCAAGAATAAATAAATTAAAAATATTGCTTCCTAAAACGTTACCAAATACCAGATGAAATGCGCCAAGTTTTGCTGCTACAGTACAGACCGTAGCTTCTGGTAAAGAGGTAGCAAAGGCCAGTAGAATGGATCCTATGAAAGTGGTGCCCAAACCTGTAACTACAGCAACCTCGTCGCATACATAAGTTAGCCAAATGCCAGATCCAACCACTAAGATAGCAAAACAGGTGAATTCCGTGATCAGGCGGGCGGGCGAAGTAGAGGGTTTTTGTTCCTCAGGCTCAGTGTCTATCTTTTCTTCAGTCTCCATGTCATGATCAGCCTCTGTGGTACTTTTGAAGGTAAGTATGTACGTTATAAGTATCATTAATGAAAAATAGTTCATCAGAAATAATGGCTTGTTAGACAGGATTAAATTTAATGTGTAGGTCTCGCCGTTAAGATATATTCCAGCTAAGGCAAAACCCGTCATAATTTGCCCTACAGCGAGAACTTTCAAGACTGAAACAGGTGCTTTACGATAGATTATTTCTTTAATGAAAAATAGGTCAAGAATCGCTAGAATGACCAAGTTGAAAGTGTTTGATCCAAAAATGTTGCCCAAGGCCAACTGGGGGGCATTCAAATAGTAAATAGAACTAAAAGTAGCCACGAACTCGGGCAGTGAAGTAGTTGCGGCTAGTAATACAGTACCAACTATACCAGCTGAAATACCAACAACGTCTTCCAGCTGATTGCCTTTTTCAGTGAGTCTCATCCCACTGTAGATTACGAGGCTACACGCAATTACGAGTTGAAGAGCTAGAATCACTGAATACCCAAAATTTCACTTACTGGTGTGTGAACGAGATTGTGCGCTTCGGCTACGGGCTGACATGTAAGTTTACCCTTGTAAACATTTAAGCCATCTTGCAAGGCTTTAGAGGTTTTTAGGGCTTCTTCGCCGCTCCCAGCAAGAATTTCAACATAGGGTAGGGTTACATTTGTCAATGCATGGGTACTAGTTAAGGGTACGGCTCCCGGCATATTCGCTACGCAGTAATGAACTATACCATCAACGAGGTATGTAGGTTCAGCGTGAGTAGTGGGTTTTGTGGTTTCAAAACATCCGCCTTGATCAACAGCTACGTCACAAATGACTGTCCCTTTCTGCATGTATTGCAACATGTCTCTTGTAATAAGTTTTGGAGCCTTTTTTCCAGTAATTAATACAGCACCGATAACCAAATCAGCAGCACTAATTTGATGGATAATGTTACTTCTATTGGACATGACCGTTTTCAGGCGACCATTAGTGACTTCCGAAAGATATCTCATTCGCTCGGGGCTTACATCCATTATGGTTACATCCATCCCTAAACCAAGTGCCATTTGTGCGGAATTGAAGCCGACGATTCCTCCGCCCAATACAACGCATTTAGCAGGCAATACTCCTGGTACGCCGCCCGGAAGAATGCCACGACCGCCATTAGCTTTCTGAAGAAGGGTAGCACCAATTTGGGTGGCTAATCTTCCAGCGATTTCACTCATGGGGTTAAGGAGCGGTAGGCCGCCATTTCTGTCGGTAACTGTTTCATAGGCCACGCCTATTATTTTCTTCTCCAAAAGGACTTCAGTTAATTTTTTGTCTGCTGCTAAGTGCAAGTATGTAAATAGAAGTTGCTCTTCCCGTAAGAGTTCATATTCAGATGCAATTGGCTCTTTGACTTTGATGATCATTTCGCTTTGGGCATAGACCTCGTCAATCGAGCTAAGCAGACTGGCACCAGCATTAATGTATTGCTCTGGACTGAATCCCGTACCTTCGCCGGCATCTCGTTGAACATAAACAGTGTGCCCCTGGTGGGTTAAAACTTCTACATTTGACGGTGTTAATCCAACGCGATTTTCGTTATTTTTGACTTCCTTGGGGACGCCTATAATCATATGCCAATCTCTCCACAGCGACTTGGCGAGCTAACTCGGATGGGTCGACTTCCGGTGAAACTGAAGGAATAAGGCCTCTGTTGCCAGCGTAACTCGGTAAGTTCGCTGCGTTTCTAACCCCGGATAAAGGTGCCATCACATGCTGCTCTAGTTGTTTGTACATCATTTTTGCTAATCCAAAGCTGCCATTTTTTGACATTTGCTTTGCCCGCTCATCCACCAACATATCCTTAAACGCTTTCTCATAGTCACCGCCGTCAAGAAAGCCAGTTTTACCAAGCCCCTTATTCATTTCCTTGAGCATCATATTAACAAAAATCTGCTCAAAATCCTCCGTGGCCTGCTTAAGTTTAGTTAGCTCTAGCGACGTTGGTGTTTTTTGGGATTTGGTTAAGCTGTCAATCGTCTCCATAGAACTACTCATTTACTTCGTTGAGAAAGGGTTGGTGGGAGACTTCATGGTGGAGTGTAGCATAGGGTGCATGGACTGTAAAGCCCCAGAGAGGTACTATACAATTTCTATGTGCACAGCTTTTAGTCGTCATAAAATTCCCAATTTTGGCATTCTTCTTATTTCATCGGTCAGTTGTTAACAATTGTTAAGCAAAAAAGAACAAAAAAATACCGAATGGTCTAAAATCAATCCAAATGCAGCTTCAGGTTACATTAGCAGACAAAAACAGACAAAAACAGACAAAATTTGTTTACATAAAATGCTTCGAAGCCTATACTGACTGAATGTCTCAAGAATCAAGTCAAGAGCAATCCAAAGGTATTTTTTCAATGTTTCCTGACTTGAGCAAGATTCGTGAACAGTCTGATTTGTTGGGTGCTGTAGCACTAGTAGGCATAGTTGTTATGCTGATAGTGCCTCTGCCTTCCGCATTGCTGGATATTTTCATGGCAATGAATTTGGCTGTTGGACTTGTCTTAGTTCTATCCTCCACCTATTTGGAAGATACTCTAGAATTTTCCGTATTTCCTACTTTACTCTTAATGACTACTCTCTTCAGGTTAGCTCTAAATGTCTCTTCTACGAGATTAATTTTGCTTGAAGGGGCTGATTTTGACGGCGAAGTTGTTCGCTCCTTTGGGAATTTTGTGGTTGGTGGAGATTATATTGTTGGTTTTATTATTTTCATCATTCTAGTTTTGATTCAGTTCATGGTTATTACCAAAGGTTCTGAAAGAGTTGCTGAGGTGGCTGCAAGATTTACATTGGATGCTATGCCTGGAAAGCAAATGGCTATAGATGCAGATTTAAATGCAGGATTAATTGAGGAGAATGAGGCTCGCGACCGCCGAGAAAAAATATCTAAAGAAGCCGACTTTTATGGGGCTATGGATGGTGCGAGTAAGTTTGTAAAAGGCGATACTATTGCCGGTATTATAATTACTCTTATCAATATAATTGGTGGGGTCATTATCGGGTGGTTGTCTGGTCAATTCAATTCCATAAGTGAAATCTTATCCACATACACACTATTGACCGTGGGCGATGGTTTGGTGAGTATTGTACCTTCACTACTGATTTCAGTGGCTACTGGTATTGTTGTCACTAAGGCTGTATCGGAGGAAAATTTAGGTAATGAAGTTGTTAACCAGCTAACTGCCAAACCAAAAGTACTTCTTATTACTGCTGGTGTGTTTATGCTATTTGCATTAATACCCGGACTACCTAAGTTTCCTTTCATTCTGATGTCTGGCATTCTCTTTACCATGGCCTACTATATGATGGATATTCCAGCATTGATTGCACATTGGCGTGGGACACCAGAAGACTCTGGTACTGATCCACAGGGGCCCGGAGACGGGGGAGCGTCTTCTGATGGTACATCGCCAGAGTCTGATGAAGATGGTCAGGCGTCTTCTGAGTCTGATGCCGGCCCTGAGGATGTAAGCAGTTTACTGAATGTGGATACTTTGGAATTAGAGATTGGATATGGTCTCATTCCTATGGTAGATCCAAATCAGGGAGGCGATTTATTAAACCGAGTTAAGATGATTCGACGGCAAATAGCCATGGAGCTTGGTTTAGTTGTTCCAGCGGTTAGAATTCGTGACAATATGCAATTGGCTCCTAATTCCTACGCTATTAAGCTAAAAGGGATTGAGATCGGTGAAGGTGAGATTTATTCAGATCGTTTTCTGGCGATGGATCCTGGAATGGTTTCTCATCGAGTGGAAGGGATTGATACAATAGAACCCGCATTCAAACTACCTGCTATCTGGATTGAAGAAACTACTCGCGAAGATGCGGAGTTGGCTGGTTACACGGTAGTAGATGCACCTTCAGTTGTTGCAACACATTTGACTGAGTTGATCAAAGGTTATGCTTCAGAGATATTGGGTAGACAAGAGACTTTACAATTGGTTGAGAAGCTTAAAGAACAGTATCCAGCTGTAGTAGATGCAGCAATTCCCGAAATGGCGACAGCTAGGTTGGGTTTAGTGCAGAAAGTTTTACAGTCTTTGTTGCACGAGGGAGTTTCCATTAGGAATTTGACTTCGATTCTTGAGGTTGTAGCAGATTTTGTGGAACACGCGAAAGATATCAACGAGTTAGTTGAACACGTGCGCGCCGGTTTAGCCCGTCAGATAACCCGTGAATATACGGTGGAAAATACACTCAAGGTTCTTACTTTGGTGCCAACTCTAGAGCAACAATTTGCTGAGCAAGTACAGCGTTCTGGCGCGATCCACGGAGCGTTAGATCCGGAAAAAGCACAGAAATTTTTCGACAATTTAAACGCTGAGATAGAAAAAATGTTGGTTCAAGGGCATACTCCTGTGCTTATCTGTTCACCAGTCATACGATTTCATTTTAAGAATTTGGTGGAACGAGTAGCACCTCAACTTGTGGTTCTTTCATTTAATGAGATTGTAATGGATGTGCAAGTTGATAATGTAGGAAGTGTTGGAGTGGAGGCTTCAGAATCATGATAAGTTCCAAATTGAAGATTTTGGTGGTGACCTCCGGTAAGGGAGGAGTTGGTAAAACCACTGTCAGCACGAATTTAGCAATTAAATTGGCAGATCTTGGGAAAAAGGTTCTGCTTTTAGATGGTGATTTTGGGCTTGGGAATGTTTGCGTTTCAATGGGTTTAGATCCTCAATTGGGTATTGAGGATGTAATCTTGGGTAATTCAAGATTAAGCGATATTTGTTTGGTGGGACCTGGTGGAGTCAAGATACTACCGTGTGCCTCGGCTAATGAGGATATGCTTACTTTGAATCAGGAGCGCATGGATAGGTTTTTCCGAGAGTTGATGTTTTATGCAGCCGAAGAAGATTATCTTGTTATTGATACAGGTGCAGGTATAGGAAGGGGTGTTCAACTGGCTTTGGAAATTGCTCATGATGTGGTGGTGATAGCGACGCCTGAACCCACAGCTTTGGCTGATGCATATGGTCTGATTAAGACATGTCATGAGTTAAATAACAGTTGTAATATCCATTTGGTACCGAATCGATGTAATTCCACTCTGGAGGCAAAAGGCGTAGAGAATAAGATGAAGTTGGCGGTTCGTAAGTTTTTAAGTCGCGAACTTATAATGCCCAGTTTTATCAAACAAAGTTCCGAAGTCCAAGCTGTGAATCGAAGTCAGAAAATTCTATTAAAAGAATGTCCACAGTCTGAAGCAGCGCAAAGTATAACTAGATTGGCTTATCGATTAACAGGTGTGGAATCCAACGTTGGAAAGTCGAATTTTGTGGAAAAAATGATAGATTTGATTCAATAAGAATCGGAGTGAGTCATGCAGGCGATGAATGTAAATGATGTTTTTTTGGATAATGACAATTGTTTGACACTGGCGGTTACCTCCGGAAAAGGTGGCGTGGGTAAATCTAACCTCGTAGCAAATCTTGCATTGCAACTGGGTCGCAGGGGTAAGAAGGTCATGGTGCTGGATGCTGATATGGGCATGGCTAATATGGATGTTATTTTAGGAGTACGTCCACGCTACACACTCTATCATGTTATTGAGGGACGCAAGGACCTTCTACAAACAGTTACTTCCGTAACTCAGAATGTGAAATTGATTGCTGGTGGATCGGGAATAATGGGTTTAGCAGATTTGGAGATTGATCGAAGAAGTCGAATTTTTGAATCATTGAAAAAGATACGTCAATATACAGATATTTTGCTAATTGATACGGGAGCAGGTCTTTCGCCCAATGTTTTAGATTTTTTGCAGTACTCCCATGAAGTTTTGTTGGTTTCTACACCAGAACCAACCTCTATGGCAGATGCTTACGGCATTATTAAAGCTATGAATCAAAGAGAAGGTGCTTATCCTGAAATTTCGTTGGTAGTTAATCGATGTGCATCATCAAAAGAGGCTGTAGGAGTTGCAAGTCGAATGAAAACGGTTACAGCTCAATTTTTGCAGCGAGAAATAAAATACAAGGGTTATATCTTGGAAGATGAGCATGTATCGAAGGCAGTTCGTGGTCAGAAGCCATACTCAAAACTATATCCAGAATGTAAGGCTAGTTTATGTCTTCAAAAAATTGTAGATGAATACTCTCATGGATCGAAGCAAATTAAGAAAAAAGCATCCGGAATGAATTTCTTTCAAAACTTTATATCTTTCTTCGTTCGAGGTAGGTCATGACAACCCAGTCTATTGACAGAAAAAGATACGTAGCTACTTCAATGAATGCCGTCTTGGAAGAAATTAAGAGAGATTTTGGTGATGATGGAAGAATTGTTTCTACCCGAGAATTTGTAGAGGGCGGATTTTTTGGCTTCATGGGAACACGAAAGTATGAAGTTGTGGCAGTTTGCCCAAAGAAAAAGCCCAAGCCAAAAACTCGTGCTCGCAGTCTGGTTTCTGGTAATGAATTTCTGGATGAGTTATTGAAAGGTGCTAAATCAGACAATCTAGTATCTG
>CAZYUV010000096.1:0-11276 GCA_964650625.1 uncultured bacterium
CCTCACGGTCCATAGCTATACCTTCGATATCTAAATGAGCCATATGAAGAATCGCGCCTCCAGGAGTTTCATATACCCCTCTTGCTTTAATGCCTACAAAGCGATTCTCAACCATATCCAAACGACCAATCCCATGCAAGCTACCAAGCTGATTGAGGTATTCAAATAATTCTAGTGGTGATGATTTCTCGGTTCCATCATCTAAATTAATGACTCTAATTGGGTCGCCATTCTTGAATTCAATGGTTATTTTGCACGCTTTGTCTGGTGCGTTTTCTGGGCTATTAGTCCAAGAATAAATCTCTTCTGCACATTCCAACGCAGGGTCTTCTAAAATGCCTGCTTCATGAGAAATGTGTAACAAGTTTTCATCTTCACTATAGGGTTTCGATCTTGAAACTGTCAGAGGAATGCCATGCCGTTCGGAATAATCCAACATATCTGAGCGACCCTTAAATTGTGCAAGAAACTCTTTATCTTTCCAAGGTGCAATTACTTTAACATTCGGTTTTAAGGCGTAATATGCCAACTCAAAACGAACTTGATCATTACCCTTCCCTGTGGCACCGTGCGAAACTGCTGTGGCGCCTTCAAGCTCAGCTATTTCAATTTGTCTCTTGGCAATAATAGGGCGAGCAATGGCCGTACCGAGAAGGTACCGACTTTCATAAATAGCATTCGCGCGAAAAGCAGGAAATATATAATTAGAAACGAACTCCTCGCGGAGGTCATCTACATAAACTTTACTCGCGCCAATTTGCAAAGCCTTTTCACGAGCTTTTTCAAAATCTTCCTTCTGTCCTACGTTGGCTATGTAAGCAATTACCTCATAGCCTTTTTCCATTAACCACTTTAGTATTACCGATGTATCTAAGCCACCTGAATACGCAAGAACTACTTTTTCACCCATAAATTACCGCCTTGTTAATGCAGCCAATAAGCTACCGTGAAAATCTTCTAAAATCCAGCGGTAATAAAGATCATTTTATAAAACCAATTGACTGGCCCCTGGCCCAAGATATAAATGTTGTTAACCAGCTTGTTGAGATTTTTCTAATTTAGATTCCTCTAAAAGCTTGCGCTGCAAATATTCAAACTTAGGAATATAGACCTCTAGAGTATTAATCGACCGACCCCAATCATTGAGTATCTGCTGAGCTTTCAAGGAACCTGTATGTTGCTGATAATCTTTTAACAAAAGGTGCAAAAACTCCATTTTTTCGGGAAGCAATTTGTCTTGAACCAGATAATTTTGGTTGATTACTCCCTTCAAAGACTCGAAAGAATAGATTATTCCTCCTGTCATTCCAGCTCCAACATTCTGCAAAGCACCACCAAGAATGACTACAGTTCCATTGGTCATATATTCACAGGCATGCAAACCAACGCCTTCTACTACGGTAGTCGCTCCACTATTTCGCACGGCAAATCGATCACCAGCAACTCCGTGGACATAAACCTTACCACCAGTAGCTCCATAGAGGGCGCAATTACCAACTATTGTATTGCTAGCTGCATTAAATATACTTTCAGCCGGCGGTGTAATCACTGTGAAGCCACCACTTATACCCTTGCATACAGAATCGTTTGCTTCACCCTCTAAACGAATATTCATCCCCTCGCTTTGGAATACGGCAAATCCCTGCCCTGCACTACCTTTCAAATTAAACTGCAATACAGAATCGTAAAATTTGGCTGTATCTCCATTTACTTTGTTCAAATGGGACTGATGCTTACGGGCAGCCAACTCGCCGGCAACCGTACTCAATGCAGCTCTATCAGTAGATTTAATCAAAGCTTCATATCGCTCATCTCGGTTATTATCAATTGCATCAATTACCGCGTTAAGACTTTTTTGATTCCAGAGGCTTAGCTCCTCGTCAAATAGAGGCCGGTAATCATTAACAGTAAGCTCTAAACCAAATAGAGTTTCTAGATCTAGACCACGTTGAATTATCTTTTCTGCATACTTTGGGTTAGGTTCTAATAGATCAGTGCGACCCACGGCATCACTTATATTGGTTAAGCCTGCCATAGACAACTGATTTTGCAAATCCTCAGCTAGCAACTTGAGCAGCCTGATAATCTTTGCTGAATCACCCTCGTATTTAGCTTTGAACTTAGGGTCATGGGTAGCGATTCCAACTGGGCAAGTATTCTTCTCGCAGATGCGAGCCATGACACAGCCCTCGGCAATCAGTAGTAGTTTTCCAAACTCAAACTCCTGCGCTCCCAAAAGAACTGCCTTTAGCAAATCTTCCCCAGAACTCAACCCTCCATCCACGCGTAGAGTAACTGACTCCCTCAAACCGTTATCTAGAAGTACCTTGTGGACCTCAATCAAGCCTAACTCCCAAGGCAGTCCACAATGCTTCATAGAACTTAAAGAAGCTGCTCCAGTTCCACCTTCTCCACCAGAGACATGAATAACATCAGCTCCGGCTTTGGCAACGCCCACCGCAACCGTACCAATATTGGCACCAGAGACGAGTTTTACATTGACTTTCATCCCAGGCTTCAACTGCTTGAGTTCATATATGAGCTGTTTCAAGTCCTCGATACTATAGATATCGTGTAGCGGAGGAGGAGAGATGAGATCAACTCTTGGATTAGAGTGTCGAGCTCTAGCGATGTCAGGATTAACCTTTACACCCATTAACTGTCCACCCTCTCCTGGCTTAGCACCCTGAGCAATTTTAATCTGAACTTCGTTACCCGTAACAAGGTACTGCGCAGTAACCCCAAAGCGTGCACTTGCCACCTGTTTCACACTGGCATGAATCCCGTCGCTCAAATAGTAAGGATTTTCGCCGCCTTCACCACTGTTTGAACGGCCCCCAATTTCGCGCATTGCATCGATAATATCGCGCTGGGACTCAGCAGAAATAGCACCAAATGACATAGCGCCACTCCCGAATGTGTTTAGAATTTCACTCAACGGCATCTGTTCTTCGTTCTCGGCAATCTGATCTGCTGTTTTTATTTGCAATAAATGTCGAATAGCTACAGGTTCCTGTTCCCTGCCGATCCTAAGGTACTCATTGTAGTTCTTCTGGCTTTCCTCGCTATCATCGCTAACTATCGCTTTATGTAAAAGTTTTGAACGCTTAGAAGTCATTGAATGACGTTCACCCGATTTTCCCGCAGCATGCTCGCGGAATAAATATAAATTAGCTGGCTTTGATTCCGCTACATGAGATCTATCAGCTAAAACTTCTACCAACTGCTCCAGCTCAATACCACCAATAGGACTACTTAGTCCAGGGAAATACTCTTTAATTAAATTTTGACCAAGGCCTATCGAGACAAATAATTTAGAACTTTCGTAGCTTCTTACAACTGAAATTCCACATTTCGACATGATTTTTAATAGACCCTGTTCCATCGCCTTTATAAGATTCTTCTGGCGACTCCCCTGGTCTATCTTCTGCAACTTCCTGTTGTCATCAAAGCAAGCTGTTTCTAAAGCCATCCATGGACAAACAGCGGTTGCTCCGAATCCTATTAGACAAGCTAGATGATGGGTCGCCAATACTTCACCGCTATCGACCACGACCGATACTTTTAATCGATGTCCAGACTCATTCAAGGCATTAACTACAGCTCTCAAAACAAGAAGTGAAGGAATTGGGAGGTTTTCAGCATCCGCATTACGATCACTTAGAATAATTATGTTATATCGATTTTTGGCAGCATGTACCGCTTTGTTTGCGGCCGCCTTTAGGGTTTGTCGAAGCCCCACCACCCCATACTTAACAGCAAATGTCATTGGAATTTCATAACTGGCTGTACGGGTTTCTAAATCCGGTAGGTCATTTGCATGCGATCTCAGATACTGCATCTGTTCCAGACTAATGACAGGAGAATCTAGACGGTAAGCTGGAGGGCTCGGAAGTAATTGAGAAGGTTTGAATATATTTGGTTTTTTACCTAGATAGGTCGAAAGATCAGTCACAATCTTTTCACGAATATAATCAAGAGGCGGATTAGTAACCTGAGCAAAGTTATGATAGAAGTAATCAAAAAATGAACGGGGTTGATCTGAGAGGCATGCCAAACTAGCTGTATCGCCCATAGAGCCTATTGCCTCTTTGGCATTAAGAATCATTGGATATAAAACTTTTTCTAGATCTTCTTTGTTCACATTGAAAAGATGACGCTTATCAAGCTGACTAGATTTGGCAGAAATTTCAGCAGATGGCAATGCCCATAATCTACTGTCATATTTAACATCCCAGTTATGAACTGACTGACTAGGATCTCGAAAATACACACTACCATCTTGCAGATTTAACATCATCCCAGAGCCCGCTTTGAGCGACCCTTTGGCTTGAATCTTAGATTCGTCTAATTCAAAAACACCAGCTTCCGATGCCAAACAAAAATAGTCCTCAGTCATTGCCCAACGACAAGGTCTGAAGCCGTTACGGTCAAGCCGTGCTCCAATTGTGCGCCCATCACAGTAAGTTATGAATGCTGGTCCGTCCCAGGGTTCCATTGCACGACTCCAGAATTCATAATACTCATTTCCTTGCTGACCTTGGACTGATGGAGCAGGTGGAACCATTAGAGCTAGAATATCTTCCATATCTGTGATGCTGCTTCGGTAACGCAAAGCTTCCACCATTTCGTTAAGACTCCCCGAATCACTAATCTTGGAGTGGGTGAGCAACTCATCCATTCTCACTCCCAGACTTTTCTCACGTGAATATGCCCATGAACGATTACCGGCAATAGTATTTATCTCACCATTATGGCCGATCAATCGAAATGGTTGAGCCTTGTCCCAACTGGTTTTCGTATTCGTTGAAAACCTACGATGGAATAGACAGAATCTTGTAGTAAATTCAGGATTTTTGAGGTCCAAGTAAAAGGAATCGAGATCTTGAGATCTTAGAAGGCCTTTGTAGATAATGGTTTTGGAAGACAGCGATGTGAAGAAAAACTGCTTTACAATGCCGCGCTCACGCATTTTTGTACGCACCATTTGTTTGGCCGTATGCAGGAGATTATCAAAAGAAAATCCGGTACGACAGTGAGCTGGTCTCTCTATAATACAGTGCAGAATTTGAGGTAAACTCTGCCTCGCCTGATCACCTAAAACACTCTCATCTACGGGTACTTCTCTATAAGCGAGTACTTTCAGCCCATAAAATGCAAAAGTTTCTTCAAATACTCTCAGTGCAACAGACAAATTATGAGATGCTCGCGGACTAAAAATGGTGGCCACGGCTATTTTATGACGTTGATAGCCGAATAATTCGAATGGAATCTCGGTCATAATGCCGGCTCCATCACCACTGCGATTGTCTTGAGTACAGGCACCGCGGTGCTCCACACAACCCAAGGCGTGAATACCCTGTTGCAGAATTTGATTACTTGGGGAGTTGGTTCGACTAGATACGAAACCCACTCCACAAGATGATTTTTCTTTTGTAGGTGAAAATAAGGTCATTGCTCTCTTCAGGTGCCCTTCATCACCATTCGAGTTGTTTGCTCTAGTTAATCAAATTTTAAGTAAAAGTCCAGCGTTTTAATTTTTGAATAGGATTGAGAGATGTTTAAATTACTCCGTAAAGTATTTATAATATGGAAATTATTAAATAAGACCGAACATCTCAAACCGCAAAATTAAAGCTCCTCGGTTTCAGCAATCCCTCTCTTAAATTTTTTCGGTTGAAAGCCACTGAAAAGTAGAACAAATGAAAACTACATTTAACATTTTAGTTGCTTTACTAATTACCAATTTAATCAGCGCGAGGCCATTACCGCCCTATGATTTTAATAGTAATGAAATCAGAAGGTCCCATGAGGTGCGACAAGCACTCGGTACCAACAGATTCAGTGTAAATCGTATGAACCAATTTGGAAACACAGCCTTTTTCGCAGCAATCTCGCACGAATGCGTAGCATTGGTTCAAGCTAAGTATGATAGATTTAAGCCTCGTCCGCCACACCCTAGGCCACCCTATCCATGGCCACCACATCGTCCTTTCTTACTAGGTGAAATTGAAGGTGGACCCGAGCCAGCACCTACTCCTGTACCATATGGTGAGGCTGCCCAATCCAAATCAGAATTGCGCCCTGCTCCCGTGGGAGCGATAAATCCTGATTTGTATCACGATGGCTATCCATATCAAAAAACAAGAATATTTGTAACTCAAGTAGCCTGTCATAACAATCCAAGGGTCAGACCAATGCCAATTTCTCCCCCGGTCTATGATGAAGGAATCCGTAAATTTAAAGGTAATGACGGTAGCCATAGTTCAGATCTAGATTAATTTAGGCTATAAAAAAAAGATTAGCGCGGGGTGTATCTACTCCGCGCTATTCTTTTATACGATCAAAAAACCACCCTTATCTTCAAACAAACTGAACATTTCGAACCGCAAAATTAGAACTCCGTAGTTTCAAAAAGTTCTCCTTAAAGTTTGAGCGGTTGAAAGCCCCTCAAAAGGAGAAAAAATGAAAGCTACATTCAAAATAATAGTCGGATTATTAATTACCAGTATGGCAAATGCGAGCTCAATACCTATATACGATTTTAATAGTGATGACATTAGAAGATCACATAAAGTACGAAAAGCACTTGGTACTAACAGGTTTAGTGTAAATCGTATGAACCAATTCGCAAATTCAGCACATTTCGCAGCAATTTCTCACGAATGCGTCGCTTTAGTTCAAGCTAAATATGATAGATTTAAGCCTCGTCCCCCCATTACATGTGGTGATCGTGGATATGGTGGAATGAGATGTCGTCCTCCCGTTCCAGGCGAGATCGACGGCCGACCCCAACCAGCACCGACCCCATTTCAAGATGATAATGCCATTGAATCTAATCAGAAGTACCATTCAAGGGGCATGGGAGCTATCAATCCAGATTTATATTACGAGCGATATTCCTATCAAAAACCCAGAATCTATGTAACTCAGGTTTCATGTCATAACAATCGAAAACTTAGACCAATGTCTATTGTTAGACCACTGCCAATTGGTAAGCCAGTCTACGGCGAAGAAATCGAGACATTTCATAATAATGACAGAGCTATCAGTTCTGACTCTAATTAATCAAATAGATATCTTAAAAGATCAGGCTGGGGTGCACTTACCCCAGCCTGATCTTATCTAAAAATGAAAAACCATCTTTCCAAAAATAAATTCAAGAGTTCTTTTGCACTCTAAGATTGCAGCTCAAATATCATCAAAGTATTATTGAGGAATGGCGAGATTTTAAAGTTGTACGTTAAGCTTTCGATGGTTTAAGAGGTAATTATGTGTTGTGGTGACATCCCATTCAATAAATTTTACAAGGACGGTAATCTCAAAATATCCGGTTTCCATGAAAAGGAAACCGGGAAGAGAACTGGTGAGTGGAAATACTTTGATAAAGATGGACATATGGAAAAAGTTGGATTTTATAAAGACGGGAAGAAAACCGGAGTATTAAAATATCTTTATAAAAATGGCCAGATTGAAAGAGTGGGGTCCTATGAAGACGGACAAAAAGTCGGAGAGTGGCACTACTATAAAGAAGATGGGGAATTGATCATGACCGAAACCTATTAGAAATTCGAGGATCCATTATCAATTATTTTTTGAAATAGGCACTTGTTCTACATTCGATGATCAGGCAACATAATGAATACGAGAACTTAGAGTAAGTGATTCAGGAGAGCGCAAAGTGACAGACAAGAAACATCCAGATATTCCGGCAGACAGTATGGACCTATTTAATTTTGATGGAAATCCAGAGGTAGGTTCTTACGAGGATGATAAAAAGACAGGTGAATGGAAATACTATCACGATACTCGTATGCTCAAAGCTACCGGTTTGTACAAAGATGATATGAGAATAGGTGAATGGAAGTTCTTCTTTGAAATCGGTACCATTAGAGAAATAGGTTCCTACGAGTTGGGTTTAAAATGCGGAGAGTGGAATCGATTTCACTATAGTAATCAGGCAATCGCAGAGACCACCCTCTTCAAAGAAGGTAAGAAGCACGGTGAGTTCAAATTTTTCTATGAAAGTGGCGAATTAAAACGCTCCGGATCTTATGAAAATGATCTTAAGACCGGTGAGTGGAAAAAATATGATACCAAGGGCCAAATTATCGAGATTGGTGCATACTCAAATGATCAGAAAGATGGCGAATGGAAAGTCTATGATAGTGAAGGACAAGTAAAGTGGACCTTCACCTACAAAGATGGCATTCTGATCGACTAGCAAACATAGGATACTGAATTCCACGAAACTATGCCGCCTGATTGTACCTACGAATTAAATAAAGCGCTTTCCTCCAACGTTTGAACTGTCAGCTAAGTTGAGAATGGCTATGTTTCACTAATTGATACCACAACTAGAGTTTCATCGATCTTAGATAAGGGTTGGTGAATATGCCATGAGCGACGCACACCATCTGCGCCATGTACTGTCACTACGGTTTCTATTGGAGGACAGCCAGGCTCGACGCAGGTAAGTTCGGCGACTGTAACGAGGTCTTCATCTGATAAGTCAAGGTGTTTGGTGACCCATGCTTTGACCTCTCCCGCGCGGCCATGGGCGCGGGCGGTACGACGAGAAAACATACCCTTCATGACTCGTCTCCGCCAAGTCCAAGCCAAAGCACTCGACCAGCCTCATCACCAATGAAAAGCCAAGCTTGTTGTGTGAGAGCCAGTGTCGAAATTGCTGCGCCACTCGATCCTTTGACCACAAAGTCCTCTTGGTCATTTTTAACTGAGATCTGCCCAGCAAGCACACTGCCATCAGCAAAGCCTGCAAAGACGCCATTGTATCCTACCAAACCGGTAACCGCTGTGCACTGTTGGCTGCCAACTCCGGCGCATGCGAGGGGCTCGCGACCCGTCGGACCTTTGCCATCGAAGGGCCAGCAGATCGCCTCGACGGAGCCCGACGTGGTGAGGTAAGGCGCGTCGCCGCACCAAGTAAAGCTTTTGACCTTGCCTGGATAGCCCGCCATGCGCATTTCGGCTTTGTCGCGCAAGCGCCATCCATGCATGGCATTTTCCTGCATTGTTGTAACCAGATATTTCCCATCTGGGCTGAAGACAGCGGCGCCGTGCGAACCCTTCCAATTGAGCTTAGACGACTTCCAACGACGATTAGCACGTTCCCAGATGGTCGCCCCTCCATAATGTGCCACAGCTAAGCGGCGCGCTTTTGCATCAAAGGCAAGGCCGCCAACCGTACTTGGGTGCTCGAAGGTTTTAGTGTCTGTGCTGCCAGCGCGCCAAATATGGGCCCTGCGCTCTGAAGAACAAGCAAAATAACCCTTCCCTGTCGCGACGCAATCGACCCACTTTGTTCCGAATGTGGCAATTTCTTTAATCTTACCGTCAGGCGAGACATGCAGGAAACGCCCATCATAGCCGCCGGTGAATACAGCGCCCGTTGCCTCGTCGGCGGCAAGGTCCAGAATAGGGCCGCTGTGGGCTTCAACCACAATTGGTTGCTCCCCCGGATAGAAGAAACGAACCGTTCCGTCACCGAATCCCGCCGCGACGGCGTTACCAACAGCGAGAGATTTAGTCACCGGAGCTCGCGTTTCCAATATCAAGCCCTGCTGTTCAAGTTGTGTTTGCGCAAACCCCTCGCTGTCGAGATCTTCCCACTGTTCTTCGCCAATCATATCGCCCGACATCCCGCGAAGCCTTCTTCTAGACCCATCTTATCAAGATCGCGGCCAATGAAGACGATACGCGACTGCCGGGTTTGGTCGGGCCAAGGCCCCATGGGCGCACAATCCATTAACATGTGAACGCCCTGAAAAACGTAGCGATCTTCCTCACCCTTGAAGTCTAAGACGCCTTTAGAGCGCAGAATATCCGGCCCACGAGTCTGGAGAAGTTGGCTGAACCAAGTCTCGAATTTATCAAGATCGAGCGGCACGTCTGAAGTAATCGAAATACTTTTTACATTATCGTCATGTTCATGATCATGATCGGAGGTTAAGAAGTCAGGCTCAACCTCCAGCACACGTTCGAGGCTGAAGGAGTTCAGCCCGATCACCTGGTCGAGATCGGCGCCGCAATGCTCGGTGCGGATGATCTTGGTATAGGGGTTAATCTTGCGGATGCGATCCTCAACGCGACCCAATCCTTCGGATTCTACCAGATCGGTCTTGTTCAGCAGTACGATATCAGCGAAAGCGACCTGCTCTTCGGCCTCGTGATGTTCGCCGAGCTGATCATTGAGATGTACCGCGTCCGCGACTGTTACAATAGCATCAAGCCGTGTGCGGTCTGCAACATCCTGGTCTACGAAAAAGGTCTGCGCCACTGGCGCAGGGTCAGCGAGGCCAGTTGTCTCAACAATGATAGCGTCGATCTTGTCAGCACGTTTCATAAGCCCACCGAGGATTCGGATCAGATCGCCTCGGACGGTGCAGCAAATGCAGCCATTGTTCATCTCAAAAACTTCTTCGTCCACATCTACGACCAAGTCATTGTCGATTCCCATCTCGCCAAACTCATTAACAATCACGGCATACTTTTTTCCGTGGCGTTCGG
Organism: uncultured bacterium; assembly: GCA_964650625.1. Taxonomy (GTDB): domain Bacteria; phylum Muiribacteriota; class UBA6191; order UBA6191; family UBA6191; genus JAYZAC01. The sequence continues at coordinate 10,531 of CAZYUV010000096.1, forward strand.
TGAGTATGCGGTTGAGAAGTGTTGTTTTTCCGGCCCCAAGAAAGCCCGTTAATACTGTCACAGGTACCTGCGTGATATGTTCCATTTTATCTCCTTTTAATTGTTTGGTAGGCCGGTGCTGCATCGGCCACAGATTTCGAGAACTGAATTATTGGGTTCGAAGCCTGTCGTTATAGACAGGCCTGCGGGGCAGTTCTTGAAATCTATATCAATAGGCTCGGTCACGGTTCCGTAATCGTCACAGATCGCAAAAACAGGCACCTGTTGATCTTGTCGCCACAACAGACCATCCAAGCATTGAGCGACTCGATTCGATGTCTCCGACACGCATTCCCTAGCCATAAAAACCGCTTTAGGTTTTTATTGATAATGATTGTCAAAATCATTATTGACAATCCTGTTGATTTTTTCAATAAATTCTTTAAAAAGGTTGTTTACTCAAAATTCTGTGATAGATTCCGCCTCCTTTAAAAACTAACGTTTTAATAAAACTGGAAATTATCTAACTTTATCAAAATATTTAATCTCAGCAATTCGGTCTGAACAAGCCAAGTTCACAATCCATTTACATACATACATACATACATACAATTTAATTATTGAACAGGAGTTCCCCGTGAAACGAAATCTTTATCTAATTCTATTATTTACTTGTTTATCAAGTGCTGTTTTTGCAAAAAAACTAAGCCACCAAGACTTAAACAAAAAAATTGAAGATCTTCAGCTTCAACTTAATAAAGCTAAGT
>CAZYUV010000097.1:0-10882 GCA_964650625.1 uncultured bacterium
TTTTATTGGTATTTTGAAAGTAAATATTATTTTTGAAGAAGTCACAGTGGCCGTATACATGTGCCATCACCAGTTTTTGCTGCATTAAGTTATTATTCTCTAGTAAGTAGGCATAGCAGGGGTCGTTGTTTATTACTAATTCGTATATCTTTCCCATACCCCATTCATAGGAGCGTTTCAGTTTTTCATGTTCCATTCCGAACGACCAATGTTGGTATCGTCTTGGAAAGCCTCCATGTGCAGCTATCTCAGTCAGGTATGAGTATGGCAACATGTAAAAAATTGTATCAAAGAAATCAAGTCCTTCCTCTCGGGCTCGCTTTAGAATATGCTGATTCCAGTCTTCAAGTTCCTTGGGTAAATCTAAGGCATTGATCATCATTTACCCTTTTTTAGAAAGTCTTTTATGGAATCTAAAATCTCATCTTTGTTTTTAACAAGAGAAATGACCAGTTTGTTACTGGTTTTGTCATCCATACCTTCCATCGCACGCTCTAGAACATCCTTAAACTTACCGCTACCCCATTTACTGGTAACCTGTGCATAAGAGAATTGATTGCTATTCGGTAGTAGATATTCTTTGAGTAGTTTTACACACAAGGCATCATCTTCGCTCGACCAATTATCGCCGTCACTAAAATGAAAAGGATATATATTCCACTCATTCGGAGGGTACTTTTGACGAATTACTTGCTCGCATAGGGCATACGCTGAGGAGATATTTGTCCCACCACCTTCACTGATCCTATAGAATATTTCATGATCTACAATCTTTGCTTGTGTGTCATGAATAATGTAAACAATTTCCAAATCGTCATATTGTCTTTTTAGGAACTGCTCGATCCAAAACATTTCTGTGCGCACGATATCTTTCTGTTCATCACCCATTGAGCCAGACACATCCATCATAGCTATGATTACGGCATTAGTGCGTCTCTCTAATATTTCATCCCACACTTTATGACGCTTATCATCACGATCAATCATTATGGGTGGACTGTCATCTTTTTGTGGATCGTAATGCCCTTCGATGATATTGCGGATGATGGAATTTTTAATTGTTCTTCGTATATCAAGCGTTGCTTCTGGGCCCACTTTACGTAAATTGGTCCACCTGATTTTTTTACTTTTTATTGAACTTTTTTTACCCTTTTCTTCAATATTGGGTAATTCAAGAACTTCACTAATAAGCTCTACCATTTCATCAAGGTTTACATCAATTTCGACTTGATGATCTCCGGGTTCGTTACCGGCCTTTTGGCCTTTCCCGCCTTTTTTACCTTGCTTAGGTGGGCCTTGTCCAGGTAGTGCATCCCCTACATCACCCTCTCCCTGTCCAACACCGCCGCCCTTTTTTCCATCTACTACGAAGCGTGGTAAGCGCAATCCATAAATTGGAACGCGAACGAACTTTTTGCCCTGACGACCAATGAAGCTCTCATCAGTAACATACTGCTTGAGATTCTTTTTGATCTTATCCTTGATCTTTTCGTTGAGCCTTTTTTTCTCGCGCTCACCGTTCCGGATCATGTCTGTGACTTGAATACTTGTCATTCTAAAAACTCCAGAAAAGGCCGACCCAAGTTCATATATCGTTTTCGATATCAGTCAAAATTAATGTCGCCTCGAGCCAATAATCCCCCGATGTAGTTCATCAAGTCTTTGGCTCCATGTTCACTCCAGCCATATTCCTCAATCAGTCGATTTTTAACGGCTTCTAGCTTCTTGAGATTTTCAGTGTCTGTTTGGGCAGAGGAAAAGGTTGTCAGTTTTATGTTGTTACGATTATCTTCAAATATTTTTTTCTCAATCGCACGACGCAAGCGGTTATCGGTTTTGTAACTGAACTTTTCTCCTCGTCGCATCAATGATCCAATTGATGCCATTAGACTCGCTCTGAACTGCTCTTTACGAGCTTCGGTAATTCCGCCAATTTTTTCTTCAATTGATCTAAGTAGAGTTTCGTCAGGATCCATGTCCTCACCGGTGATAGGATCCTTCACCTTTTCTTGATTGATATAAGCTTCAACATGGTCAAGATAATTGGCGCAGAGAGCTTCCATAGCGGGTTCATAGCTCGCTAAAAACGCTTTAAGTACTTCGTTTTTCGCTATATCCGTAAACTCTTTACGAACGATATCAATGATATCCAGATAACGCTCTTTATCTTCCACTGAGACCTTAGGAAATCGACTTAATTGGAGAGATGTGTGAATATTTGAAAGTATGGCAAAAGGATTTAAACTCGGTATTTCCTCATCGATTAAAGTTTCACTAATGATATTTACCATGGAGCGCGGAGATATACCATGTAGACCTTCTCGTTGAGTATCCTTACGTACCTCTTTGATATCTTGTTCCTTAAAGCCTTCTACATTTTGACCATCATATAGCTTCATTTTCTGTGCTAAAGTCATTTTCTTAGGCTCTTCCAAACGGGTAAGGACTCCAAACATGGCAGCGACTTGTATTGCATATGGTTCGATATGTTTGGTTATGCGTTTGGCTTCCATGGACAACAACTTGTCGTAGATCTTTTCCTCTTCTGAAACACTGAGATTGTACTTAACGTCAATTTTTATAATACGGTCCATGAGGGCTTCTTTAGATGGGTCTGATACGAAGTCTTTGTATTCGCTTTCATTGGTATGTGCGATGATCACTTCATCAGCAGAAATAAGCGGGAAGCGGGGAGTTTTGATTTGACGCTCTTGACTTAGTGTCAGGAGTATATACAGGAAACGTTCGTCAGCTTTTAACATTTCAATGAATTCCATCAAACCACGATTAGCTTTATTCAGTTCACCATCGAATTTCCAAGCATCGGGGTCTGATTCACTACCCACCTTGCCGATCATTGAATAGTTAATACTTCCATTTAATTCTGCCATATCCTGACTTTTGGGATCTGCCGGTTGGAATGTTCCAAGGCAAATACGATCCTGTTCACTGATCACAATGCGTCTGGCTCGTACGTGTTTCAAAATCTTTCCGAAATCGCCTTGATATTTATCTTCTAGATCTTTGAATATTTTCCTACTTTGAGGGGGAAGTTCACCCTCAACGTAAATCCCGTAATTTTCATATAGTTGAGTGCGCATGTTTGCTGGAATAACCAACAGTGGGTCAGAATTCATTTCACATCGTCTTACCTTACCATCGTCTAGTAACCATTCCAGCGCATAAATAGCACCTTCGCTAGTCTTGCTATAGGCTTCTAAGCCTCTTTTGAGTGCCGTTACTATAGTAGATTTTGCTCCCGATACTGGCCCATGCAGGAGAAGAATTCTCTTCCGCGTATCTAGTCGGTCTGCCGCGGATTTGAAGTAATTCATCATGGCATGAATTGAATCCTCAATTCCAAAGAGAGAGCTTTTGAAGAAATTGTAGACCGGTATTTTTTCTCCGTTTATTTCTCGTTCGTCTATACCATGAGACATAATCATATTAAAAACTCTCTCATGAGAAAGAGCCGCTATTTTGGGATTTTCTATAACCTTATTAAGATAATCATCAAAGCTGATACATTCGTTGAGAGTTTCAAAATTATCGCGATTAAACTCTTGGGCGATTGTGGTTAAAAATTGTGTAGCAGCAGATTTGGATTCGCCAGACTTTTCCTTTGCCATCTCTTCTCCTTAAATTCGGACAGAAATTAGGTAAAAACAGAGCTTTTGTCAGCACACTGGGGTCATACCACAAATTGGACTCAATTTAGTATAAAGGGCAGGAGGACAGGTTTCAAATTTACAGCAAGTCTAAATGTTTTCTAAGGTCTGGATTACTGGAATCCATTTTCCATATGAAGGCATCTAAAATGTAGTGAACCAGTTGTGGCATTATGAGTAATGCACAACATATGCTCAATATGTAATTATCAGTTTCGCCGTTAAAAATCATTGGGAACATAAATGAATACTCATGCCAAAAAATAGCATCCCATAAACCTTCTTCTATCAATGCAGGTAGAAAAATCAATAGAAAAAACCAGGCTAGATTTTTAGTTCGGAAAATGGCCCCAAGAAAACCATGTCTATATTTCCTGTGTCCATAGAGCCACGTGATGCCCAAAAATGGGATACCGTGGAAAAGATTAATGAAGGCAGCCGAAATGAGAGGATTGCTTATGGAGATGCCTATGGCCCAGGTTATCCAAGTAAGTAGCATTACCATTTGTTTGCCAAAGTTGAAGTTTCCCTTCCAGAGCACATATATCTGCCTTATGGAATAGATTAGAGCGAAACCAAAATAAATTATAGCGATGTAAAATTTGAGATGTTCCGGCAGGGTGATCAAGAATATTTCTCCATGCCCGAACCAGTCAAATTGTCTTTCAGGACTAGCATGCCATGCGAGAATGGGACCTATTGCGGCTATATAAACTGATAGGCGATCAAGATGGAAATCCAGAGAACTAGTTTCCTTTTGTAAAAATTTGTAAATTACGATGAAGCCGTATGGCTGACGTACAAAGTGCCAAATAGCAATATAAGCAATTACGGTCCAAAAAATTACTGCATCATAATAATGAAGTAGCATAGAGCTCAAAAGTATTGGCGCTAGAATTCCTAGATAAAGGTGAGGTCGACGACGTACCTCTTGAGGGTCAAGATACGTTCTGTAAGCCGTTGCCCAAACATGGGCAACATCGAAAGCAACAATCAATAAAAGAAACGTCCACAAAGGCGCTTTGCTACTGCCGCCTAATTGCCACCAATAGTAACTAAACATGACTGCGATCAGAAAAGGGCCAGCAAATATTGTTATATCCCAAGGTGCTGATACCAGCCATTTACGGCGAACCATAACCACCTCCTCCCGGAGTTTTAATAATCAGTTGATCACCTTTTCGGACTTCCAATTGTTCGCGGCTCTTTAATATTTTGGCTTTACCATTTCTCAGGAGCAGATTTTCTCCGCGAGCACCAGGCTGACCCCCATGCATTCCATAGGGTTCACTCAAGCGACGTTCGGTAAGTAAACTAAGTGAAAGATTTTCCATAAACTCAAGATGCCTCAAGACACCATTGCCACCAATAAATTGACCATTACCGCCTGAGTTATGACGCAAGCCAAAACCTCGCAAAATTACCGGTAACTCACTTTCCATGATTTCCACATCTGTGATTTTTGTATTAGTCATATGGGAATGCTTTCCATGAGCACCATCACAGTCTGGCATGGCTCCGTTTCCACCTGCTATGGTCTCATAAAAGACGATGTTTTCGTTACCGAATGCTACATTATTCATACATCCTTGGGATGCGGCGCACCATTCAAAGGCTTTAAATATTAAATCTACAAGTCTTTGGGATGTAGTGACATTGCCAGCACAAACTGCAGCTTTGATGGAAGGGGATACAATGCTCCCTTCACGAAATTTCAATTGAACCGATCTCATTAATCCGTCATTCAGAGGAATGTCGCGATTAACCATACATCGTAAACAGTAAATTAAGGCAGAGTAAGATATTGCTTTTGGAGCATTAAATGGACCTTTAACTTCTTGGGAGCATGCGCTGAAGTCGAAAATTACAAATTCTGATTCACGGAATATCTTTAGATCAAGCTGACTACCATCATCTAGAGTTTCACGGCTCTGTAAGGGCGTTTCTACAAGTTTATAAAGTAAATTTTCAGATATTGTGTGACTTGTTTTCAATAGAGTTTCTATGTTTTTATTCCAATTCCACGCATCACATTCTTGTATAAACTCCTGCAAAAGACATTGACCTTTTCGATTGGCATTCCATTGTGATTTTACATCCGCTATGTTTTGGTGGGCATAGCGTGCTCCTGCTTCTTCCAAGCTATTAGTAAATTCTTTTGTCAAAAATTTACCGTTCCGAATTATCCATAAACTCTCTAAGCATAATCCTTCTTCAGAAAGTTCTTGCGCTTGAGCTGACATTGAGCCCGGTGAAATTCCGCCCACATCGGCATGATGACCTCGACTTGCTAGCCAACCTAATAAGTGCTTGCCAAATACGATTGGACTGATTAAAGTCAAGTCGGGTAAATGTGTTCCACCTGCATTAGGACTGTTACACAGAATCGCTTGATGGGGATTAGATAAACAAGCTTGTAGAAAATTTTTAGAATCCGGATGGTCTAGTAATGATCGAATTGTACTAGACATGCTACCTAGATGGACTGGTATATGTGGAGCGTTGCAAATTAGTTCACCAGAGGTGGAGAATATAGCGCAGCTAAAGTCCATTCTCTCTCGTATATTGATAGATAATGAGGTTTTCTGCAACACTTGGCCCATCTGGCATGCAATGCTCTGAATCCGTCCAGCAAAGAGAGTAACTTGAAGTGCTTCGTTCAATTTTGATTTTGATTGATTGGGTTGCTGCTGTGTTAAGGTCAAAAGTTCAGATGAATCCCAGTAGCTTTTGAATCCTGGCTCAATAAAGATAGCGGTAAATTGGTTGTGAATAATTGCTGGCCCTAACACTTCAGGCTTATCTTCCCAGTGATAACATGGTATTGATCGATGTTGACCATTTATGAAGACATTCACCATTGAGACCGTTTTTTGATGTTTAAGACTTTGTTCATTTCGAGGTAGACTTAGTTCAGAAAAATTCTCATTTTCAGAATGGTGAACAACCGCATGCTCTACGATTATTTTTACATCTTTGTGAACGAAACCAAATTGTTTACGAAAGGCTTTTTCGAATCGATTTTTCAGATTTGTTACAGGGTGCCAATTGATCTTCAAAAGTGTATTCGTATTTGAATAACGACAGATTGCGCTAATGTTCTCAGAGTCAAGAATATCTTTAGGTAGTGTTACTGAATCTATGCATTTGCCTATGTAACAAAATTTATAATTTTCAGGACATGCTGCCAACAGTCCAGCGGCACTAAGTAATCCGGCTTGCGAATGGATTAAGACTTTTGTCAAGCCGAGGTCCTTGGCAATCTGACAAGCATGCTGGCCAGCAGCGGCTCCAAAACATACCAGATTATGTTTTTTTACATCGTAGCCTTTAGCTATGGAGACTTCCAAGATCGGTTGACTCATCTTTTGGTTAGCTACCATTACAAAAGCTTCCGCTAATTCTTCAACAGATTGGAAGGCCAATTCGGGATGTGTTTGTAATAACTTTTCAAAACCTTTACGGGCAAGTGCTATATCCAGCGGTTTATCTCGGTTTGGTCCAAAGCAGGAGTTGATAAGTTGAGCTTGTAAGCGACCCAAAACTAGATTTGCATCGCTTAGGCTAAGCGTGCCGTCGAAGCCATAGCAAAGTGGTCCAGGGTAAGCTCCAGAGCTTTTTGGACCTACTTTTAATAATCCATCCTCGATACTCAAGATGGAGCCGCCACCGCTGGCAACGCTTTCGATACTTACTTGAGGAGTGTGTATTGGAAGGCTATCAATGGAGTGTTCTAAGGATATATCCACTTCACCATTAAAACGAGTCACATCGCTACTAGTTCCTCCCATATCAAAACCAATCAGTGGTAAATGATTTTGAAAGAATTTGGATAGTGCAGTTACTCCTCCACAGGGACCTGAAAGTAGACTATTGAATCCTTTGAAATTATCGATAGTACAAAGTCCAGCATCAGATTTCATGAACAAGTGCTTACCAACGTTTAGGTCTTTTAAATTTTTGATAAAGTCTTTTTGAATATTAGATATCAAAGGGCTCAGGCCTGCATCAATTACGGTTAAATAGGAACGTTTAAGGAAATTGGGTTGGCGTGATATTTCATGTGAACAGAAAACATTTTTAAAACCCTCTTGACGGCACCAATCAGCGATAAGTTGCTCATGTTCAGTAAATCTCCAACTATGAATTAAACAAATTGCAATACTTTCTATTCCACGAGTTCTAAAATTATCTAGTTTAGACTTGATTTGTTCTTTTTGAGGTTTGGTTTCTACACAAATATTTGAGTTCTTGAGTACGACTCTTTCGTTCACTCCTGCAATTGATGCGTAGGAAGGTTTTGGATTTTTACCTCTAAGATCGAAAATATTTTTACGACTTTGGTCTCCAATCCAGAATAAATCTTCAAATCCAGCGGTGATAAGAACTCCCACTAATTTGCCTTTATCTTGTAAAAAAGCATTTGTAGTAATTGTTGTGCCAAGCCGAATGGACTCTACATCAATTAATTGGTTTGGATAGTGGAATTGAATCTTTTGAATTAATTGACGGACTCCAATACGGGGTGCCGAATAATCTTGTAAGTTACTCTGAGTTAAAACTTTACAACTAAAAGTGCTGGTTTCAATCGAGTTAGAGCAGACAGCTATGCAATCTGTAAATGTGCCGCCCTGATCGATCCCTATTCGTATTTTAAGGGGCATTCCTAATCTTACCAAAGGCCCTTAGGAAGGATAAAGGTCAACTTTGAACTTACAAATTTTCAGAGAGCTCGAACATAATTTTCGAGTGTTCTGCGTTTCTGGTCCTCATCAAGAGATTCAAAGTTTGATTGCACTTGATTGGAAGCTTTTTGTTGTGTTTGATGAATGATATAGCGGATTTGGGAACGACTAAGTCCTTTTTTTGAAACCTCATGAGCAATCAATAGTAATTGGATGTCAAAGCTACTTATTTTTGTGAGCGATGAAACTTCATTAAACTGATCCAAATGATCTAGGAAGCTATTGCAATAATATTCCAAGCTCTTCTTTTGAATTCGAGTTAAATTTGATACTTCAAGAAGACTGAACTGTTTGCTTTGAGCTACGTTGGACATGTTTGACCCTAGATGTATTATTCGTTCTCGTTGTATCCTTTCGGACAATATTGATTCATGTATAAGGAGTTTGAATGGAAGAAGCTGCAGAGCACCTCAGAACTGCCCGAAAGGTTGTACTTCTGACGGGGGCAGGTATCTCGAAAGAGTCTGGATTGGATACATTTCGCGACTCCGAAGGCGACGGTATTTGGAGTCACTATAATCCTATGGAACTAGCAACTCCGCAAGCATTTAAGAAAGATCCAGAATTAGTATGGAATTGGTATAACTGGAGACGTGAGAAAGCTTTTCAAGCCTTGCCTAATCCGGGTCATGAGACTTTAGTTGAGTGGGAAAGACAGTACCCAGAATTTCTTTTAGTTACCCAAAATGTGGATGGTTTACATCAGCGAGCAGGTAGTCGCAAAATCGTATGCCTTCATGGAAATTTATTGGAGGTTCGTTGTCTTAGAACAGACAAGGTTTTAAATCGTCCAAACTCCTTTCAAACCGTTCCCCCATTATGTAAATGCGGTTCTATGTTAAGACCACATATTGTGTGGTTCGGTGAAGCTCTGTATCCAGGAACTATGGAGACCGCTATAAGTGCAGTGAGAAATGCAGATGTTCTTGTTGTCGTTGGAACCTCCTTGGCCGTATATCCAGCCGCTAGCATGGTTCCATATGCCCTTAATGAGGATGTTCCGGTAATAGAAATAAACCCCGAAAGATCAGATTTTTCTAATAGTACGATTTTTTTAAAGGGTCCGTCGGGTACGATTTTACCCGATCTTCAAAGGGCTATTTTGGATTAATTTCAATGATCTGGTAACAATTGTAATAATAAGTCGTAAATAGTCATTGGAGCCCATCTATGCCCTTATTGCGCTTATCTGTTTCTTTATCGTTATTCATTCTTTTGGTAATTATCTCCTTTGGTAATGATGACGATGATGATCTTACCGATGGTTTCTCAGATATTTTTACTCCAGGTTCTTATGCTGAAAGCGAGCCAGTGGTATTAAGAGACAAGCAGCTGAAAGGGTCGCTAGAACTACGCCATAAGTGGTTGGAAGTGGATCCAGATAGAATATATTCAGATAGTGGTTCGTTAGTCTTCTTACAACTTAGTGAAATTTATTTTCGTGAATTTAGTCGTAAAGTTAAGCGTAAGCGTTGGCGAGATTTTTTGAGATTTAATCATAATTCGCGAAAGGTGGTCATCGGTTACAGCGAACGCGGAGATAGCGAGTTCAGAATGCATTACATGGATGAGCTAGTTCAAAATCCGGAGGAAGATGTATCCTTTGCACAATCTAGGGTTTTTGGCTATGCCTATGACCTGGCTGATTTTCAAATGCGATCTTCAGTTATTTCTAGATTAATTAGCTCGGGCAAAAAAGTAATTGATATCGATGGCGAGGATTGGGATGTATTGTTGAAAGATGTTCAACCGCGGGCTTTGATTCTGATTGCATTGGTAAACCGGAAACCCAGTTTCATTATGGCGTCGACTAAAAGTATCGATGTAGATTTGCTTCCATGGTCAAGAGAAGCATTGAAACATGCATTTATGCAGTATTTCGTAGTGGAGTCTGCTAGAGATGGTCGTATTACCAGTCAATTGTGCCGAGCTTATCAAAATGATCTTATTGATGGTTTTTTACACTTAGAATCTATTTTGGGTCATGTGCGTCGATTTACTAGTCAAATCGCAACTCCAATTAGGAATGAGAGTGGAAATTTGGTTCAAGTGGAAAAGCGTAATGCTACTAATTATCGCTACAAATACACTGAGAACTTTTCTGAGTCTATCGAGCAGTTTTCTAAATTTGTAAGTTCGAACACTCTGAATCGCTATGCAGCAATGGTTTTTTTAGAGGATGTGCGTGAGCAGTATGATGCTCTAGTCGGTAAAATTATGAGTATTCATAAAATAGCGCAGCAAGGCTGGATCGTTGTTAATAACGTTTCTGATTTGGAAAATTTTGTAACTAAGCCTCTCAAGCAATTGATGAATCAGTTAGATTTGCTGGATCAAAAAGTTCGGAGTGCTGTAGAATCACATCGAAAACGTTTTCAAACGTCTATATCGTCGCGAGGTGAAGTTCGTTTTCAGCAAAGTCTTGATATGGGATTCCGTTAAAGATTGATCATTAGACTATTTTTATTT
>CAZYUV010000098.1:0-10836 GCA_964650625.1 uncultured bacterium
TTGGTGAAAATCCCAAGTATTTCACCGGGAGTTACTGATCAAACTGAGTTCTTCAATATTTTACAAGCGGTAGGTGAGATTACTGCATCTCTAGGTTTTGAGAATCGTATCATAGAAACGAAAGGTAATCCTGTCTTTGTTGCTCAGCTTGAACGAGACCCTCAACTACCTTGGGTAACCATATACAACCATATGGATGTTCAACCTGCCGACGAACCACAATGGGTTACAGAGCCCTTCGAACCAGTTGTAACAGACGAAAAAATAATTGCTAGAGGTAGTACTGATGATAAGGGCCCAGCTTTGAGTATACTTTATGGTATAAAGTTCCTCCTAGATAACAATATCCCAAGTCCTAATCTTCAAATCATCTATGAGACAGAAGAAGAGACGGGCAGTCCCTTCTTTGGTCAGTTTTTGGACGATCATCCAAACGCTCTGAAAAAGCCTGATTCTATTTTGGTAAGTGACACAGTATTTGAGGGTAGTCGGCCAGCAATCACTTATAAATTAAAAGGTATGCTGCGTGTGGAAGTAGGGTTGAAAACTGGTAACAAAGATTTACATAGTGGCATGTTCGGAAACGGAGTCGTTAACCCTCTTAATACATTAATTCAGGCTCTCAGCCGCTGTATTGACTCTAAGGGTAATATTTTGATTCCGGGTTTCTTTGATGGTTGTCCCGAAATGAATGAAGATGAACAAAAACGTTTAAGAGCCGTAGCGGATCAATTCGATTTAGAGAAATTTAAGCAAGATAGCGCTGACGCCACTTTACATACAGAAGATGGTTTTAAGATTCTAAAAAGAATTTGGCATTTGCCTACTTTTGAGGTGCATGGATTTGAAGGTGCTCAATATGAACCAGGGGCAATGAAATCTGCAATTCCTTATGATGTGAAAGCTAAAGTCAGTATGCGCTTGATACCCGGACAAGAACCGGAGCATCTGGTTAATTGTCTCCAAAGCTTTCTGCAACAAGTACATCCAGAGATACAAGTTACTTCCCTAGGTGGTCAGAAGGCCGTCCTCGCTGATTTGGAACACCCACACATGGAACTTGCCAGAGCAGCTTGCAAACAGGGATATGGAAGCGACCCACTTTTTATTGGTTGTGGTGGAACCATAGGCAGTCTACCGCAATTTCAGCGGGTGCTTCCTGGAGTACCTATTGTCTTAATTGCCCAGAGTCTAATGTCAGATGGCTATCATTGCCCTAACGAAGAATTTCGTTGGGAGCAAGGTCGCAAAGGTATGAAGGTGATGGCTTGCTACTTGAATTTATTGCATTCGACTAACTAATTTGGGGATCAATTTCCCGCCATATGCCATAAGACTGTCATCTTAAAATATAAGCAAAGTTTAGGTGCATTCTGTTCACTTTTTGAATTTTTGACACGACTATAAGCCTCAGTGAATACTCTGCTAGATAATTTTATTAAAACCATAGTCAGCAATTGCCTTGATAAGCTCCGTGGTTACTCCTTGACCCCAATAATGCTTTTTTCAAAGCTAGAAGTACCCGCTCCAGATGCTGGTTGAATGCGAAATTTACAATAAAAAATAAAACTACTAAACTTATGGGAATAAAGTTAGTTTTAAGAAAAACTATTCGACTATTATAATCTAAGTGGACAATTGCAATACTGTAAAAAAATCTAATAAGGAGTTCTAATTGAAAACCGCCGCTATTGTTCAGGCTAGAATGGGTTCGACTCGCTTACCGGGCAAAGTAATGAAAACAATCATTGGCGTTCCAATGATCGAATTACTACTCAAACGATTGTCAAAAGCTAAAACACTGGATTCAGTTGTTGTAGCGGTAAGTGACAAGCCAGAGAACGAGCCGCTTAAAGACCATGTCCAAGATCTTGGATTTCACGTCGAGTCCGGCGATGAATTGGATGTTCTTAATCGATATTTCCAAGCTGCAAGTAAATTGGGTATATGTAATATAGTAAGAATAACTAGTGACAACCCTCTCATTGATCCATATCTAGTAGATAAGGTAGTTGATGTTTTTCATGGCGGTAACTACGATTACGTAAGCAATAATCAGCCCAGAAGTTACCCAAAAGGTCTAGATACAGAAATTTTTTCGTTCACAGCACTAGAAATTGCAAATCAATTGGCTGTTCGAGATTTCGACAGAGAACATGTTACTCCCTTCATAATTAATGGAACCCAATTTAAACAAGGCTCTCTCAGTAATGATACAGACTTTTCTAGAAAACGTTGGACTGTGGATGAACCATCGGATTTCGCTGTAGTTGAAAAAGTTTTTGAGTATTTCGATCCAAATATAAACTTTACGTGGGAAGATGTATTACGGCTAGAAACAACTAAACCTGAATTTTTTACATTTAACAGCCACTTAAAAGACTGAAAATCTCTATTTAATTCAATGTATTAGATCTTCCATTTCCTTGGATTTAATAGGTTGATATCATCGCTTGAAATCTCTTCAGGAAAATAACACAAGCTTGGTAAGTTGCAATTTAAAACTTGTTCGAATTGAAGTAATGAATCAACACCTACAATTATTCTAGAAATCTGAGGGAAAGATAAAACAAATCCCATACAAGCCTCTAATGGTAAAACGTTTTCAGCTTTCTGCCACTCGATATACTTGTCCCATAACGGTCTCCATGTCTTGAAAAATTTTGGACTATCAGAAAGCTTCGATAAAAGAAGCCCTTGCAGAAATACAGATCTCACGTGTACTTCACAATTACTATTATGAAGCTTGTCCAACCATCCAGAAGTCAACATTCTGCGATCAATTAAATTAAAAGGTGCTTGAATAATATCAGGTCTAAAATTTTTCCATAAACAATCTAACTCGCTGGGATCATAAATCGAATACCCTATTTTAGATACTCGTTTCTTTTCCTTTAGCTCACAAAGTGCAGACCAAATCTTTTGGCCGTAAGACTGATTTAATTGCCCGGGATCATGTAAAAGTAGTCCATAAATTCTTGGAACCTTTAACCTTTTCAATGATTGCTCCACTTGAGAGTCCATCCATCGCGAAATAGACTGAGTACTTATTTCGACAGGCGGAATCTTTGAAATTATTTTCCAATTTTGTACTCCAACAAAACCTAACACTTGCTCACTTTCACCATAGGAAATTGCGGTATCTATGGTATTTATATTCTTATCCTTGGCTAAGGTAAGTATTCGCCCTGCTTGATCTTGATTAATTTGTCCAGATGAATTGAAAGCACCGTAATTCATCCCAAAAGTTGCCGTTCCAATAGCTATTTTTTTCAAATTAATATTCGGTTCCACTTTTTTTTGATACTAAATGTTCACTTAAACATAGTTATAAAGTGAGAGTGATAAGACGTTTATGGTTACTTAAAAATACTTTGCGAGACTGATCGTTGAGTTAGTGCTACTTAATTATTTACAGCTTTTGAATCAGAGTCGTCCCCAACCAAACTCTTCAATCGCGCAAGATAGCGTTCAAGGGCATGCCAGTTAAACCAATCACCACGCTCATCGTGCTGCTCGCGAGTTACAACATTACCGTTTAACTCAAACACGCGATCTTTACTTGATCTAGAATGACTCTGATTGTCTACCGCTTTTAGGCGTTTCCATTCTTCGGATTCAAATAAATCACTCATAGATCGTGGCTGATTTTCGTCTCGTATTGTCATCCATATTCTGGAAATTGTTGGTGGTCTTAGAACTGGTAAATTGTTTTGATCCACACCTTCCACCCATTTATCCCAGAGGTCGAGTGCTTCTTGCGGATCTTCTTCCATTACATCACTATCGGAGTCATCCAGAGCTAAAATATGCGCAGAATCTTTGATCTTTAAGTACCATTTATTTCCGAAGTGGCGATAGCCTAGAAAACCAGGTGGGAGATGCGGAATTAAATCAGCAGCAATGACAACTCTCTGAAACGGAAACTCTTTGTATTTAGTAGCCCCACTTTTGTTTGTGATGCGAGGTTGACCGAATGTAATAACATCGGTCTCAGGATGACCGAAACCATCAAGATACATACCTAAAATAATGGCGATTGCACCGCCTAAAGAATGTCCGGTTATAGTTGTTTTGTAGGTTGGATTTAGATCAAAAACAGAGTCCCAAAAAACCTCTCTCGTCGCTTCATAGAAACCTTTATGAACTCGAATATCGAGCCAAGCATCCTTGATCTTCCAGAATTTGAAATCAACAATCCAATTGGTTAGGTTTGCCGAACCTCGGATAACGATAGTTTGAGTTTCATTTACATCATCACGTACTACGAAAAATTTAACCTTCGTTTTCTCAGTCTCGTAAATCGAAGCTTTGGGAAATTTCTCAAGAATTTCCTGGTCGCTTTTACCTACAAGGACACAATATTTGGCGTACTCTATTAACCGCAAGAGGATGTCTTTATCCGTTATCGGATCTACCCCGTCTTCGGCATTATTACCGGCTGGAAAGACCTTAGGGAGTCCCGCATGATCGGGTATTTGAGCATAGGTAGACTGACCCAGCAGGATAGAACCTAGAAGACATAAAATAAACAATGGATTAATTCGCATGCGCTTATATACGCCAGAACAACCGTCTTTGTTTCAATGGAATTGATTTTTTATACTTAGATCAGTGTATTTTCACCTATGCATCCCAAGTGATCCTCTGACGAACAACAACTGTCAGTTCATGATTTTGAAGTAGTTCACTCTCTAGTTCTACAGTTTTAGGCAAGATTAGATGAAATGAATTACTAAAATCAATATTTGACAAAAAATGATCTAATTCTACGCTAGATTTAATCTCTCTGGCGTCTATTCCAATATTTACCATAGCTGTTGTGGCACTGATAACTTGCTCAATATTATGCCAATGAAACCATGCGGTATACTCTATAGGGTAGGCTCTCCACCATTCCCTAGCATTTATAGAATCACACGTATCCCAATCTGAATTCGAAAAAATATCTTGTACTTGCTCTATCTTTAGTCCAGAAAATGTCTTTCGATCATTGAGTAAATGGAGAATAGATTCCGGATTCAATCCAGAGCCAAGTTTGATTTTCTCTAGAATAGGCTGAAACAGTGGTGCCCACCTAAATGGAATAATAAAAATATAACGCTCTCCAATCTGGAAAAGCTGCGTACATTTGTCAAATTGCCTCGTCCAATAGCAATCAGTCACCAGTATACGACCGGGAGACTCAAGTTGAGATGGGTTACAAAATATCGAATCCGAAACAATATTGATGATGGAGTTAGGCATCTTTGGAGGCTAACATCCACGGTTAACAGGGACAAGATTGATCGTAAAAATTCAGGGCGAAAACGAGCTTAAAATTCTAGTCTTCGGAGGGAACCTCTGAGCACTTAGGACACACACTTTGTGAGAGAGTGTGGGGTATATGGGCTCTCTTCAGATAATCCTCCAAAGAATACCACTTATCTCCCCGCTCAGGAATCTGTATGTCTTTACAAACTGAACACATTCTTACTAAGAGATCTTTCTCCCGATTTACTGAAATTGGCCCTTCCGTGTTGTGGGGAATTTCATTTAAGATTGTCGATGTGTAGCAAATTCCTAAATCCCCTGCCTCCAGTTCTAGCTTTGCCACACGCGCCACGTCAGGACCATCGCATCGATACTCAAATTCGCACTTCTGGCCATCCATAGCTTTGCGGTGCAACTCTCGATACATGTCTCTTACGGTTTCATTAGCAATGAAGTCAAATAGGTTCTTACCTACCATATTGTAGTCAGACATCGATTGAGGGTCTTCAACACCTCCCTCGGCAACGAAGGTTTGCCAATCTCCACCGATATCTAATATCGTACCCTCTTCATCAACAGTATAAAATATAGTTGGGTTGCCAGTGGCCATGGTTGGATCCCTGAAATTATCACTAATTACTATATTATTATGACATGTTGTGATTGCATTAATGTACAAAAAGCACCATTATGGACCGAAAAAATTTTCTTTTTATCATTTAAGTTTAAATCCAATGCGCTCAAAAATCAGCAAAACATAATGAACGACCAACAAATTAATCGATTATTCTCTACATATGTAGGGCTCTTTTATCAACATCAAGAGCCGCTTCTTTGATGGCTTCACTCAATGTGGGATGTGCATGGCAGGTGCGCGCAATATCTTCACTGCTGGCGTGAAACTCCATTGCTGTGACTACCTCACCTATCATTTCACTCACACGCGGCCCAATCATATGCACACCTAAAACTTTATCTGATTCTGCGTCAGCTACCACTTTGACAAAACCTCTAATCTCATTCAACGCTCTTGCTCTACCGGTAGCTGCAAAAGGAAATTTTCCAGTCTTAGTTTTGATTTTCTGCTGCTTACATTGGTCTTCAGTTAAACCAACACAAGCAACTTCCGGATGAGTGTAGACAACACCGGGGACAAGATTATAATCCACATGAGCAGCAATACCCTGCATACGCTCAACGCAAGCGACCCCATCTTCTTCGGCCTTATGAGCTAACATCGGGCCTGGAATCAAATCTCCGATCGCATATATCCCTGCTACATTAGTCTGGTAATTACCATCCACTTGAACAAAGCCACGTTCATCTTTCTGTACTCCAAGCTCATCAAGTCCAAGCCCTTCCGAAAAAGGTTTTCTACCTACAGAAACGAGTACTACATCACTGTCTAACTCAACTACACCCTTCTTCCCGCTAGCTTTCACTTTTAAATGATTATCATCCAGATATTCCACCGCTTCAACTTTCGTGTTCAAATGAAAATTAAAGCCTTCCTTCTTAAGTATGGACTGCATTTGACGCGATATATCTTTATCATTAAAAGGTAAAATTCGATCCATAAACTCTATAACCGTAACGTCTGAACCCAAGCGGCGCCATACGCTACCAAGCTCTAAACCAATAACACCTCCACCAATAACCACTAAATGCTTAGGTACTTCGGGCAGAGCAATTGCGCCCGTAGATGAGACAATTCGCTTCTCATCAATTGGGAAACTGGGGATATCCACAGATACGGAGCCTGTAGCTAAAAGTACTTTCCCAGTTTTCAAAATCTCTTTTTTACCGTCGCCTGAGATAACTTGCACTTCATTGGAAGAAATTAACTTGCCATGACCTTCATAACGGTCCACCTTATTTTTTTTAAACAGACCTACTATTCCATCAGTTAGACCTTCAACAACCTTTAATTTTCGTTGCATCATTTTTTCAAGATCAAGCTTAGCCTTTACTTCAATTCCATGCTCATGAAATTCGTGATTCGCTTGATAATAAAGTTCGGATGAATCCAGTAAAGTCTTACTGGGTATGCATCCCCAGTTCAAACAAGTGCCACCCAAGGTGGACTGTTTCTCGATGCATGCCACCTTCATACCCAGTTGAGCTGCCCGTATTGCAGCCACATAACCACCAGGACCTGCTCCAACAACTATCAGATCATATTGGGACATATAAAAACTCCTACGCTAACTCAAGTAACATTCTAGAGGGGTCTTCGATACAGTTCTTAATCGCAACAAGAAACTGTACGGCTTCTGAGCCATCAATAACTCGATGATCATAGGACAAAGCCAGATACATTACTGGGCGAACCACTACTTGATCACCAACTGCTATTGGCCGTTTTACGATATTATGCATACCCATGATCGCTGTCTGAGGTGCATTTAAGATCGGTGTAGACAGCATAGAACCATACACGCCTCCATTGCTTATAGTAAACGTACCTCCACTCATATCATCAATACCCAATTTACCTTCTCTAGCCTTTCCTGCAAGACGTATAATTTCCAACTCAATTTGAGACAGACTCATTTTATCCGCATCTCGCACCACTGGAACCACTAATCCTCGATCAGTCCCAACGGCTATACCAATATCGTTATAATTACGATAAACCAACTCATCTCCCCTGAGCTCTGAATTGACCACCGGAAATTTCTGTAAGGCAATTACAGCAGCTTTGGTGAAAAGAGACATAAATCCGAGATTTACGCCATACTTCGCCTTGAAATCTTCTTTGTAACGTTTGCGTAAATCCATGATGTTACTCATGTCTACTTCATTAAACGTTGTCAATATGGCTGCTGTATTCTGAACCTCTTTTAATCTATCCGCTATTTTTCGCCGTATTCTGGTCATTTTAACAGGGTTTTCCTGCCGAGAAACGCCTTGAAGAGGGCTTGTAGCCTGAGGGTTTTCAGCTTTGGTAACCTTCTGCTCTAGACTCTTATTTTGACTGGATTTATCCAGCTTCGAAGTCCCACTCAGATGGTTTAATAGATCGCCCTTGGTAACACGACCATCTTTGCCAGTAGAGGATACTTGGGTTAAGTCCACGTTGTTTTCTTCTACTAGTCTTGAAACTGCTGGTCCATGACCTTCTGCTACATTGACTTGAGTAGTGGTAGTGTCTTTGACTATCGACGCGACCTCATCTTCACTTCCGGTATCGACTGCCTGTGGCTTCCCTCCACCCTCTTCAATGACAGCGAGAATGGCACCAACTTCAACTACCGACCCCTCCTCAACTTGAATGCGCAATGTACCTGAGCATTCAGCACTTATTTCGAGTGAAGCTTTGTCTGTTTCAACCTCACAGATTACCTCATCTTTTTCAACAAATTCTCCGTCCTCTTTCATCCAAGAAGCAACCTCTGCTTCGGTGATTGATTCTCCGGGACTTGGTAAATATATTTCATAAGGCATTGTGTCTCCTATTGTGCATTTTCAAAAGCCTCAGCAATCAGCTTGGCTTGACCTTCTTTGTGTACATGTGCGAAACCTGAGGATGGACTTGCGCCCTCGTCACGACCCACATAAGTGGGAATCAGTTTAGAATCTTCAATCAATTCTCGAAACCGAGGTTCCACATAACTCCAGGCTCCCATATTTTTACGTTCTTCTTGAACCCACTTACAACTTTGCAAATCGGGATAGGACTGGATAATTTTCATAATAGTTTTGTAAGGAAAAGGATATAACTGCTCCAGACGAATCAGTTCAACATCACTAATCGAATTCTGCTCTCTGTATTCGAGTAACTCATAAAACAATTTTCCGCTACAAAAAATAAGCCGCTTAACCTTCTCTTTTGGTAGCTGCGAATCACCAGTTCCAACGATAACCTTTAGGAATACTTTATCTGCAGCAAAATCTTCACGGGCCGAAACACAACGACGCAAACGAAGTAAAACTTTAGGAGTCATCAGAACAAGTGGTCTACGATCCTTTTTCATCACTTGTCGACGCAATACATGAAAATAATTTGCAGGAGTCGTTGTATTACAGACTCTTAAATTATAACTGGCGCAGAGCTGCAAGTAACGCTCCAGTCGAGCAGAACTGTGCTCAGGACCTTGTCCTTCATAGCCATGTGGTAAAAGCATTATAAGCCCGTTCTGAGTCTGCCATTTACTTTCACCGGATGCTATGAAAACATCCATCATCGCTTGTGCTCCGTTAGCGAAGTCACCGAATTGTGCTTCCCACATAACCAGAGTGTCCGGATTACCCAATGCAAAGCCATATTCGAATCCAAGCACTGCTAGCTCACTGAGCATACTATTGAAAACACATATATCTTGTTGATTATCTGAAATATGATTCAATGGAATATATTCAGAACCGTCTTGATCACTGTATAAAACAAGATTTCTCTGCGAAAAAGTACCTCTTCTAGAATCCTGACCCGACAATCGAACTCGCTTCTTTTCGAGCAATAAACTACCAAAGCATAATGCTTCAGCAAAAGCCCAATCTATTTTGTCAGAGTTCCAACTCTCACTCCGTGCAGTGGTAAATTTAACTATTTTCTTATTGAAACTTATTGTCTCTGGCAATTGTGAAATGCTACTCACAACTTTATCAAGAACCTCAAGCGGTACACCCGTTTTGCGTTTCTGAAGATCCTCTTCCCAAACTTGGTCCCAACCGGGTTCGAGATTACGATTAATACAATGTATTTTTCCCGTTTGAACACTTTGATGCTGCTGATCCAAGTGATTCTTAACCTCTGACTCTATAGAATCTAATAAAGACTCATCCAACAATTTATCCGCCAACAATTTTTCGCGGTATATTTTAGATACACGAGGATGCTTTTTTATCTTTCCATACATCAAAGGCTGCGTAAAAGAAGGTTCATCACCTTCATTATGCCCATACCTTCTATATCCTAGTAAATGAACGCAAACATCCTTGTGAAACTGTTGCCGATATCTACAGGCCATTCGCATAGCTCGCACGACTGCATCAGGGTCATCTGCATTTGCATGAAATACAGGACAATCGGCCATCTTAAAAAGATCGGTTGAGTATCTTGTTGATCTACTTTGAGGCGGGTCAGCCGTAAAGCCAACCTGATTATCTGCCACAATGTGAACAATTCCTCCCACAGCGTAACCACGCATCTGAGATAATTGCAGAGTCTCCATGTTGATTCCTTGGCCCGCAAATGCAGCATCCCCATGAATCAGCAAAGGAATGACCTGTCGCTTTTCAGAATCGTTAATTACTTTCTGGCGAGAGTAGACCTTTCCTTGAATAACCGGATTCACCAATTCCAAGTGTGACGGATTGGGATTTAGAACCATGGAAATCTTATTTCCATTAAATGTCTCAACTTCATTGTAGTATCCCAGATGATATTTTACGTCACCATCACCTTTGGATGTGGTGGCCCCCATCCCCTCGAATTCTGCCATGACCTGTTCATGGGGTTTACCAAGAACATTTGTTAGTACGTTCAGACGGCCCCGATGAGCCATTCCCAGAATAACCTCTTTGGCACCCAACGATGCCAGTTCATCCAAAGCTGCATGTAACATAGGTACCATAGAATCC
>CAZYUV010000099.1:0-10828 GCA_964650625.1 uncultured bacterium
AAATGCGTCAAGATGTTCGAGTAAGAGCAGCGGTAAAGATTTTATTTACGGGAGAATTAGATGAGAATCGACATTTCCCAGAGGATCAGACTTCTACGGGAATTCTTTCAGATATTTCTAGAGGTGGCTGTTTCGTGCTCACTCGAGACAAAATAATATATAAAGGAAAACCAATTTTTCTTTATATATACGTTAAAGATGAAGAAGGTGAAATAGTAATAAATACAGTAATACCAGGTCGAGTTGTGGTAGTAAAATCAATTGGTAATGATAAGTCAGTGAAGTGTCAGGGGATGGCTGTTAATTTCTTGAATATGAGTAAACAAACTGAAGATAAGTTAGTTAACTGGATTTTTGAGGAGCAACGCAAACAACTAGCAGAGCGACGGAGTCAATAATAAATAGGCCTTGAATAAGGTGCATTTTGTAGCATCCCGAGTAATGAGCAAGTATACTTCAAAGTGACTTGATCTTAAGGTTAAGCAGGAAAAAATGATTTTAATTGTAGATGATGAAGAGTTGGTGAGTGGAACTTATCAAGATTTTTTAAGACTAGAGGGTTACTCTGTTGAAGTAGCGGACTCTGTGGCGGTAGCTCGAGAAAAATTAAGGGAGCAAAGATTTGATTTAGTGATCACTGATTACAAAATGCCACGTGAGGATGGATTAGATTTGATTCATTATTTGAACGATAATTTTCCCGAAATCAAGGTTGTTATGATCACAGGCTTTCCAGAACGAAAAGCGACTAATGAAGCTTTTCGGGGTGGGATTGTTGAGTTCCTTTTTAAGCCTGTAGAGAGAGAAGAACTCGTTCTTACGGTTAAAAAACTTATGGTAAAAGAAACGGCTGCTTTGAGTGATTCTGAAGATGCCACAATTGATGAAATTCTCAAGGATTTAAATGAAGCTCTTTAAGCTGGTATGGTTTATTTTCACAGTAGTTTTTTGCTTATCATTAGATAGTTCTCATGCTTGCGAAACATTTCAGGAGGGTAGTCAGGCTTATTTCAGCGGAAATTATGAGCAAGCGATATTGGCCTATACACAATGTCTAAATGACCCTAGTTATGCATTACACTCGAATCTTGGTAGTACCTATTACAAACTAGGGAAAATGGGTAAGGCTCATTTTCATTTTCTAAAAGCTTTTCAAAGGAATCCAAAACATCAAAATTTATCCTTTAATCTGAGTTTGGTCCAAGAGGCCTTACTAGATCAGGAGCAACCAGAGTTTTTAGAGCAAGTTATGAGTAGCGGATCGTTTGAATATAAAATTTTATTTTTTCTCGTTTTGGTAATCGGTCTTGGTATTGTGATGAAATCCAAATGGGGCGGATGGCTACTATTTTTGGGAATATTACTTTCTATATCTTGGATAGTGTATCAGTGGAATTATTTGGTTGAGCAACCCAAATATGGCGTAGTGATGGAAAATCGTCAGTCAATATTCTCGAATCAAAACTTGCATTCTTCTTTACTAACTGACGTCCATGCCGGGAAGTTACTTCGAATCGTTTCGGAACATGGAGATTGGGTTCAGGTGAAGGTTCAGCCAGGACTTCAGGGGTGGGTGCCATCCAATGTTATAGGTAGACTTTGAGGAGACTTTATGAGTTGGAAAGAGCTTTTGTTAAGCAAGCAGTATTTGTTTCATAAAGATAATGGACTTACTTTACTTGAGTCTGGGAGTCTTGGAGAGGCTAGAATAGAGTTTGAGAAGGCCCTTGGCATATTACGTAGAATAAAATCTTTGGAAGAAGAAGAACTGGAAATTAAACTTGAGACAATTTCTCGATCATTAACCAACCAAAGTATAGAAACCGCTCGAGAATTTTGGAATGAGGGTGATCTTGATATGGCTCTTAACTTCTTTCAAAATGCCCTAGGAACCGTTAGAAATAATGTTCTTAAGGATGAGTTAATTGTAGAAATATCTAGACTCAAGCTTGAAATCCAGCCCAGTGAGCAAATTTCATCACTTCAAAATGAAGTGAAAAATAGCCCTGGAAAAGTTGAAAAAATATTTGACTTGGCTATGGAATACGCCCTGGCAGGTTTCTATGAGCAAGCCATTTATGAACTTAAGCAGGTGTTAGAAATAGACCCTAAGAATGAAGAAGCTTATTTGCGATTGGGCAATGCTTATGCAGATACGAATCATTTCATGGAAGCTCGTAATGCTTATCAAAACGGCTTGGAATTAGATGGTGAGTTAAATGCTCAATTTGAATACAGACTCGGACAAGTTTTTTTCAACTGCCAAGAATTCAAAGAATCTGAAAGATTCTTACTTAAATCTCTAGAAAAAGATGGAGAGCATATTGATGCTTTAATGATCTTAGCTAAACTCTATAAGAGATTGGGATCAAGAGATCAAGCTATTGACTATTACGAGAGAGTATTAGCGCTTGACCCTGAGGATGGTCAGACTATGCTTACCGTAGCCACGCTTTGGGAAGATTCTGGATACATAAAGAACTCTAGAGAAATTTGGCGGGAGATTCAAGAGACAAACTGTGATCCTATCTACAAAGAAGAGGCTCGAGAGAAACTTTTATTTTATGAGTCTCAAGTATAATTAGTTGAAACTCATTATTACGTTCCTGCGGCTTGGAGCCTTTGGAGTCATTTATCTAATCTAACTGGTTATCGCTTTATGTTTATAGCTGTTTGTAGAGCGGCATCAGAGGTAGAGATAGCTTTTGAATTAGCTTGGTAAGAACGCTGAGTAATAAGTAACTCCGTAAATTCTGTAGGTAAATCAACATTTGAGAGCTCTAGAGTCTGATTTAATATTAGGCCTCTAGTTGCGGAATTAGGTGCACCGATCGAAGTTTCATCGAAGCCTGCGTTAGCGCTCAGAGAGAACAGATTGCTACCCTCTTTGACTAAGCCATTTGCGTTTCTAAATACGGCCAATCCGATTTGTCCGATCTCGCGTTCTTGTCCATTAGTGTACATACCCCTGAGAGTTCCATCTCCGGTGGATGTAATACTTGTAAACATTAGGTCTCCTGATTCATACCCGTCGGTCTCTCTTACTGCGGTGGAAAAAGGTCCTCCAAATCCAGTCACCAAATCAAGATCATAATTGACTCGTAAATTTCCAGTTTTTAGCGCTCCAGTGGAAGGGATTAAAGTTGGTATTTGATCAAAAGAACTTAGTGGTACTTCGTTTACAAAATCGATGTTATTTATGACTCCTTTGATCTCGGGAATAGTACTTTTTCCTTCTTGGAGTCTGCCTTGATTATCGAAAAAAATTATTCCCTGATTACTACCATTAAAGAGTTCTTCATTTAATTTGGATAGTTCATCCTCGGTAATGTTATCGGGGTCAGAGACTTGAACCTTTTCGGGATCATAAGGCCGTCTTGCCATTTCCTGAATTGTTATATGATTGGCTGGTAAAATTAGCTCGTAGAATGCTCCCAAGCCTTTACGCTTAGCAAAAACCTGAAATTCGAGTTCCTCCTCATTAACGAGCTCGTCCTCTAGTTCTATTTCAAGTTCTTCTATTTCCTTTCCAGCTTCAATTGCTTCGTCAATTTGTTCTTTTGTGGGTAACTTTCTGGTAATTTCGGGATCATCTATTTCGAAGTTAGCTAGGCCAACCTCTAGTCTTTCAATATTTGCTGGCCTTGTAGCTAAAGCAGGCATATATGATATAGCCTCATTAATAAAGCCATTTTCAGAAAAAGTAATTCTTCCCCTGCGTGTATCTCCGAAAATTGCTTGATTTGCTTCTTCAAGGTCTAATAGTGAAGGACGGTCGGGATTTAAAACTTGATTGTCTTCATCTTGGAGATAAAGTTGTATCAGTGGATCAGTTACTGGAAGGCTAGTACGGTAGTACCAGGTATTTGTTAATTTATCTACATGCTCGAAAGTTATACCTGCAGAATGGACCTGACCTTCATTATCTATTAGGTTAGTTTCAGTGGTGTGAACTCTACCACCTACAAAAATCGAATTCATCGTTCCAACAGGCATGGTGCCATAATCTTCTTCAGTTGGTTCACCTGGCCTCAAATTAAGGTTAATGTTTCGTTTGATAGCATCAGAGCTAACATTAAGGTGAGCAGGCATTGTAACATCAGAAGTAGTACTAACTTTAGGAAGTGTAACAGTCATAGGACTTTGCACGGTTTCACCGTCGGCGTTAACGCTATCATAAAAAAAGGTAAGCGTACGTAGAAGACCGCGATCATCCGTCTGAGTTTTTATATTCTCCTCTCCTTCACCAATTTCCCAATTGAGAATATCGCCTAGATCATTAAAATAAACTTGAAGTTTGAGTTTTTCCTCTCCCTTGTGCAAGAGACTAATTTCGTATGTATCAGGATCAATTCTTTGAACTGTTTGAGCAATATTCTGAACCTCATCGTATCTATCTGTAATATTAGATGTTGGATTGCCCACTTCTAGACTTCGAACATGAGATGCATGATCTAGATTACTAGCAAATATAAGATTCGTTGTTGGTTTGAAGGGAATGTTTTCAACCTTATCAAACTGTACTTTTTCTAGAGGGCCCTGAGTATCGATCGTAGTGGTGCCATTTGCATTCATGATTGCGGTAAACCCTTTAATGAATGCTCCATTTGTCTCTTGGACAACGTGTTTGTTGGCATCGATTGCTAGATTGCCGTCCCGGGTATAAAGTTGATTATCTTCCCTCTCAACAATGAAGTAACCATCATCTTTAACAGCTAAATCTAGTAGATTTCCAGTACGAGTGTATTCGCCAGGTTTCATATCAAGGTCAATTTGAGAAGTGACTAAGCCATACCCTTGGGTGGCAGGATTTATGAATGATGTGTTTCCGCTGTTTGGAACCGCGGCACTCGTAATCGATTGGAAAGATTCTATGAAGGTAACCTTCGAACGTCGAAATCCAATGGTACTAGCATTGGAAACATTATTACTGATAACATCTAACTTATTTTGATAGTTTTTCAGGCCAGTGGTGCCCACACGTATATCGTTAATAAAGGACATATAAGTTCCTCCATCATTTTGGCGACATCCATGTGCTAATGACAAAAATAAACAAAAACAAACGTACATGGTACCTATCGGCATAAAGTTCTTACTTCGTGATAGAATTCATGCTTTACAAAGGATGAAATATTGCAAAAACTCTTAATTTCAATGTTTTTTTGTCTATTTGTCTTTTTTGGATGGGTAGCAAATAGTCATTTGAATCAGATGGAGTATCTGTGTCTTCTATATGGAGTTCAAGCATTTGATTTATTTACCATGAGCCAATTAAAACTAGGCTTTCGTATTGTCTACATAGTATTAGGTTCAAGTTTGGTTCTTGTAGTTATTAGGAGGATATATGGATTGGACTCGTAGTCGTAGCCAAAAACTATATGAGAAAGCTTGCACATTAATGCCCGGGGGGGTTAATTCGCCGGTAAGATCTTTTAAGGGAATGGGCACAGTTCCAGCTTTTATTAAGGCGGGTCGCGGTGCTTATTTGATCGATGAAGATGGGCATGAATATGTTGATTATATATGTTCTTGGGGAGCTCTCTTGCATGGGCATAGTCATCCGACAATTCGTACCTCTCTTGAGAATCAATTATCTAAAGGTTGGACTTATGGGGCGCCAACTGAGATTGAAATAGAGTTAGCTAAATTAGTTCGGGATATGATGCCATGTATGCAAATGATGCGAATGGTTAATTCTGGTACGGAAGCTACAATGAGTGCCATTCGATTAGCTAGAGGTGTGACTCAACGAAAAAAAATTATTAAATTTAATGGTTGCTACCATGGTCATGGTGACAGCCTCCTTGTCCAAATGGGTTCTGGAGGTCTGACTTTCGGTGAGCCCAACTCTCCAGGAGTATTAGCGGACTTAGCTAAACATACACTTGTTGCTGAGTATAATGACCTTGAACAGGTCAAGAGTTTATTTAATGAATACGGCTCTGATATTGCTGCAATTATTTTGGAGCCAATCCCTGGTAATATGGGTTTGCTTTTTCCTCAGGATGGCTTCTTAGAAGGGTTGCGAACTATATGCAATGAGTTCAATAGTTTATTGATTTTTGATGAGGTTATGACTGGTTTTAGAGTGTCTGAGGGTGGTGCCTGTGAAGTTTACGGAATAGAGCCTGATATCGTCTGTTTGGGTAAAGTAATCGGTGGTGGCTTACCTGTGGGAGCCTATGGTGGAAAGCGTGAATTCATGGAGCAAATTTCTCCCACGGGCGGAATTTATCAAGCCGGAACTTTGTCAGGTAACCCACTTGCAATGGTTGCAGGTTTTGAAACTCTTAAAAGATTGAGAGAGATAAAACCCTGGAAGCAGTTTGAGGAATATATGGCTGAGTTGGAGAATGCTTTTCAAAGCGCAGCCAAACGTTACGACATTGATGTGCAGTTTAGTTCAATGGGTTCTATGTTTGGGTTTTTCTTTCATTCAGGCCCGGTCACTACAAAGCTAGAGGTAGACCAGTGCGATTTTCTACGGTTTAAGAATTTTTTTGTAGGGATGTTGGAGAGAGGGGTTTACTTTGCACCATCTCAGTATGAAGCTGGATTTCTATCCACTGTGCATGGAATTGAAGAGTTAAAGAGAACGGTTAATGCAATTGAGTCTTGTTTCGAAAATCTAGGCTCTTAAAATTTGTCTCACATTTAAATATTCTACGAGTATAATGTCTTGTGGCGTTCTGATTTAATCACATACGGTGTTTGAGTTAGCATAGTCACAAACTGAAAATACTTGTGTAAAGATGATCTCTGTTGCAATAGATGATATAAAAGAAGGTATGGTTTTAGCTGAGGATGTTGCTCATAACGCTTCAGTCATCATAACGCGCGACACCGTGCTCAAGTTGTCGCATGTAGAAAGCCTTAAAAAATTCCAGATTACCGATGTTTTAGTTAGGGATCTCGAAGGTGAGCAAATTGCTGATCAAAAGATTAAGTCGGCTCATAAATCGATGGCTGGCCTCGGTAAAAAAATGTTTCGCAAAGGTGAATTTGTTTGCGTCCAAGGCGAATCTTCTGAAGAGCTTTATATCATGTTAGATGGTGAGCTTAATGTCATTTTCACTGATCCTGAACTTTTTAAAAGCAATATGGATTCCGTAGACAAAATTCCAATCATAGAGAAACATGGCAAAATAGTTACCGTAATCAAAGGTAAAATGATTAATTTTGGAGAGCTGGGTGCTCTTTTAGGAGAGCGACGAACTGCCACTATTGTTACAAAGGCAGATTCGGTTATAGCTAGAATTCCAGTAGCTGGTGATGGTTTTAATCAAACTATTCTGAAAAACCCGAAACTTGGAATTAACATAGCAATTACCATTGCAAAGAGACTTAAAGACATCAACGTGTACATAGCTAAATACAACTCTATATTATCCCAAGTAGATAATATGATTCGAGAATTCTCAACAATCTACGTTACGGTTGCGAGCAAAATTCTGAAGCATGCAATTGCAACAAAGGATAAAAATCTTGAACTCATTCATGATCAGTTTAAAGTGTCTCCGCTTTACAATCGCTTACTAAAGTATAAAAAGCAAAGCATCAGTTCCGAGACTCTGGAAGCAGCGAATTCAGAGGAGATTTCTGAAGATTCTGAAATCTTTAAGCACGGCAATTTAATAAATAAAAAACCTGGAGAAATAATTTGTTATCAAGGAGAAGTTGGTGACAAGATGTATATCTTGGTGTCGGGCAAATTGGGCGTATTTGTGGGAGATAAGATAGTTGCATGCTACAACACAAGAGGCGAAGTCATTGGTGAGATCTCGGTTTTATTGGGCTACGCATCGGCTGTACAAGGATTCGACAAAAGGACTGCCACCGTCAAAGCGATTAGCAGAAGTCGATTAATGAGTATTGATGCTTCAGAAATTGATAGCCTTGTGGAATCAAACCCGTCCCTGATTTTGCACATCACTAAAAAATTAGCGGATAGACTGAAAGGGTGTAACAATGTCTTTATCGAAGCTCAAAATGACGTTGAAGATTATATGAATAAACTTGCGGTCAAAGAGGGTTCTTGCGGAGCAGAGATTGATCGAATTCTAGATTTATTTATGGAAAATGTGAACCTTATTGAAATTTGTTCTTCTGAGGTTAAGGTTTTGAAAAAAATGTATGAAGCTATTGATTCTAAACATAAGATACTGAGTGAGAGACTCGGCGGTATATCTGACTGAGAGCGATGAACATAAGTCAGTGGTTGTATCGCGAGCAAATTGAATCTACAAATGATTGGATGAAGAGTAATCATTGCCGATTGCCTGTCGGAACATGTATTTATGCGGAAAGTCAAAAGATGGGGCGCGGCAGGGGTCAGAACAAATGGGAGTCCCCGCGGGGTGGCTTATATTTTTCTGTACTTTTGTCTAAGGGACCAAATCTCCCTGATAATGGCCTCTTAATGTCTCACTTTTCACATCATAGTAGAGATTTCTTAAATAAACGCTATAAGTTACAAATAGGGTTTAAACCACCTAATGACTTATATATACATGGTCGCAAATTAATGGGAGTTCTTATTGATAATGTATTTCTTGGTAATTGCTTGACTGCTTGTATTCTAGGTGTTGGTCTTAATGTTAATGGTCAACTTGAAGACTCCATTGCATGGAACCGCAAAAAAGCAATCAGTTTGCAAGAATTGCTTCAGCCACAAGAGAGAATAGAAATTAACAAGTTAATGGTAGATATGCTAGAAGCTTATGAAATTAGTGATTTAATCGATATTTAAATGAATAACTTAAGAATAAAATATAGCCTAAATGATCTTTCATTGCGTGTAAAAAACCCACACGTTGCTTGGGTCTCTGATGCAGGGATTATCGAGTGGTGCACAACAGACTTCCCACAGAAATTTCCAGTAGGAAGATTGCTAGATTGGATTCTATATCAAAAAATTTTGACTCACCTAGACCAGATAATCCTAGAACTTGGTTCTAAGCTTGAACGATTAAAGTACTTTAGAGCTCCATTTAAAAAACTTACTCCAAATATTACTGCTGAAGAAATGATTGAGGTTCGCGCACTCATTGAATATCGATTGCCTGATGAGTTTCACGATTTTGTAATCGAACTAGAAAGTTCAGATTCGGGGCTTCAGTTAACCGAGCTATCTAGGTTCTATCTTTATTTTGCTCATCACTTACCTCAAATGGATTTTACTGATTGTTTGCAATACAGCGAGAAAGTTTATTTGAGGAAGGGTGAGGTCATAATAAAAGAATGGAATTTACCATATACTTTTGAGATTCAAAGAATTGACTGGCTGAATGGACGGATCGATTCGGAGAAAAAATGGATCACTCGACTAAGAGATTGTTTTCAATTTGATGAGACTAGCGAATGGTCCTTATTAGAAAATGGTTTTGATTTATATATACTTTCTAGCAAGCATTGGACTATTTGGATCCAAGGTGAAATGACAAGTTGGGAATTAGCCTTGATTTGCGTAAATTTACTTTCTGAAATTTACCCTCAAAGTAGTAATTTTGGGAAGATTAATTCGCTTATTAATATAAATTGCTGCCCTTGGCCACAGAGTAGAGTCGAGGTTAATCTAACTTGAGATACATTAGATTAGTGCTCCCTTGTGTAGGGATTATTCTTTTTACCTATCTACTTTGTAATTTGTCGTGGCAGAAAGTATGGATTAGTGTAACGGAATTGAAGTGGTGGCAATTATTGTTACCCGCTGTATGTGCCGCCTTAGGAATCTTTGTTAAGGCAATCCGTTGGAGCTTACTGCTTAATTGTGATTTAGATCAGAAAAAGCAAGCCAGAGACATATTCTTGGCTTCAATATTCTATGGAATGGTCACTCCGGGTCGGGTAGGTGAGTTTGTAAAAGTAGAGTATCTAAAAGACCTGGGTTTTGAGTATAAGACTGGTCTTTTCTATACTGTTTATGATCGGTTTTTCGATGTAATCATCCTACTTTTTTTTAGTGCTTTAGCTTGTTATATCTTTGAAATCTATTCTGTATGGCTGTTAGTTTGCATTCTTTGTGTTTTAGTTTTAGGGGCTATTCTGCATCACAGAATAGCAGCTATTTATTTAGGTAATGATATTAGTTGGATGAAATACGTCCAATTATCTTTGTTAACTCTTTTGGGCTATCTTATCTATGCAGCGGGTCTTCCTTTAATTTTGGGAATCCATAATCTGGCAGAATTCCTAAAAACTATTCTAGCGGTTATGGCGGGTAATCTAGTGTCTCTAATACCTTTATCCATTCATGGTTTAGGGACTAGAGAGTCTGTATTCTTTTTATTTTTAGACTGGTTTCCCATTGAGTTATTGATGGTAGCTTCAATTACTCATTTTTTTACAACCTTTTTCGGCACAGCTATTTTTTGTTCGCTATACCTTGGTGTTGGTCTTGCTCCTAAATCAATGCGTAAGATTAGCTAAATTAAGGGCTATTTAACTAATTAGCCACCCAATAGCTGAAGAGCTTGTTGTGGTAATGCATTAGCTTGTGCCAATTGCGCAGTTCCAGCCTGTATAAGGATTTGTGTCCTTGTGAAGGATACGGTTTCTACGGCGATGTCCACATCTCGAATTCTGGATTCAGCTGCTTGAAGATTGTTGGTGGTTACCGTCAAGTTGTTTATTGTAGATGTTAATCGATTTTGTAATGAACCTAATTTTGAGCGCTCGGAACTAACTCTTCTTACTGCCCTATCAACCGAACCAAGAGCTTTAACAGCCGAGGCAAAACTAGTCACATCGATTCCTTTAAGACCAAGTGCTCGAGCTGAAAAATTTGCGATACTGCTTTCTAGAGTTTGACTTTCATTTGCACCAA
>CAZYUV010000100.1:0-10809 GCA_964650625.1 uncultured bacterium
TTGGAAAAGATATTCATTCCATACGCCAAAAATGTAAGTTTAGTCCTCATTACTTAAATCCAAAAATTTCTGTTACAAGATTATTGAAGACTATTTGAAATTTACCCAATCAATAGGTTGGTAATAAGAATTCATACGTTCATGGACACTTCCCGGTTGAGGCTTGTAGGAATAAGTATAAGTTACTCTGGGCGGAAGAGAAATTAGAATACTATCTATTCTACCACCAGTTTTAAGGCCAAAAAGAGTGCCCCGATCATGAAGGAGGTTGAACTCCACATAACGACCTCGACGATGCAGCTGAAAATCTTCGTCTAACTGATTAAAGTCTTCATTCATTCTTTTCTCAACAATCGGAAAATAGGAAGGTATAAATCCACTCCCCAGATCACGCATCATGACTAAATCAGATTCTATCCCTCCGCCATTAAAGCGGTCAAAGAAAAGCCCACCGATACCACGCATCTCACTCTTGCGATGATGATTTACAAAATAGTTGTCGCACTCACGCTTCATCCATTCATAGGATTCATATGGTTTACAAACCTTTGCCCAATGTGTGTGAAAATGAACAAAATCTTCTTCATGAGGATAGAACGGGGTTAAATCAGCACCTCCTCCGAACCAATGTTTATCGCCAAGATGGATCATTCTAAAGTTGGCATGAACAGTGGGAACTCTAGGATTAAGTGGATGTAAAATTAAAGAAATTCCACTGGCCCAGAAGTTAGTTTGCTCAGAACCAAGCTGCTTTGCAAAATCCGGTTTCATTTGTCCATAAACTTTACTGGTATTTACACCACCCGATTCAAAGATTTTTCCACGAAAATGTCTGGTGATTCCTCCACCACCATCATTCCCCAAGGCATCTTCTCGATTCCATAGGTCTTCAGTAACTTCTACCTGGGGGTCAAATTCTCGAATTATTGCCGTTATAACATTCTGCAAAGAACGTACTTCCTCATCGAATATTCGCTTGGCTAATTCCAACCGCATAATTCTCTCCTCAACTATTACACTTTACTCTGTTTTCGAGCACTTCTTCTCGTTGATAAGACCGTATGCTTCTGACTATTTGGGCCAATAAGCGCTGTCTTGACTGTCTGGAAGTCCAAGCCATGTGAGGCGTAATAAGTACTCTAGAATCACCTAGATTCAATAGAGCATGATTATTTGGCGGAGGCTCCTCGTCAATAACATCGAGCCCTACACCTAAAAACTCGCCCGACTTAAGCCAGCTAATTAAAGCACGAGGCTCACAAATCTGACCTCGAGCCATATTAAGAAAAACCACATCTGGTTTCATTGAAGCAAACTCCTGATGACCAAACAAATGCTTCGTTTCCGATCGTAGACTCGTGTGCACCGATAACACATCGCTAGTTCGTAATAACTCTTCAAAGGATACAGCTAAGTAATCAGAATGAAATGAATGACCTGATACAGAGTGATAAACCACTTCGGATCCAAAAGCGGAAGCAAGTTGTGCGACCTGACTACCAATAGAACCTAGACCCAAAATACCCCAGCGTTTTGAATTGAGTTCATCAAACTGGGAGCCGACCAAAGAAAAAACCCTTGATTTGGACCAATTTCTCAAACAATCCTGGTTTCGCTGCCTATTCCTATGCATTAATTCAAGGCACAAGGCCATGCAATGTTGAGCCACAGAATGAGTAGAATATCCTACCGCATTGCATACTTGAATCCCACGTGACTCCGCAAACTGCAAGTCAACATTATTGGTTCCAGTAGCAGCAACACAGATCAACTTGAGTTTAGTAGCCTTGCTTAAAACCGCTTCATTGAGTACAACTTTATTTGTAATAACGACATCAAAATCTCGAATACGCTCGAGAGTATCTTGTGAATCCGTATGGGAGTAGATAGTCAGAGGCGCTAGCTGACTGAGATCACTGAAGTCATAGTCAACCCCAAAAGTTGCTGCGTCGAGAAAGCAAATACGATTCAGTTTCATGCTGGAATATCCGATTGATATAATAGCTATTACAGCTATTATTAGCAAATAACAAACTTAACTAATATGAAACATACAACTTAAATATGGATTCCATGAATTTACTTGTTTTCGGTGCTCCCGGTAGCGGTGTTAGCACATTGAGCGAAAGACTTTCCGACATTCTCAACTTACCTTGCATAGCACTACATACCAATCAAAATCCGCCTGATGCTGGAGACCCAATCCCAATACAGGAAGAAGAGTTTATTGAGTTGACAAACCAAATAAATCCTAAAAAGGGATATCTTATCGAAGGCTCTCCTTGTCTTCTTAATTGGGAGTTGGGCAAATTAGACGGAATAATTTATATCATGACTCCTAAGCTGCAACGTTTGCAAAGATTACGAGAGCGTGAGATTGCTTCCCAAGGAACCGATATTCTCAAAGAAGGTTGTCGTCAATTCAAGGTATTCAACCGCTACATGTATTGGGTTTCTCAATTCGACCAGGCCGGTATAGACCGAGAAAGCAAAATATTACATCAAAAACTTTTGAACTCTTTAAGCATCCCCATTTTTAAGGCCAACGGCCTACTGAGTGAAGAAGAACTTACTCAGCAGGCATTCGAATGGATTAACGAATTGGCTAGCTACTGATCCAAATCGTCATCATCAGACATAAATTCTTCTTGGTAAAACCATATCACCTTATCTCTCAAAACCTTGAATTCAAATTCATTTTTGCTGAGCCCGCGCAAAAACCGAGCAAACATATCCACTGCCCTCTGAGGGGCAAGCTTATACAATTGTCTAAAATCGGACACACCTCTCGTACAATCGAGAAACTCACTAAGCATACATAGTTTTCGAATACCCGAACCCATACCAAAATTATCAGACAACATCGCCTGAATCTGGCGCTTTCGAGGATGTGTAAGTACTTCAAATCGATAATCCAAATTAAATCGTACAAAAACCTCGAGACGTGTATCCACATAAATACTATCTAAAAAATTGAGAATCTTTGTATCAATTTTATTCTGTAACTGATCGCGAGTTGCCCTCATATCTTCGATTGAGCCTTTAAAGTTCATTTGAGAAAATGTCTCCAGAGCCTCTGATAAAACTGGAACTGCAGAGCTTACAAGTCCAAATTCTGAAGGGTTAAACTCAGGACTTCCTGACTTATCCATACGAATTGGACAGTCTTCCATCCAAGAAATTCCTTGAATTTCTTCTTCGAAATCTGCAGTGATAAAAATTTGACTGAACGTAGAAAAGAATTGGTTTTTTATTTCTTGATTTTTTGTAATTCCAAGCCCTACTGGATGCACCGGACTCAGTGCCGCGATCGTATCGATTGAGGCTTCATTCATACCTTTTCCTCCTAACAAAAAAAATCCCCTATTCGATATATCGGATCGTCAATCGAAATATCTGAGGAAAAATTATTTTCAAGAGTCCGATAAGCTTAAACCAATCCAAACAAACTCAAACAAGTGAATAAAAAAAAGCGGCCTCAAACCTGAATTTGAAACCGCAAAACATTGATATCAAAATTTATATATTTTTTGCAGATATAACCGGGAAACCTTTACCTACCGCTTTTTTAATCTGCTCAAGATTTGCCTGATTTGAACTGTAAACCACCTTAGCCTTACCTGTCTTAAAACTAACTACAACCTTCTTAACACCATCTAAAGCCATTAATCTTTTTTTAATAGTGCTTGCACATCCACCGCAATGAACCTCTTTAATCTGAAGGAGTGCTTGCTGCATGCCTTTAGCTTTCCCCTCTCCCCCAACTAAAGACTTTAGACTCGCCACTAGCTTACTTTTATTTACCCGTTTTTTATAGTCGGCTTCTACAAAATCAAAACGAATTTTACCACTACGATCAATGATATATGTAGCTGCCAAAGGCAAAGATTGACTACTCTCGCCATTGGCCTTACTCAAATCGATATCAAAGTCATTATAAAGAGCGTTTACGTGATCAGGTAATCGAAAAACCACCTTGTATTCCCTAGAAACAATACTATTAACATCACTAAGTAGAGAAAAATCTGATCCAATCAATCGAGCCGTTTTTTGAATACCTGAACTTAGCTCAGGAGTTATCGCAATAAGAGTAGCTCCAAGCTCCTCAATCTTGGGCACAATCTTAACTAAACTCTTCAACTCTTCGTTGCAGTAGGAACACCAACTACCTCGATAAAAAGTTAAAATAACAGGTCCTTTTTGCAGTAATTGACTTAGCTGGATCTGCTTACCTTTCTGATTAAATAATTTAAAATCAGGAGCTTGTGAGCCAGTTCGAAGAACTTCCGACATTATCTCAGATTTTTGAAGATCATCGATGGCCTTACTGAAAATCCTCTGAACATCTGCTGATGTGGAGTAACAACATATCAGTGCCATGGAAATTAGTATGAAATTAAATTGACGCATAATTCACCTCGAATCATAAAATGATGCAATTATTAAAAGAAATCCAATAATTCAATTTCGAAATATAATGCCGAATCAGGTGGTATGGGACCAACTCCCTGACTCCCGTAAGCATATTCTGGCTGAATATGAACTAGTACCTTCTGACCGACCTTCATATGAGCCACCATACTACTCCACCCCTCTATGACACCCTCGCCCAATTGAAAACTGAAGGCGCTGTCACGATTTCTGGAGCTATCAAATAAAGTACCATCTTCTAACCAACCGCTATAATGACAGGTTACTGCATCACCCTGCTCAGGGATCTTACCCTCTCCCTCCGAAATAACCCAATAGCGTAAACCTTCGATATTTTCATATAATTCACCTAACTCATTTGGATTTGGCATTTTCATGTTT
This sequence comes from uncultured bacterium, assembly GCA_964650625.1. Lineage (GTDB taxonomy): Bacteria > Muiribacteriota > UBA6191 > UBA6191 > UBA6191 > JAYZAC01. The sequence goes on from CAZYUV010000100.1 coordinate 4,813, forward strand.
CCTACTTTCATTTCAACTTTGAGTCTTGTAAGTTCAACATTGTACGAATGACTTGTCCATAAAAAAGCTTCTTTCAATGAACATAGAACCAGAATTTGATCGTCAATCAATCAAAGTATTACAGATTAACGTGGGTAAAATCTGCAACATGTCTTGCACTCATTGTCATGTTGAAGCAGGCCCCCACCGTAAAGAAACCATGAACACTGAAGTGTATCAAAGAGTAATCGATTTAATGGATATCTTCCAACCTGAAACCATTGATATCACAGGAGGAGCCCCAGAAATAAATCCAGCATTTCGTCCCCTAGTAATGGCTGCATCAGAGCGTAAATGTAAAATCATCGATCGCTGTAACTTATCTGTACTACTAATAGAATCACAACACGATCTAATTGATTTTCTTCTTGAACACAAGGTACACATCATTGCTAGTCTACCCTGTTATTCTAAAGAAAATGTTGATAAACAACGTGGCGATGGAACCTTTCGTAAAAGTATTCTCGCTATACAAAGACTAAATAAAGTTGGTTATGGATTAAGTCCAGATCTGATTCTGGACTTTATATACAACCCAGCCGGAATTCATTTAGCTCCTAATCAAGACGACTTGGAAAAAGACTACAAAACGAAACTGAAAAATGATTTTGGAATTCAGTTTAACAACTTATTTGCTTTGCATAATTTCCCAGTAGGTCGCTTCGCCAAAGAGCTAAAAAAAACCGGTCAGTGGAATCATTACATGAATCTGTTAATACAAAGCTACAATCCAGTAACCATAGATGGCCTTATGTGCCGTACACAATTAAGTATTGGATATGACGGTAAAATTTTCGACTGTGATTTCCATCAAATGGAAAATGTATCTTTGATTCAAAAGGATGGAATACCACTTGATGTCTTTAACTTGAATTCTTTAGAACAGGTGAAATCCAAAATTGCTTGGCGGCCTCATTGCTATGGTTGCACTGCTGGGAGTGGTGCCAGTTGCAGTGGCTCGATAACATAGAAATAAAAATAAACTTCATTCCGTAGGACTTGAGTTTAATGACCAATCGTATTCGAGGAAATTTAGAGGCATTTTCTCGGACCTTATTCTTTCCTTCTGAGCCACACCAACATACTTGTAAATAAAATTGATAACCCCCTCAAACTTCCCATACTTTTCAGACAATGAAAGAGTTTTATCTTTAAAATCCACAGCAAACCATTGGAAGATTTTAGACAACTTTATATCCCCACAATCAGCACAAAAATAAAATTTATCTGACTGACTAAAAAACAAACGTGCCTGCTCTTCTAATTGATTATCGATTTTAACAGCAAGATAAGCTTCAGAGCGCAAATCGGGACATCCCACTGAAGCGCAGTTCAAGGCGAAATGAACTCGGGGATCACCAAATGAACGAACATACTCATGCTCAATTTGATCTAATGAAAACAGTTTACCTGCAAGCTTATATTTTTTTTCTTTCCAAACATTTGGGATATTGCGAATGCTTTCTATAGGCCAGTGACTCAAAATCGCATAAATTGTGTAGGCGTTGTAAGCATTAATGTAGAAAGCCAACTGTTCTAGTTTTGATAGACTCTTTAATTCACTAGGCGGAATCTTCGACAAACGATGAAGATATTTGTTTAAATCTGGCCCTGACTCTAGTTGCATACGCGCATAGTTAACTCTTCCGGAAATTACATATTGTTTTAATATATTATCGAAAGCCGCATGCTCGATAGCATATGCACCTGGATTCAGAACCAAAAACAAAAGCACTAAAGTTTTTGCTTTTCCTAATTGAATGAAACGAAAACACATGATAGGAGTAAGTAATTTAAAAATTTAAAAACTTTCTAAGTTTGTCAGACACCTTATCTCTAATTTCTTCTCCAACCCTCTCCAGTAGCTTTTTTCTGAATTTTATCTTAAGTTCGTTCAAGACGTCAGTTTCAACGTGATTTTTAGCCTCATCTAGAATTGCCTTCATTAAAGATCTCGTAAAATGAATCAATGGAGGCAAGGCTTCTTCACCCACAACAAGATTTTGAATTTCAAAATTCGGAACCTTAATTTCTTTAGAGTACTCACCTGAGTGTATGAACATTCTCAATCCTCGAACTTCAATTGAGTTAAACCTAAATTTGGGAGCTCGATATGAACTAGGTTTCGACTTTATTTTTTCCAAATTAAAAATATTGGAACTGAATTGCCCATTTTTGAAAGCAACACAGAGATCCAAATTATTAACTGTAATCTTATCAAAACCAACGAAATTTTTAATTGCCGCTGAAGGGTCCAACTGCATAGTTACGTTTTCAAATTCAACCAAATTAGATTTATAAAAACCCAAAGGACTCCTTACGTAGAAATTCTTCAGAATTATACTTAAATTAGAAAGCCTTGTATCCACCTTATGCAAGGAAGATTCAGCTTTAAAAGACTTAGCCATAAAGCTATTAATCTGAAAGGTAAGAAAGTCATCTAGAAACAAATGCAAGAGTACGATTACCACAAGCACAGTGACACACAAAAAAGAAATTAAAAGCTTAAAGATACCTATTTTCATAAACAATTCAAACCATCTGACCAAAAGTCGGAATTTTTACCACACATGCCCTTATAATTAAAGATTTTATTTGGATTTGAGTTTGGATGAACTATTTGAAGGAAATGAAGATATATTCTTAAGCGGTGTATCTATCCAAACCTGAACCAATTTTACTTTAATAACGGCATTCGACTGAAGTGATGCACGCAACTTATGAGTAAAACTTGAAGCATATTCGACGCTCAACTGATTTGGTGACCCCAGCTCAACCGTTATTAACTGACGATCTTCAATATATTCAAATTCAAAGGCCAATAGATGAACATTGTCTAGCAATATACTTAATACTTGCTTCCTGATATCCCTACTATCACCTGAAATTCCAGAAATCATTTTGGTAGCTAACGGGAAACTTATCACCAATGAGCTTAAGAACAAGAATTGAATAACCCTCTTACCCACACCCTCTGATTCGGCTCCTCTGACGTCGATCTAACCCCCATGCAGAATAGAGTAAATGCAGAGGCTAGAATGATCAAAATGAGGTTTACTCCAAATAAGCTTGCAGCCCCCAAGGCTTGAGAACCTTTCCCAATAGCTAAGGCAATCCCTGCTGAAGCTGTAGGAGGCACCAAAGCTGCAGCAATTGCCACTCCAGGTAAGGCACCCATCAACCCTGGTCTTGCGGTTGAATAGGCTGCAGCAACCCCTGAAAATAAAGCCACTAGTAAATCCAATATATTAGGCTCTGTTCTAGCAATAATCTGTTGACTGAGTGTAGAAAGAGGAATGATAGTACCTATTATCCAACCAAGAAAAAGACTTAGACAGAAGCCTATCCCAATTGATACTAAGGCGGCGCGCGCCAATAACCAATTACCCTGAACTAGTGCCAAACCAGCCCCGAGCATAGGTGTCATAAGAGGTGCGACAAGCATTGCACCTATAATTATTGCAACGGAATTTTGAATTAAACCTAAAGCGGCAATAGCAGTGGACAGAATAATTAAGCAAATAAAGTCATAACTACTGATAGTTCCCTTATGAAGATGCTGAAATAATTGAATGCGTTGCTCACGTTCCAACTGCGGCACGGTTTTACCTAGCCAAACATCCAATAAACTGCGACTTTTCTGATTCACATTCCTCGCATGCAAAATGAAAATAGCATTATTTTGAGAATAAAGAAGTAGGTCTTCTTTTAGACTAGAGTCAAGAATCTTTTCGACGAATCTGGCATTGGAGGAACCTATAATCACCAAATGATAACCCGTCTGAATTTCTTCTATTAATGCATTCTGAACAGAACTTGAAGAGCGCATAACCAACTTTGGATTACGCTGTTCCAAACCCTTTCTCAGAACATGAGATTCCAGTAAGCAATGTCCCTTTTCATAAGACTCCTTAGAAGCATCATCAAGCACATTGAATAATGCAATTTGATGATTTTCATCAAGCTGCTCCACAAGCTTAAATGCTCGGTTACTTTCTAAACCTCCAGAAGTAGGCACTAGAATCCGGAACTTCTCTTCCTTAGGGAGGTTTTCACTACATCTCAAGATTGACCAATTTAATTTAAGCTTTTCAATGGTAAGCAAAATATTCTCATGGCACTCACTGAGTGATTGAAGTCCTCTGCGTCCACATAGAAGATAAGATTTTGATAAATCCCCTAACTCTAATTTTTGATCTTGAAAGACCTCTAGACATTCTTTACCACGTAATCGCAATATCTTTTACCACTAAAAGCAGCCTCGCAACATACTTGCAGGAGCAAGTCTTCAACAATCACACTCTTATCGACTTCAGTGATATGAGGCGCACCGTAAGCTCCACCGTAACAAAGGAGAATTAGGGGCTGGCCTAACTCAGATGCTAACCAACGCGACCAGGGCAACAGACTCGAAATCTCACGCTCTGAATTAATCCAAACAAAAACAGACATTTAAAAACTTTCAGCCTTTAATTTCTAAAAACTGAAGAAAGCTACCCTTGTAACTAAATGAAATCATCTAGCGTAACCTCCTCTGTTGCTTTATCTCCTGAGACACTAAAACCCAACTACTCCCGGGATCATTCCCAAAAACATCGAGACCTGCCAAAAGTTCGTAATAAACCTTATTTCCAGCTTCATTGGAAAATTCACGGATACCGTCATCTAATTCAAACTTAACTTTGTAACTATGCTTCTCACGAGCTTTGAAAAGCTTGTAGTCTAGAAAATCTATCTTTTGTTGAAAAAATTCCTCGCGTTCAACTCTTGGGGTACCGGGTTGCCCATCCTTGTCTGCATCGATGATTGTAGATTCACTAACACCACGAATAAGAAGATAGGCAGACCGGATTTCAAATTCTTCCTCATGAACTTCTACTGTCACCAAAACATCTAAGGGTTCATTTAAAACAAAGTGACGGGGGATTACGCAAACTCTAGCCTGTGTTCCGGTGAGTCTAATCGCCAATTTTCTAATACTATCAACTAATGACATGCAACTCCCAAGCAGGTTTAATAATGAATAAAGATATCTAACAATATAAGAATCATTGGTCACTGACAAATATTAAGGAAGTAGATTGATGTACCATATATCAAAACTAAGATTGAGTTTGGCTTACAGACACTGTATAAGAGAGCACTCGTAAGCGCATTGAAAGATGTAGGCATCTTAAACCATGGGGAAGCTCAAGGTGATCTCAGTTCCGTGATCATCACCCACACTCTCATGTGTAGAATCTATACTAATCTGACCACCAAAACTACTTACCCAGCGCTTAACAAGTGGAATTCCCATGCCCGAACCCTTTTCACCGCCAGTCCCTGGCACACTCTGAGCTACAGTAGACACATTTAAATTACTTAGTTGTTTAGGTAGCATCCCAACTCCATAGTCTCTAACAGTTATTATTAAATCATGGTCTGCTTTACTTAAGCTTAACTGTACTACACTATCTGGATAACTATACTTGCACGCATTCGTGAGTAGATTATTCAGAATACTAACAACGAACCAATTACGATCTACCTTCACTTTGGCATCTGTCGCTCGGTTTTCTATACATAAGGTAATCTTCTTTGAATCAAACTTGGATTGCAGAATAGAAGCGCTTTCTTCGATCAAACCTAGAGCCTCATGTTCCTTTACTTCCATGCTTAAACGACCCTCTTCGCCCGCGACTATCTCATGAACAGTTTTCAGAAATTTAAAAGCCCGCGAGCTAGCGTTGTAAATTCTTGGGAAAAAATTCTGAACATCCGCGGTTCCGTCCGAACGCTTGAGAAACTGCGCCATATTATATATTGCGCCCACATAATTGGCTAAGTCATGACACAAAACATGCACTAACACTTGATACTTGGCTTTAGATTCTTGGAGCTCCATCTGGAGACGCTGAACTTTGAGATGAGTATCTATACGAGCCTTCAGTTCCTGTGGCTTGACAGGTTTGGTTA
>CAZYUV010000101.1:0-10567 GCA_964650625.1 uncultured bacterium
CGATGCACAGAGGTTATTAAACTTTTCCATCTTTGGCGAAGAATTAATTTTATTTTTACCAGGTAAACGTCAATTTTCATCTGATGTAATTCATTTTTTATGTATTAAGAGAGATCGCTTCATCCAGTACATTGCTTCAAAAACTGATTGGAGATCCCAAAAAGTCGCATTGATTAATCAGAGAAGTATGCAGCCAATATTCCAAAATTTCAGACCGCCTTGGACAAAATCGAAAATTGAAAAGTTTCTTGTGAATCGACAAATGCCTAACACGCTAAGAGATGATACCGATCTTCACTGGATCCATCTAAGCTGGGATGAAATGCTCCTATTGGTAAAAACAGCAAAGCCTTTAATTAGAACTGATGGTCCACGGGATGCTGTGGTTTCTATTTTATTTTTGTTGCTTGGATTTATTTCTATTTTTGTAATTCGTACAGGTTTATTTAACTGGTTAGCTCAAAGTGTTCAGATTCTGAATGCTTACCGTCTTCGTAAACAAGTGATTTTCTTTAACCCAGGATGGTTTAGGAATGAAGGGTATGCTTTCAATAAGTCTGTCGAGAAGTTTATAAAGAATATTGATTCAAGAAAAATGCGTGAATTAAAAATGGCTCCTGCATTGGATGAATTACTCGCGCAAAATCAAAATTTGGTAGCTTCTATGGCCGTATTGGAATTAGTTTACTCTGGTCTGAAAAAGGAAGACTTTAAGGAGTTAATACAAATTATGTCTGGGGAGCTTCAACGATTTAATGGATTTCAGATGGATGCCGAAGCAAAATTTATCAGACTATGCTTTCCTTTGGAGATTGATAGAAATGGTGTTCAAAATGCAGCTGAGACAGGTTTAGCATTGAGACAATATTTAAGAAGGATCGCAAACTGTGAGTTTTATTCAATAATTCGAACGGGCTCCTTTGAGATCAAGTTTGATAATGAAGATGGGCTCCATCACCCAATTCTAATGATTAAAGATCTTGAGGTGCAAAAAAGACCAGATCGATATTCGTCAAATGAGCTAATGATTGATGATCGAAGTTATCAAGCATTGTTAGATTTATATGACCTGGAGCCAATTGCAGAAAATTATTATCATTTCATGTCAGAAAGTTTGGAAGGATAAAAAAGTATGAGTCAATTACAGTGGGTTAAATCTGTGTTTTCTGATGGTAGTCCACAATTTGTTAGTCCCAGTTTTCCTCGCAGGGGAGAAAATATTAGAATAAGACTACGAGTTTATAAGTCTGCTCCTGTAGAGAAAGTTTGGCTCAAAAGCTTTTCCAGAGGATCTTTGAGTATGACGGTGGCGCGTCGTTCAAAAGTTGCCAATCCGTTTGTTTATTATACGGCCAGTATAAGTTGTACTGATTATTGTCTGGAGTATAGCTTCGTAATTAAGACCTCTGAGGGAATTTACAATTATAATCAAGCTGGATTAAGCCAGGGTTTGGAACGTCAGTCTTCAAATTTTAAGATTTTACAGGATTGTGATTTACCCGATGACTTTTATGGGCGCACATTTTATCAGATTTTTCCTGACCGATTTTGTAATGGAAATCCAGATTTGACACCAAAACCTGGCCAAATTAAGGCTCATGGACACAGCAGTCGCTTTCGTGAATGGAGTCAAAAACCATTGGAATATTTACAGGGTTACTGTCTTGATTATTTTGGTGGTGATCTGCCTGGAATTGAATCAAAACTAGATTATCTCGACAACCTAGGGGTGGATGGACTTTACCTGAATCCAATTTTCCACGCTCCAACCCATCATAAATATGATTGTCAAGATTATTACGAGGTCGATCCGCATCTTGGTGGCAATGAAGCTCTTGCCAGTCTTAGCAAAGCTTGTTCTGCAAGGAATATCAAGCTTATGCTGGACATTAGTGTTAATCACACAGGTATTACCCATTCCTGGAAGAATTCTAAACCGGATTATTATCATCATACTCAATATGGAATCCATCGCTGGGCGGGAGTAGATACCTTACTAACTCTGGATTACGAAAATTCTGCAGTGCATGAAGAAATCTATTCTTCAGATAAGTCAGTACTGAAACATTGGCTTAAAGAACCATATAGCATTGATGCATGGCGTTTTGATGTTGCACATTGTATGGCACGCGAAGGTGAGCGCTTTACTCATCAGAATGTGTGGAGAAATATTCGTAAAAATCTCAAGCCATTCGGGAACCCATATTTGCTGGCTGAATTTTGGGATGACGGGCGTGACTTCTTAAAAGGCGATATGTGGGATGCGAGTATGAACTATTACGGATTCTGTCGACCTGTAAGACTATTTTTTGGGGAGCCGGAATGGCAGATTTTTCGACATATGGCTGCTGAACCATCTAATTTTCTGGATGCCGAGAATCTATCAGTACTTTTTACGCAGGCATTTGAAGAGCTTCCTTTTCAAATTAGGAACTTGCAATACAATCTGCTCAATAGTCACGATATCCACCGCATGAGCAGCTTTAGTACCTTGGACTTTTCCAGTAAAGTTCAGGCTGCCGCGTTACTTATGTTTCATCCTGGTATTGCAAACATTTATTATGGTGAAGAGATAGCTCTTGATGGGCATTCCAAATCAGTTGAAGGTTGTCGCTTTCCCATGCAATGGCGACCTGATCTACAGAATCAGTCACTTTTAGAAATCTATTCGAGATTATCAGCTATGCGTAAGCATAATATTTTTAAGCTGGGTAGTTACGTAATATTAAAAGCCGAAACTGGCGTTTTTGTGGCCTTAAGATTTGATGAAAATGATTTTTTTCTAATGGCCATTCAAAGGGACCTAAATGATGTAAGTTTTGACTTGGATCTAGGTCCATACCTCTTGACATCGCAACGGGTTAGCATGGTCGACTTATTAGATGGTCAAAGTATTGAATTAAACCAATCGGGTCAGATTACGTTACACTTGAGATCAGGGGATTGTAAGATATTGACAACTGTTATCTCATGAATGCGTCATTTGCATAGAACAATAGACTCGCCTATCATCAAATAAGATTCAGAAATATTAGGGGGCAGCATGTCGGACTATTACGAAAAAGCACTTTACCTTCACGAACGCTTACGGGGTAAGATTGAAATGCGAGCAAAGCTTCCAGTGATAGATTTAGAGGATTTATCCACCATATATACACCGGGTGTGGCTGCTCCATGTCGAAGAATAGCCGAAGATAAAAAAGAAGCTTACAAATATACTATCAAAAATAATTCGGTGGCGGTTGTCACTGATGGTTCGGCTGTGCTTGGTCTGGGTAATATTGGCCCTGAAGCCGCTATGCCTGTGATGGAAGGTAAAGCTTTGATATTCAGTGAGTTTGCAGGTATTTCAGCTTGGCCAATATGCTTAGACACTCAGGATAAGGATGAAATTGTCAAAACTATTCGCAATATAGCTCCAGGATTTGGGGGTATAAATCTGGAAGATATTTCTGCTCCGCGATGTTTCGAGATAGAAGCCGAATTACAGGATTTAGGGATTCCTGTTTTTCATGACGATCAGCATGGTACAGCGATCGTTCTTCTGGCGGGTTTGATTAACGCTTGCAGACTTCAGAAGCGCGAAGTAACAGACCTGAATGTAGTAATAAATGGTGCTGGGGCAGCTGGGACGGCAATTGCTGGGTTTTTAAGATGTATTGGTTTAGAAAACGATACAGTTTGTACGCCAGTTAAATCCATTGTGGTATGTGACTCAAAAGGGGCCATCCATCCTGATCGTGATGATTTAAGTGCTGAGAAACGGGCCCTTTGTACATTTACTAATCGAGCAAAGCGTAGCGGTAGTATTAAAGAAGTGATTGAGGGAGCAGATGTTTTTATTGGAGTGAGTAAAGGGAATCTAATTGATCGTCATGACGTGGCTCGCATGGCTCCTGATCCTTTAATTTTTGCTTTGGCTAATCCAGAGCCTGAAATCCTCCCGGAAGAAGCACTGGCCGGTGGGGCTTCGGTAGTTGCTACTGGACGATCTGACTTTCCTAATCAGGTTAATAATGCCCTCGTTTTTCCCGGTATTTTTCGAGGAGCATTAGACGCCAAGGCCAAAATGATAACACCAGCCATGAAAATTGGTGCGGCTTATGCTCTGGCTTATGCAGTGGTAGAACCCCGTGCAGATCGTATTCTGCCTGAGCCTTTAGACAAAGCCGTAGTTCCTGTGATAGCGCGGGCGGTAAGAAATATAGTGGCCAAAGAAACGGGTTAGACTACCACTGGGACAAGGTGAGAGCTTTACTTTGAATTAGGTCTACCGAATTTTAAGCTTTCTATGTAGGGAGAGCTTTATCCATTGCAAATGCTTGTTTCATTTCTCGTTTCGCCAGATAAGTCAAACTAACACCTCTGGCGAACATTAAAATTAAATAGGATATCCAAAGTCCATGCATCTCCAGTTTGGGTACTAATATCAAAATTGAGGGTATGTAGCAAATTACCACACTAAATATCATGGAGTTACGCATTGCAGCTGTACGCATTGCCCCTATGTAAACTCCATCCCATAAATAACACCAGAAGCAAAATAGAGGCGATAACACTACATATATCTTCCATTCGAGGCACATATTAATCAAGTATGGTTTGTTAGTGAATAGGGTAAGAATTTTGTCTAGACCTAACCAGAATGCAAGAGTGAATAAAATCGCAAGTATAGAGCACCACAGAAATCCTGTTCTTATAATCTGCCAAAGTTTAGAACGCTGTTTTTGGCCCACAGCTTGTCCAACTAATGATTCGCAAGAAATAGCAATACCATCTAAGCCATAACTAAGTAATCCCATCAATTGTAATATTAGTGCACTAGCAGCTAATTCATTTGTACCTAATCGAGTAGCGAGCCATGATATTGAGTGAATACTCAACATTAAAAGTGCAGTCCTTAGCATAAGATCTGTATTATTTTTAATAATTTTATTTAGTTCTTGTAGCTTAGGCTTAAAATTGAATTTATATAGTTGATATTTATAGATTAGATGGACTATAGCCATCGAGAATCCAATCCACTGAGCTAGAGTGGTGGCGAGTGCTAGTCCTTCTACTCCCATTCCAAGTGAGCCAACAAAGTAAAAGTTTAAAACTATGTTTAGTAATTGAATAATTATAGTAAATATAAGAGGCGCCCATGCATTTTGGATGCCCAGATACCAACCGTGAATTACAAAATTTAAAAGTGTGGCGGGGGCAGCTAAGATACGTATGGTGCTGTATGAATAGGCCAGATTCGTTGTTAATAGATCTGCTGATACTAAACTGTAATAAAGTGAAAAAATGGGTTTTTGAAAACTTATCAAAATTATGGAAATTGAGATTGCTAGAAGACCAGAATTAAAAAGTATTCGAATACTTTGTTGACTTATTACACCTTCTGACTGACTTTGAGCAGTACTTCCTGTGGTCCCCATTCTTAAGAAACCAAACAACCAGTAAATCAATTGAAAAAGTATAGTGGCTAAAGCTAAGGAGGCTAAGTCCTCCACTCTTTTCATGTGACCAGCTAGTGCAATATCAACGACACCAAGAAGTGGGACACTCAAAGTACTTAAAAAGTTTGGTAAGGCGAGGCGTAAAAGCGCTACGTTGCAGAATAAGGCGGAATGCATGAATCAGTAACTATGACTAAAGAAAAATACTCCATAGAATGTTAGCTACAATTGTTGTGAGCAGAACAGCAATGCAGTTAAGCATAAATCCATACCGCGCCATTTCTCGTACACGAACAGCTCCACTGGCCATGGCGATTGCGTTCGGAGCAGTGGCGATAGGAAGCATAAAAGCATAGCTGGCACAAATTGTGGCGACCATCATGTATAAATAGGGGTTCAGACCTGTTATTTGGCATAGACTAAAAATTATTGGTATAGCTACAGTGGTTAGAGCCATATTACTCGTTATTTCAGTAGAAAAGGTGACCAGACTGGCAATACATAAAATCAATAGCCAGGAGGGCCAATTGGAAAAGCTTAAAAGATACTGAGCAATTGTCATATCTAAACCCGTACTTTGAACAGATGCGGCAATTCCGAATCCAGCTCCAAATAGAAATAGTATTTCATAAGGCGTTTTACGAGTATCTTCCCAACTTAAAAAATTGCTGCCTGGAGCAAACATTAGCAATCCAAAGCCTAATAGCAGTAGTTTTTCATTGATGCCAAGGCCCGAGTAATAGGGTTCAATTGGGGAATTAAATAATAATATTAAACCTAAGAAAATTAGTATGAAAGAGAGTTTTTTCTGATCTTTATTCAGAGCTTGCGGCTCTGGCAATGCTTGATCTAGATTAATATCTTTTAGACCTAAGCTAAGTACCAAGGATAGCGTTATAAGCATGATTAACGCGAGAGGGGAACATAAGAGTATCCATTTTAGGAATGGGATAGCTTCTAGACCATTTTGCTCTAAAAATCCGAGAAAAATAAGATTTGGTGGCGTGCCGACAGGAGTGAGAATACCACCCACAGTAGCTCCGTAGGCTATTGCCAACACAAATCGCATTCTTAATGCAGAAATAGGAGATATGGCAAGGGCTAGTGGCATCAGTAATAAGCTAGTTGTTGTGTTAGAGAGGATACTTGATAGTACCGCTGATGTAGCGGTAAGCGAAAATATGGTTCCTCTTGGGGTATACGGAAATACAAGAAACATTCTGCTAATGATGGCTCGATGCAGATTTACTTTTTCCACTGCGAGACCAATTAAAAAACCTCCTAAAAATAAAAATATTATTGGCTTGCTGTATACAGCGGTAATTTCGGTGGTATTCAATATGCCAAAAATTGGGAAGATAATTATAGGAAGTAGAGATACTACCCCTAGCGGCAGAGCCTCATTAGTCCACAGTATGACAAGAAAAGTAATGATTGAGATTAATATTAATTGTTGGCCTTCAAAGCTGAATCCAGCTAAAAAATAAACGAAAAAGCAGCCAAAAACAGCCTGCAGAAGGCGATACATATTGGACATGAGAGGATTATACTTTTTCTAATTAAAATCTTATAGCTGTATTTGTAGAATTGGCTTGTTAAGATTATTTGCAAATAAGTCGAAACAAAAAAGGACGTATTAGTACAAATTCAGTATGATCAAACTTGTTTGTTTAGTGTTTATAGTATCTGTCATTATTTTCCAAGGCTGTGGCAGTGTTTCTGTGCCATCTAGTTTTGTGGTTGATGAAACACGACAAATCGATGTTCTTGCTACAGATGGAGTCCTGAAGAATGTTAGGGTAAGACTAGCATCTTTGCTGAGGGGTACAATTTCGAAGGCAGTGCAGACCGATAATCAAGGTCGAGCTACTATTGTGGTTCCTCTCGGTGCCATTAATCAATTAGAGGATCATGATTTAACGTACTTTTATGTGGAGTCTGTACTTGGCAGTACGGTTAATACAAATTCTGCCACAAATTCTGACAAAAGTTTAGAAGTAGGGCAAGTTCGCTTAAAATCATATATTGGAAGTGCTTTAAATCTTAAGGATAAGGCCAAAAATTATGAAAACCTGAACGATGACCCTGAAACGAATCGCAGGTCTGTTATTTCGCACTTCAGCAATTCGATTGCAGCAATGATTGAAGCAGAGATGAAAAGAGATGGGTTAATTAATACTACTGTTTCCCCAGAGGCTCCAGAGAAGAACTTTTCTGTTTCGACACTCAACAGAGCTGAGACCCAAAGACTGCTACTTCAGGATGCACAGACTGATAAAGATAGTCCTTTAGGTAAGAAATTGAAATTACTCAGTATAGCCACCAAGGCTTTGGTGGAGTTAGGAATATCCAATTTTCTTGATGATGGAAAAAATTTAACTTTAAGTGATGGAAGCGAAGCAATATTAGATTTAGCAGTGAACTCGGTAGTTGCCCTGGATTCCAGTTTTGTTGGTCAAATTACGCCATTGAGCTCTGTTATTGAAGATGAGGTTAAGAATAATGCTCAAATTAGAGCAGGTTTTGATAATCCTGAGGAAGTATCTAAAGCGATAGATTTTTTGTCTGTTCAAGATGTAATTGAATCGACTTCTGTAGCTGAAATCTTTTTGGATGTAACAGTTTCTGAAAGTTTGTCGAGCTCTAGCCCATACAAACATGTGGATAAGGTAGTGGATTTAAGCCGTGAAATACGTGGTGGTGAATTCATCGGCAACTCGTTTGCGCCTAGTTCGGAAGGCAGTTTTGTCTACAATCCATAATACTCTTAGAATTGAGGATATAGTGAATAAAAACATTCTTACTTGTCTTTTACTGTTATGTACAATTACTGTCGTTAAATTTTATGCGGGAAGTTTTTTGTATGGAGTCAATTTGATCGATGGTTCCGGAAACCCCTTAAATTTAACGACAACATTTACATCTGTACAAATCCAATTGTTTGATCAATTAAGTGGTGGTAATACAGCTTACAGAGAAACATTTTTGAATGTTTCTGTGAATCGCGGCTCGTTTCAGCTAGAAATAGGCAATAATGGAGTAGATCAGAATGGTAATCCCAATGCAAATTTACCAGTCTTAGCTGACCAACAAATTACTCCGGGTGCTGCTGGATTCAATTATTTAGAGATTACAATTACTGCTCAGCCATTAGGCGACCCAGTGATTCTGTCGCCAAGGGCGAAACTACCTGTTATACCGGTATCTGCAGATAGCAATAGACTTGGAGGTCTGAGTCCAGAGGAATGGGAATCACGAGTTTTGGATGCGAAAAATTTTTATACTGATTCCAAGGCAGCTCAGGCGGCTAAAGATGATGGGGAGTTTTTAGTTAAAAATATTGGTGTCGATTTAAATGCAATCGATGATCAATTCATTATCTCAGTAGATAATAGTGCGGCTAGCACAAAAATTTATCTACATACTTCGAATAGCGTCAGAGTATTCGAATTGGATTCTCAAGGTAGTATTAAAGCTCAAACTGTTATGCTGCGAGGTGGACTTGGCTTAGACGGTTATTTGTCGAGAGATGATAATAATACTCTGTGGGGATTATTAAATAATACCCATGTGAATCTAGGAGAAGGTTCAGTAACGGGTGATATGAATACCACAGTGTCTTATGCAGTAGTTGGTGGGGGCTTTATTAATACTGCAGCTGGAGGCCATGCAGTTGTGGCTGGTGGTCAAAACAATTCGGCGATCAATATGGGTGCAACAGTATCGGGAGGAGCGCTGAATACTTCCGCTGGAAACTACAGTTCTGTTGGTGGCGGCAAGTCTAATACGGCGAGTGGTTATTATTCTGTTATATCGGGTGGAGAAGAAAATCAAGTACTGCAGGATTACGGTGTTGTTGCTGGTGGAAGTAGGAACGATGCAGCTAATTTTGCGGTAGTTTCTGGGGGAGCCTCTAATATTGCATCTGGAAATTACAGTTCTGTTGGTGGTGGCTATTACAATAAAAGTGCTGGTGATCATTCAGTAATCGCGGGTGGTGTAAGAGGCTCTGCCTTAGCTAGTGGAGCTGCTATTCTTGGTGGTTTACATAATAGTGCGGAAGCCTACGCTTCTTCAGTTGCTGGTGGATATGGTAATACCGTGACAGCAGACTATTCCAGTATAAGTGGGGGTAAGTGGAACACAGGCTCTGGGCAGTATTCTAGTATTGGAGGCGGCCAGTTCAATCATGCTAGTGGACAGGATTCTGTGGTGGCTGGTGGTGCGAATAATATTGCAAATCAAGCAGGTTCAAGCGTGGCAGGAGGAATATCTAACAGTGCAAAGGCATTAGCAGCATCAGTAAGCGGCGGTTCTGGGAATACCGCGAGTGCAGATTATGCAAGTATTGGAGGAGGTCAATGGAATACTGCTGCAGGTCAATGGTCTATTATTTCAGGCGGTTATGGTAATTGGGCGAAGGAAATCTCGGCAACGGTTGGTGGAGGGCAGAACAATACAGCCTGGTCATCTGGTACGGTTGCTGGAGGTACCATGAATTCTGCTGGAGGTATTTTTGGTACCATTTCTGGAGGTAATGCTAATTTAGCCACAGGTTCATATAGTTCAGTGCTGGGGGGCAAGTGGAATACTGCAACGGCTGTTTATACAGCAGTTCTGGGCGGATACAAAAATAAAGCCGAAGGTAATTATTCTTCTGTTGCTGGTGGTCAAGAAAACACGGCAGTTGGTCCATACAATATTGTTGGCGGTGGATCATTCAATACAAGTTCTGGAGATCATGCTTCCATCGGTGGCGGTCAGCAAAACAGTGCTTCAGGGAATCATAGCTCGATTGCTGGTGGTCACAATAACGAAGCAATAGCTCAATATGCTTCCGTGGCTGGTGGTCAACTTAATACTGGCAGTGGGGCTCATAGTAGTTTGGGTGGTGGCTCCTCCAACATTGCATCTGGTAATTATTCAACTATATCTGGCGGAAATAGTAATATTGTTGAGGGGAGTAATAGTAATATCGGTGGTGGCAGTAATAACGAATCCTCTGGTGATTATGCCTCAATTACAGGAGGACAAAGTAATACAGCAGCAGCAAACTACAGTAATATTGCTGGTGGATTACAAAATTATGCCTCAGGAATGTACTCATCTGTAGGGGGTGGCAG
>CAZYUV010000102.1:0-10443 GCA_964650625.1 uncultured bacterium
CATATTCTGCAATTGAAACGTAATCGTGTTTTTGACTTGATTATATCTCCGGACAAAGCAGCCGCAGATGAAATCATAAGATTGTTTGAAATGCCCGTAGCATCAGACTTCAACTATTTCGCGAAAAATAAAGGCGCCATAGTAGCAGTCAATATCGATGAGGATCATCATTTCGCTGGAAAACTTATTTCTGAATTACAAGATGAAGGCATTGGAACAGATAAAATTATTGCCGCCATCGATCGTGACAATGGAACAATAATTCCTACAGAAGATATGAAAATAATAGAAAATGATACTATTTACGTAGCGGGGTCTAGGTGGGTTATCAGAAAATTTGCTCGTGAAAGAACTCGTAATGATATACGCCAAATCATTATTGTAGGAGGCGGTCACCTATCCTTAACGGTAGCCAGAGAACTTGAAAATATACTCCAAGTTAAAATTATTGAGTCAGATTTCAAACGATGTGAAGAGTTAGCCGGGCAGTTAAGTAAGGCAATGGTTTTACACGGAGACGGTACTGATGCGGGCCTACTTAAGTCTGAAAAAATTGATCATTGTCAGGCATTAATCTCCGTAACCAAAGATGAAGAAAGTAATATTCTGGTTGGACTCCTTGGAAAATCTCTCGGTGCTCAGAAAGCATTTTGTCTAACTCAAAAACAAGATTACTCTAAATTGGTAGCGAAATTAGGCATAGACGCCACCATAAGTCCTAGAACAGCCGCAATTTCGGAAATCACACGATTCGTAAGGCGAGGACAGGTTGAAAAAGTCATTTCCTTCAAAGCTAATAATGCTGAAGCGATTGAGTTCATTGTGCCTAGTGGAGCTTTGATTACCCAAAGCCCCATAACGCAACTTGGACTACCTCCAGATGTACTTATCGGAGGCGTTGTTAGCGGAGGAGCATTTAAGATTCCAGTGGGCTCCACAGTAATACAACCGGGAGATCATGTTATCGTATTTGCCTTACCAGAAAAGATTTCAATAGCCGAAAAATTTTTCAGTAATGATGACTTATCGATAGACTAGAATCGGCAACACTTTACCCAAAAAAAATTGTAAGGTAGACTCATGGGGATGCTTACTAATTTAGTTGTTAATTCAAATGTTCAGCAACAATATCGCGACGTCGATAAATAAAAAAACAAAAGAAAGTTTTCAAGAAAACAGCAAATGAATCTATTACATAAAGATATAGAGTCTCAGATTCAAAATATGTCATCCCTGTCCCATACGGTTCCCAAAATCGTTCAAGTGGTTAATGACGTTTCAAGCTCTGCCAGAGATTTGGTTAAGGTAATTCAAATGGATCCGGTACTAACTGCCAAAGTGCTCCGGATCGTTAATTCCGCTTTCTACAGCGTTCAACAAGAGGTTACATCACTTAACAAAGCCGTGATAATGGTTGGCATGAATACTGTCAAAAATTTAGCCCTTTCTACCGCTGTTGTCAGTTCATTTAGTTTCGATGAAAATCAATGTGGCATTAAGCACGAAGAGTTTTGGAAATATTCAGTTGGCACGGCTGTACTTTCGAAGTTGTTAGCACAAAGAAGTCGTTTATCATCTACAGATTCGGAAGATTTATTCATAATCGGCTTGCTGCATGTGATTGGAAAAGCCTTCCTTCTGCAGTTCTTCCCCAAGCAAATCAAACAAATTGTCGCAACTTGTAGAGAAGAAGAGAAGCTTTCACAAGATTTGGAAACTGGGGTTTTTGGAATGAACCATATGGAAATTGGGGCAACTTTAGCAATGAATTGGAAGTTACCAGAATCTGTATTGGATGGAATTCAATATTACACCGACCCTTCAAAAAGCAAACTCCTGACTACTAAATACTTGTCTGTCGCATCTAACGCTATTAAAGTGAATAGTGTAGGCTTTGCAGGGGATACTCTTGCTCACTTAGATAATTCCAGTATTCTATCTGAGCTTTCGCTAGACGAACAAACTTTGGAGGAGATTGTAGACAATCAATTAAATGGTGAATTAGAGAAGGCCAATGCCTTCCTAAAAAGTAACTAATATGGAAATTTACTTTTGGGGTGTAAGGGGTTCTATTGCAAGTCCAGGACCTCACACTGTGCGCTTTGGTGGCAATACTACCTGTGTTGAGATTCGTGATGGCGATGAATTTATTCTAATCGACTGCGGGACGGGTATACGCGATGCAGGTAATCATATACTTGCTAATTTTGGCACACAAAATGATATCAATATTTTAATGACCCATACACATTGGGACCATATTCAAGGTTTTCCATTTTTTGTACCCGCTTTCATTCCAGGGAATAATATACAAATCTTAGGCCCTCACCTCTTTGAAACACCCTTTGACACTGTGATGCAAAATCAAATGCAATATAGCTATTTCCCTGTTAACTTCGAGCAATTGGGCTCTACAATTATCAATAAAACTTTATTCGAAGAAAAGCCTTTCCAATTAGGCTCAATAAAAGTCACACCCAAGTATATTAACCACCCCATTCGAACTTTGGCTTATCGTTTCGAGAAAGACAACAAATGTATCGTTTTTCTTACCGATATGGAGCCCTACTATGACGTAATTTATCATGGAGTGTGCCCCGATAATGATGAACGCGAAGAATTTCAAGAAGTTCAAGCTACGGTGGCCATGCAAAATCAAACTATCGTAGATTTTTGTACTGATGCAGATATTCTTTGTATTGATGCCCAATATACACACAAAGAATATGTAGACAAAATAGGCTGGGGTCACACATCAATGGAAGACGCTATTCAGATCGCCCATAAAGCAAAGGTCCGGGATGTTATTTTCTTTCATCATGACCCCATGCGCACTGACGATGAACTCGAAAGATTAATAGGCCACCACTCTCAAATGATATCTAATTTAAGTAACACAAATATCAAGTTTTTAGATGGTGCTCGTGAGAAAACTGCCTATAAAGCCTAGCAAAGTATTGCATTAATTCTGACGCTCAAAACTGGAAAACGAATCATTTTCCTCGAGGGTGATGATTTTCCAATACCTCGCGCATTTTTTGTTTGGAGATATGAGTATATACCTGAGTTGTAGCAAGACTTGAATGTCCCAGTAATTCCTGCACAGATCGAATATCAGCCCCTGAATTTAATAGGTGAGTTGCAAAAGAATGGCGTAAAACATGAGGAGAAATATGCTTAAAAATTCCAAGCTTATCTAAATAGGAAGAGACTAGATATTGAATTCCACGGATACTCAATACAGAATCTCGTTGCGATAAGAACAAGGCATCCTCATCTTGATTTTTTGTTCGACGACCATTTCGTAGTACTAAATATCTTTGAAGACAGCTTTTTGCTGAATCACCTAGAAATACTACTCGCTCCTTATTACCCTTACCTCGAACGATCAATTTTCCATCTGACTGTCGAACCATAGAAACCTTTAAGCTCGCTAACTCGCTCACACGCAAACCGGTACAATACAAAATTTCAAAAATAAGATAATCTCTCAAATCTGCAAAAGAATCGCTTATGGGCTCAGCTAATATAGTTTGCATTTCAGACTCAAATAGAAATTTGGGCAAGTGCTTTTCCAGCTTAGGCGATGTTAAGAAACTCGCCCAGTTAGTTTTAATTAATGAGCGTTTATACAGAAAATTATAAAAAGATCTAAGACTGGAGAGTTTGCGCAAAATCGTCGAAGATTTACAACCACGATTAAATAGATCATACTGCCAAGACTTTAGTTCCTTTAATTCAAGATTTAGAACACAATTACTGTGACTCTGACCCATAAAATCAAACCACTGTCTTAAATCTAAACCATAACTTTCAACAGTTTTTTGCGAATAATTCTTCTCATAATGTAGATGCCTCAAAAAATCATCTACGAATTGTTGGTTTTGCAGTTTAAAATCCGTCATATTATTTCACAAGTTCTCAGGTATAAGCCGCTCGCAGGTGCTGGTTTAATAGAGGGGCGATTTCTTCTATCCCTACATTCACCACTTAGCATAGCTCTAAGTTCAGACAGACTTATTAATTCCTGCCAAACGGATATTGCATAGGCCAACATGTAGCGAACCATATACCATAGGAAACCGTTAGCCCGTATACTAACCCTTAAATGCCCCGACTCCACTTCATTAACTACAACGCTATCGACAGTTCGAACCGTGCTAACTAGATTACGCCGAGGGTCTTTGCGACTAAAGAGTATAAAATCATGTTCCCCCACATACTCTTCCAAGATTTTAGCAAGAATTTCTGGTGATTTTGGCCACTTTTCCAGTTGCCAACTGTAATTATCAAATATAGGTTGTTGCGGTCCACATCTCAATTCGTAATCATAAGTTTTCTTATGGCTTATATTACGAATTTCAAATTCATCTGGCATTTGTCGAACCCAATGCATTCTAACTCCATCTAGCCTGCTGTTCATTACTCGAGCAATCTTATCTATTGGGATTTTTGAGTCTACCCTAAATTGAATTCGCTGGTCTAACGCATGCACTCCCGCATCTGTTCTCGAAACACCTATTAGACCCCCATTTTGGCCAAAAAAATCTATGCAAATTTGTCTGCAATGGTCCTGAATTGTATTGCCGTGCGGTTGAGATTGGAATCCCTGGAATTTATATCCATTGTAACCTATGGAGGCATACAAGTTTTTCATAGAAAAGCTTATTCAAATACCCTTACCATTTGGGTCAAAAGCCACGGAGAATAAATCCATAGCCTCAATTTTACCTTTTAGCTTTTTAGCCTGATGTTTTATGAACTTAACTTTAGTATTTGAAACCGCTTCACAAGTAGCTAACGTACAAAATACGCCATCCACTAGCGCAAGGTTTTCAACACGACTGGCTACATTGACAGCATCACCAAATAGATCACCATCTTTCAATATCACATTACCAGTATTTAATCCTATACGAATATGCCAAGTGATTTTATTTTCAGCTTCTCTACGCTCGTTATTTGACTTAATAGCCTGCTGAATTTGAACAGCCGCCATTACAGCTGAATCAGGGCTATCAAATCTAGCCATGTAGGCATCCCCTATTTTCTTAATAACGACACCCTCATGCTTCACTATAATCGGGGGAATAATATCCTCAGACTCCTGCAATATCGCCATTGTTTCCACCACCGACTGGCTTTCCGTCATTGCAGTATATCCTTGAATATCAGTAAACATGATCGTTAATTGACGTTCATATTTTTTAAGGATACTTTTCTCGACATCCGCATCACCTTTTTTACGTTTATCCAGCAGTTCTTCCATACTTAAACTGGAGTTCTGATCAGCTTTATCTTGGTCAAAACTAGGGTCCAACTGCATCTTTCTTTGCTGAGCTACTGCAATTGGTTCATCAGGATAGTCTTGCAGCACTGTGGAGTAAATTAGAAAAAGATCATTCAATTGCTCTTTTAACTGATAGATCGTAAAAAGCATGTTATGAACTTTTTGGTTCTCATAATCAAGATTTAGTAATTCCTCAAGTTCATCTAATGCTTCCTCAAATCGACCAGAAGCCAACTTAGCCTCCGCCAACTTAACTCGTGGCTGTGGGTTTTCAGGATCAGAAAGCTTACAATTTTCATAAAACTCTTCACCTACATCATCAATTTCTTGGTACTCGGAAAGCACCCCAAGAACATGCTCTTGTAATTCCGGTGTAACAGCCTCAGAAGAACAAATTTTTACCAATCCACGTATTGTTCTGCGGTCGTTAGACTTATATTTTATGGCTAATTTAGCCAACCATGACATAAAGTCCACATCCTCTGAAGTATCCAGAAAAGCAAGCAAGTATGGCATGTCTTGGATACGAGCATTTTTTCTATTCTCTGAAAAATACTTTCCAATAAGCACTTTAGCGTCATAATTATCTTTGAATCGATTAGCATAACGCTTGAGAATGGGGATAGCATCCTCTGATTGACCAATAGCCAATTGAGACCTACCCAGATCTAATCCAAAACGCTCCAACCGATTACCAAGTAATTCTCGAGTTTCGAAGCTCGTCAAAGTCTCTACAATCTTTCGATCGTCACCTTTCTGAATCAGCGTTTCGATTTTAGTGAGAAGCTTTTTTATATTTTTTTCACGAGATTTTTTAGAACCAGCCTTAACTCCAGTATTACTAATTTTAAAAGCATTTATTAAGTCTTGAAAGAAGCCCAGAATCCATATTAAACCTAGAAAATAATGAATAAAAAACGTAAATACGATTGATTCATTTAATAGAAAAGACTGATGGGTTAATCGTTCGGCATAAGCCTTGGTTAAAGTCTCATTAGTTGTAGGCTTTCCAGAACTATCCAAGTCTAAATACTCTTGCGCACTCTCTTCGTCTTCGTATACAGGGTAACTAGTGCCAGAATACTCTATTGCTGGATAACCATCGGAATCTAAATTAATAGGATAATATCTAAAGCCTATCTTGATTCGTGATAACTCTGGAGTAGAAAGCCGTTCAGCCCAAAGATGTTTCAACGCATCCGATATCCCTCTCTCAACCGTCGAGCCATTTATAACTTCTTCCGTTAAATGTCTTGAACAATAAAGCAGAATATCAACGCACAAGAAAATACCTAGTATAAAACTAAGCCAAAAGGTCCTCATTAATACATTAGCTATCATACTCGTTGGACACCGCCTACTTTTCAATTTCAATCATAGGTTTCTCAAATAAACTTTCGACTATTACTTAGTCCATAATTAGTTTGTATGAGAATTTTACGCTGGAAGAGTTAGAACTGGCCTTAAAGCTTATCAAATTGTTATATCTTCTCTATTTATATTTTTTTGAGTTTCTCTAATGAGTATAATAACCAATATGTCGTTTGGTGATCGTTTTTTAAAAATAGCTAAATCTTACTTGAATTCAGCCACTGACTCTATCGAAGAAGAGTTTGACCACTTGAGCAAAAAATGGGAGAAAGGTGAATTAAGCGATGAAATGCTTAACCGCCTGAAAAATCTAAAAGATGAAGTGACGAGGCAAGGAAGCGACCCCTCTAAGTTAGATGATGAGGAAATTGAAACTATTTTGCGCAATAGTGAATATATGAGTGACTCAAATAATACTAAATCTACTTATCAAGGAAAAAAGAGAGCTAAATCACCACTCCATAGAAAACAAAATCAGTTGGATCAAGCCTATAAAAGATTGGGAGTTAAACCAACTGATTCTTGGGACAAAATTGAAAAAACCTATAAAAAACAGTTAATGAAATTTCATCCAGATCGCTTTCCTGGCGACGAGGTCAAAGGGAAAACTGCCACAAAATTGTCGCAAATGATTTCTGAAGCTTACCAACTAATAAAAACATCTAGAGGCGAGTGAAGTGAGTAGCAACTTCCGCTATACAGTTAAAGATAAAAGAGGAAAAGTAACCACGGGAATCGTTGTTGCAGAGAGCAAGGATGCTTTAAGAGAAAACCTTGTTGCGCTTAATTTTGATATCGTTTCAATCCGTCAATTAAACTTCCTTGAAGTTAAAATCCTTGATCTAAAACACAAAGTTCTCAATGTACCCACCAAGGATGTGATTCTCTTTTTTAGGCAATTCTCAGCTACTCTAAAGGCGGGAATTCCCATACCAGTTATTCTTGAAAATATTGCCCGAACACAAAAAAATAGGATTTTTAAGGAATCTCTTAATGATATTGGAAGTCGTATAAAAAGAGGTGAAAGCCTATCTGCCTCCTTTGCAAATCATACAAGGGTATTTCAACCCTTACTTATTGCTGTTCTCAAAGCTGGTGAAATAGGTGGCTTTTTAGAAAGAGTCATTGAGAGATACACAACTACCCTCGAGAAAGAAAATGAAATGAGGCAAAAAGTGGTTGGAGCTCTGACATATCCAGCCATTGTATTGGGCATCGCATTTTTAGTTATTGTGGGACTTTTTTTTACTGTTGTTCCAAAAATTAAAAAAATGTTCCGATCGAGAAAGATGGACCTACCTGTGGTCACACAAGCACTTTTTCTGACCAGCGACTTCATAAGTAAATACTGGTTCATACTCCTCCCTGGCGTAGTGGCTGGCGGTATAGGTTTAAAAGGTGCAATGCAAACGGGTAAATTAAGATATTATTGGGACAAGTCTATACTTAAAATTCCTGTGATAGGCGATTTATTACTAATGTCAATTATGGCTAGATTCTGTCACATTCTTGTCAATCTACAAGACGCCGGTGTTTCATTAATCCAATCCCTCGACATCCTAGAAGCTATTTTTGGAAATGATTACCTTACCACTAAATTTCGAGCGATAAAAAAAGACATAACAGAAGGTAAAGGTTTAGGCGAAAGTTTTGAAAAAACAGGCATATTTCCGCCCATTGTGGTTCAAATGGTCTCTGTGGGAGAACAATCGGGAAGGCTATCAGAGATGCTATCTTCTGTAGCTTCCTTCTTCGAGCAAGAGGTTGAATATTCTGTTAAAAACCTAACTTCAATGATCGAGCCACTTTTAATTGTAGGATTAGGAGGAATTGTATTATTTATAGCATTAGCTCTTCTCATGCCTATTATCAATCTGACTAAAAATGTTTAATTGAAACCGTTTATGAAAAATTACAGAGCCTTTATAAGAAATCGAAGAGGCCTTAATCTTATTGAGATATTAATCACGGTAAGTATTTTTAGTATCTTGGCCCTACTGGTTGCTCAGCTTACTACCACTTTTGTCGAACTTTACACTCGCTCCAGAGATCAAGCAGATTTGTTAAGGCTTCAGCGTTTAGCCGTCCAAGAAATTTCTGAGGGTGATAATTTATACTTTGACGGACTCAAATCAGCCCCCGAAATTATCGAAGCGAGTGATAGAGAGCTAAGTTTTGTGCCCATGTATCGCGATAGCTCACAACCTGCAGGATACTATTTAACCAATGGATTACTTAATACCGCAAACCAAGGTGTGCCCGCACCAATAAATGGCGAATATCCCGGAGGCATGCGAATCCAATATAATGATTTAACTCAAAAATATGAGTTAAGGTATTACTTAGCTAAACTTCCAAGACCAGGATCTTCTGCCCCAGAAGCTTATTTGCGCTATGACAATAATTTAATTGAACCCTTTTTAAGTGAACTTAAAGCCAATTTAAACATACTCGATGAAGTTGAATGGACTAACTACATAGAACGCTATCATCTGCTACCTGTAAAGTTTAAGTGGGAGCCACCTCAAGATAATGATCGCTCCATACCATCAGCGTATATAGTATTTGCTGGTGGCAACTTCCCCCTCGAATTCGATGGAGATGAATTCCAACAACCCACTATATTTAATATCGCTGCAACAATGCGCAATAACCAAGGACAATTATTTCCAGATCCCATTAATCGGCCCAATGACAACCTAATCGTTTACTACCATCCAGAAACAGAGTTTGCAGTAATCAAAAATCAACAAAATTTAATTGCTCGTCTTTTCATCAAAGGGGGCTATCCTGACGTAGAAAATCGATTTGAATTTTCTGCTCAAGCACGAAGCTTTTACAACAAAGAAGGAATAAATGGAGTCTTCGACCGTTCACTATGTCTCTATTACAATAACAAGTTAACAGTCTTACCCAGTAAGAAAGAGCTGGTTACCAGAAATCTGGAAAACATGCGCCCGCAATTCCTTCTCTCACAAGACCTTCCTCCTGAATCGAAACTTACGCCGAGTCAATTCAGTTACTATAATAGCCGAGATACCACAACACCAATCGCCATGACTTTAATTGATGGAAGGTTACAAGTTCCTCCTGAAAACTTTCATGATATTTCTCTGGTTCGTACGGATTTTCTTAATATTACAGGCCTAAATTTGAACCAATTCAGTTTCTCCGAAATAATGAAACGGAATTATGCTCAATTAATCCCTATGCAAACACTAGCATACACACATAATTTTCATACAAAGCCCACTATACTGGACAATTCAAATCAAGGATTCAGCCAAAGCAATTGCTTTTTATCTCAAGCGGCTGAAACTAAGTGTAAAATGGTAAGTAAAAATTTTCCCTCCGGCAAGATGGTTCGCCTTTCTCAAACGATGTATCTGAGTAATATAATGATCGATAATAACCTTAACTCCAGTATCGACGGTTGGATTTCTTTCTTCCTTCGAAATCCTACAAATCAAAAGGTTTATCAAGTGAAAATTGATTTTGATCAAAAACTTGTAAAAGTAATGTTGAAAAATGGCTATGATCGGGAAGATATTCCTTTCGACGAAGAAAATCCGCAGAGCAATGTGACACAGTTTACACTAGATAATTCTCAATTCATCAGTTTCACGAATCTTCAAGCAAGTGGCTTTCTTGACGAAGGTTTCAATTACTCCAATTCGAATGTATATGAAACTCATTTGGGTAATCCAACAAACATGGAGCTTTATATCGAAATGAAGGACACTTCCAATATTGAAGGTTTCTCATTTACATGGAGGCCTAAG
>CAZYUV010000103.1:0-10420 GCA_964650625.1 uncultured bacterium
ATCGACTAATTAAAGTCAACGGTAATGATGTTTCTGATGAAATTGGACGAATTCATGATCAATTTACGGATTTTGGCGATCAATTTTTTCAAGGCATTCGCAAGGGACATTGCAATCAAACAATAACTGATGTCGTAAACATTGGGATAGGTGGTAGTGATTTGGGCCCCAAAATGGTAGTGGAAGCCCTAAAACATTACAAAGGCGCTACTAATGTACATTTTGTATCTAACGTTGATGCGACACATTTGGTCGAGACTTTAAAAAAGCTGAATCCACACAATACATTTTTTCTGGTAGCGAGTAAAACCTTTACTACGCAGGAAACTATGACCAATGCTCACAGTGCCAGGCGGTGGTTGGTCGATTCACTTGGTGAGGAGGCTATTGGGTCTCATTTCGCAGCCATGTCCACAAATGTAGACGCCGTGGAGGAGTTTGGTATCAATCCCGAGAATGTTTTTCCGTTTTGGGACTTTGTAGGTGGTAGATATAGCTTATGGTCCTCCATAGGTTTGAGTATATGCTGTGCTATTGGGAAGCGACAATTTAATGATTTTCTTGGCGGGGCTGCGGAGATGGACGATCATTTTGAAACTAGTCCTGTAGAGCAAAACTTACCAGTGATTTTAGCTCTTATTGGCATTTGGTATAACAACTATTTTGGTGCTTCTTCCTATACAATTCTGCCATATGATCAATATCTTAATTTTTTTACTGCTCATTTTCAGCAGGTAGATATGGAAAGCAATGGCAAATCCACGAATCGTGCCAATCAGCCAATAGATTATGAAACTGGTCCCATACTATGGGGAGAGCCTGGCACTAATGGACAGCACGCTTTCTATCAATTGATTCACCAAGGTACAAAATTGATTCCCTGTGACTTTATCGGGTTTTGCCAGTCCTTAAATCCTCTCAGCGATCATCATCCTAAGTTAATGGCAAACTTATTTGCTCAATCTGAAGCATTAGCATTTGGTATGAATTCTGACGAGGTTCAATCTGAATTTCAGGAAAATAATGTGGCAAGCGAAGA
Organism: uncultured bacterium; assembly: GCA_964650625.1. Classification (GTDB taxonomy): domain Bacteria; phylum Muiribacteriota; class UBA6191; order UBA6191; family UBA6191; genus JAYZAC01. The sequence goes on from CAZYUV010000103.1 coordinate 1,040, forward strand.
TAGAAAGATTCTTCTTAATCATAAACTGTTCCTAGGAAATAGGCCCAGTAACACATTATTAATTGATCGATTAACCCCCGCCAGTTTAGGTTCATTAACAGCCCTATATGAATGGAAAATATTTGTTCAAGGTGTAATCTGGCAAGTAAATTCCTTTGATCAATGGGGTGTCGAATTAGGCAAGAAATTAGCTAAATTCATTCTGGAAGAAATAAATTCAGGAGGGACTCAGCCAGGAGTCCATGACTCCAGTACACAGCAGTTATTACTCCACTATCTTAAAATTCAGAACAGCTAGTAAGTATGAATACATTGAACTCTTGTTTAGAGAGCAATATAATCACCAGTCGAATTTTGGGAGAGAATAATGAATCAGTTAGAAGCTATCAAAAAATACACGACGATCGTTGCGGATACTGGAGATATTCAGAGTATACAATCTTACCAACCGCAGGATGCAACGACTAACCCAAGCCTGATTTTTCAGGCTAGTCAGCAGGATGAGTACCAAGAGATAGTAGCCCGAGCAGTCAAAGATTCACAAGGCATCCAATCAGGTAATTTATTAGAAAATGTTTTGGATGAGTTGTCAGTGAGTTTTGGGGCTGAGATTCTGAAATTAATTCCGGGTCGAGTTTCTACTGAAGTGGACGCCCGTTTATCCTTTGATACTGAAGCAAGTTATGAAAAAGCTTTAAAAATTATTCAAATGTATTCGAATAGAGGCATATCCAAAGATCGAATTCTTATCAAACTTGCCAGCACCTGGGAGGGTATTGAAGCCTGTAGATTACTTGAAAAAGAGGGTATTCATTGCAACATGACCTTGCTATTTGATATTTCTCAGGCAATTGCTTGTGCTGAAGTAGACGCAACTCTAATTTCACCTTTTGTTGGTCGTATTCTAGATTGGTATAAGGTTAGCGAAGGCAAAGATTCCTACCTTCCCAATGAAGATCCAGGTGTAATTTCGGTTACAAATATTTTCAATTATTTTAAGAAATATGATTATAAAACCGTTGTCATGGGAGCAAGCTTTAGAAATAAAGATGAAATTCTACAATTAGCTGGATGCGACCTACTTACCATAGCACCTAAATTGCTACAGGAATTAAAAGATTGTGAAGAATCTGTTGAGCACAAATTAAATTCAGTCAAGTCAAAGGCCTTACCTATAGACCGTATTCCTATGGATGAAAAAAGCTTTCGTTGGATGATGAATCAAAATGCTATGGCAACAGAAAAATTAGCAGAAGGAATCCGTAAATTCACTGTAGATCTTGAAAAATTGGAAAGATTTATTAATGAAAAATACTTGTAGAATTCTCCAATAATCATAGTCTAAGTTTGGTCTGATCCATAATTGTACGATTAAAGCTCCTAAGCTGAGATTTAATGAGGCTTTGAACGTCTCACTTTGATTGACAAGCACCTATCTATCTGCCATTATGGTGCGCCCAATGAAACACCCCTCGAATCAGTTTATGCTGAAGGTATTATGACAGCTGTATTTATTAGACCATTATTAACAATTGCTATCATTTTTGGATTATTCGGCTTTGTGCGCTTCGCCGTTCAAAAAGGCTTCGAACCTCGCAAGAATAAATTAATCAAATATCTGGGCTCATTGCATCTTGCAGTTACATTACTGGTGCTGTTAGCCACTCTTCTTAGTGTGGCAACCATTTTAGAATCGAGACATGGAACCGAATATATCATGCGGACTGTCTATAGAGCTTCATGGTTTGAATTCATTCTGATTGGCATTTGGACTAATATATTTTTTGCAACCGTTTTACGATTTCCTTTCCGTAGAAATAAGATCGGGTTCTTCCTCACACATTGCGGTATCTTAACCATTCTCTTGGGCTCCCTCATGACTCGTATAGAAGGACAAGAGGGAACCATAACCCTCGCTGAGGGTGCCAGTTCCAGTGTTCTTAATTTGCAGGGAAACGCTCTAGAGTTGAGTGATAATAAAATACAGCAGAAGCTCGCTAGTAAGAATGTAGAGCAACTTAGCCTTCCAAGAAAACTAAGCAAAACCGAAGGCTCTGAAATATTAATAACTGAGTACCATCCACACTCCAGTATGAGCCATATGTATTTGCCAAACGAAGATTCCATCTCTTTCCCCGAATCAAACCCGGCAATACAGTTTACAATCCGTAGTTCCATGTTCAATCTGGATCGGTGGCTAGTGCATCGTAACGAAGATTTACGCTCTCCCTCCGAAATTAAAATGGGACCTGCTCAAATTAGCATCCGCAAAGTATCTAGGGAACAAGCCAAAAATCTGATCTCAAATGTTAAAAATAACAATAACAAAGGCACACAGACACAAGCTCAATTAACTATTTCTCACGATAAAGGCCAAACAGTAAAGATTTATAACGCCACTGATGTTATGAATAAAGAAGTCGAAATCGGTCAAAATTTTAAGATGGTAGTCACAGGAGTTTATCGTAATGCGGCAGTTGTCCAAGGCAAAGGAATAGTAGATCAACCAGGGCCTCCAAACAATCCAGCCATAGTCTTTAAATTAATCTATCCTGACGGTTCGGAAAAAATGTCAGTAAGATTTCAGCTTCATCCAGACTTTCAAGGGATGCATGACGACGGCAAAGCCATCAAAGAACCTCTGATTAAAGCTCTTGGCGTGGCACCCTCTGCAGTTCAACCAGCTCAATGCGAATTTTTGGTGGATGATCAAGGTCAATATTATTATCACATTACATCTTCCAGGGTAACTCAAGCAGGCGTTCTTCAATTGAATAAGATGATACCTATGGGATGGAATGACGCGGTTTTGGTGGTAAAGAAATTAATACCCCACGCAAGCATCAAGCGGGTCGTCATGCCGAAAGCACTCGGTGCTAATGCTAAATCTAGTCTTCCTATGGTTCGTTTTGAAGTCAATACAGACCAAGGGAGTGAATTCAAAACACTTCTCTATGGGGAGTCATACAACTACTCTCTTGATGGAAAAGATAAGCGAATAGCTTTCGGCCCGAACAGTATCGATCTTCCTTTTACCGTTCGCCTCAAGGATTTTAGAAAAATAGACTATCCCAATACCAATAGAGCAATGGAATATGAAAGTGATGTAATTGTAGAAGATCTTTTCGTGCCGGCAAACGGTGGAATCAAGCAACGTATCGAAACCACCATCTCAATGAATAATGTACTCGACCATGCAGGATGGAGATTTTTCCAGTCTAGTTTCAGAGTCGAAGATGGAAAAGAATATTCTACTTTTCAGGTGGCCAAAGATCCCGGTATTGAAACAATATATTTAGGATCTATTGTTATGGTGTTAGGTATTGGCATAATGTTTTGGGGTTTGCCCGGAACGAGGGAAAAATGAGCGTAAGACGACGTATTGTTCACATATCTTTGTCCGTTTTATTTACCGTGTTGGTAATACTTTTTGTCCAAAATAGTTCAAGGTCTTCTCCTGGCCAATTAGATTTTTCAGCTATTAAAACACTGCCTATATTGTTAGAAGGCCGTGTTGTACCTTTTGACACATATGCAAGAAAGTTTTCGTACTCAGTAGCTGGTAGTCAACGTCCGTTCAAGATGAACTCAATAGAGTTTATTATGAATTATGTTAAAAATGATAATCCTTTAGCTGAAAATATTATTAAAATTGATAATCATGCCTTAAAGGAAAAACTCTCTATTGAAAAGACGGATAAGTACACCTCTTTCAAACACGTAACCGCTCAGCAAGTGCTTACTGAGTTACATAATGTATACCAACATAAAACAGATCAAAAAATTCCTCTAACCCCAGTTGATGAAGCCTTTGGTCGTTTATCAGAACAATTAAACATGATCTCCGAACTAGTGCAGGGTACTTCACTCCAGTTTTATCCCGCCACTAAGGATAAATACACCAATTGGACTCCCGCAATTGAACTCGAACAGGATAGTGATCCAGAGGCCCAGAAAGGACACCAGGCTTTTCAGAAACTTTTACATGCCAACTATCACAACAATCAGGAAGAACTAGATCAAGCAGTCGCAGAACTTAAGTCCCTTGCGTTTGATCGTCATCCTCTAGGTGAAACATACAAAAAGAATTTCGGTAATGAATTGATTTACAACACTTCTAAACCTTTCCGTGTTTCATGGATTGTCTATTTATTAGCTCTGATAGCTGCTGTGGTTGGTCGGATTAATCAAAAACCTACTTTGCGAGGTCTTGGTTTGTGGTTAATGATTTCTGGATTCTTCGTTCATACCTATGGACTACTTTTAAGAACCATAATTCTCGATAGACCACCTGTAAGTAATATGTACGAATCGGTTGTGTTTGTTGGATGGGCTGTCATCATTTTCAGCTTCTTTCTATTACTCCAACAAAAATATAAACGTAAAGATAGTCATGTATTGCTCACCTCAACACTGCTTGCTGCCACACTTACAATGGTTATGGCTGATTTATTACCAATGAGTAGTGAGCTTGGTATGCTCGAAGCCGTATTGAGGTCTACTTATTGGCTAACAATCCACGTACTCGTTATTGTTGGGAGTTATGGAGCTTTCGCCTTGGCTTGTGCTCTGGGTCATGTTTATTTAATCAATATTTTGTTAGGTACCTCTTTAAAGGAAAGCTTTATGAAAGATATTGCTGACTCAATCTACCAGTCGATTAAAATCGGGGTTATCCTTATTGGTGCTGGAACTATTTTGGGTGGCGTTTGGGCAAACGAGAGTTGGGGAAGATTTTGGGGATGGGATCCAAAAGAAACTTGGGCATTAATATCATTTTTAGGTTATATGGCTCTTCTGCATGGACGTAAAGCCGGTTGGTTCAAAGATTTTGGATTAGCAGTTGGAAGTTTATTAGGCTTCTTATTAATCCTGATGACTTGGTATGGTGTTAATTTCGTATTAGGCACCGGATTGCATTCTTATGGCTTCGGCTCCGGCGGACAAAATTACGCGCTGGGATTCACACTATTTGAGTTAATCTTTCTTATATTTGTGTTCCTCAGATTGAAAAATGATAATCTCCCACCATCTCCAGACAGTATAAGCGAGTAATTAAACTCTTACTCCGTAGCTAATATTCCTCACATATAACAGATAGTAGCGTAAAATTATCAAGGGCGTAGTAAACACGCCTATTCTCTATTTGGAGCTACCAAGAGACACTTATTAGAAAAATGTGCTGAGCATTTCTTAGATAAATCAGTTCCACAATATAGTAAGAAAGCCTAGTGATATTGCAGTCACTAGGCTCTCATTGCAAGTTTAGAGTGAGGTTGTATACCTTTAGTCGGTGTCTTTTAATCATACATTTAGTGTTAAACTAACCAGCAGAAAAAAAAACCGGCACTCCGCAGCGCCGGTATACTAATTTCTACTAAATCAGTTAGTTATTGTAACTGGTTCCTTAATGAGTCTGAAATCTTGAAAGTTTGCCTTACCACAGCAGACGAACTGTTAATTCTTCCGATATGGAGTGGACTCTCTTTGGTAATGTTTCTAGTCACTTTATTGAAGCTTGTTCTCATATAACTATGTGCCATATCCCATTTTTGGTTATTCCAAGTATTAATTTTCGCAGTGATCCCGCCTCTCCTAATAGAATTACTCAAAATCCTGCGGAATGAGCTTTGACTTGAGCTCCAGTTTGGGCGACTCTTGGTTAATACCTTTAAGGTATATTGAAGGTTTGGGCTCATTCCTAAAACCAGTTGTGCTCCGATCACACCATCCTTAGCATCCTGCTTAACCACATCGGTTAATTTATCAATAGATTCATTGCGAGCTTTTGCTTCAGAGGCCAAAACTTGGATAGCACGCAAAACAGGAACTTGATGAGGTTGCTTTATTCCTTTTGATAAACTGTACTGAGCGTCGATTTGGGCTATATGGTCAGCTGTCACCTTTGGCGAATCTTTTCGGTATGCTCGCACATGATGTACTAGAGCAAAGCGATCCTCTACGGATAGATAATCGTAAGCCAACATTCCTCTTGCAGCTATGCCTTCTGTCATTGTTTTGAAGACCATATCAATACTGTTTCCGTTGGTCCACTTCTGATTTACATCATGAAAGTTACGTGGCTTATGGGGCAGCGCTTTTCCGCCTGCTCCGTCACCATAACCATCATCACCATGACAAACGGTACAGTTAGCCTGATAAAGTTCTTTACCTCTTGCTAAGACCTCAGGTGTTGCAGTGGTTGCGAGAACGAGGTTGATACCAGGTTGAGTTTTACCCGTAATCTGTTCAAGATCACCAGTCTCAAAACGATTTAATTGCTTATTATCAATTACCGTCGGCTGATTACTGTAAACAAGAATTCCGTAGCACAGTATTACCAGTCCAAAATAGATAGCAATAACACTAACATTTGGTATAAGAACCTGTCCGCGTCTGTTAGAAATCATAGTCGTTACTCCGTATTTCAATATCTGTTAATAGCTCTCATTGCTTTCAGTTTTAGGTTTATCAGCTACTTGGACGCTCAACACTGATTCTGTGTGTTCATAGGTGGCTGACTTTTTAGCTACTGTATCCCCCATGCTTGTTAAACTAAATACAATTATTAGTAACGCAAAAGCAGTGGTTGAACCCCCACGGCGATGGGCAGAGCGAGCAGCGGTGGCTAGGCGTGCAACCGCAAAAAATAAAAAAAATAAAGCTCCAAGCGTAAAATGTACGTAAGTGTCCGAATACGCAGCCTTTGATATGGTAAAACCGTAAAAAAGACCCAGTACTGGTAACAAAGCCGACCCGTAAAGACCGCATACTGAACCACAAACTTTTGAGAGTTCATAGCCTTCATCTGATAATTTGTCATATTGTTTACACATGTAGAACAAAACTCCTGCTCCGCTTATTGCAAAACATGCCGATAGAAAGAACAGAAACTTCCACCAGAATCCAGCGAAAATAAGAAACTGCCATGCAGAGAATGTTTTTGCCCACTGGCTAGGATGTAGTACAACTTCCATAGCGCCGATAAGTAGGTAGGCAGCCCAATACATAAATACAGGTGCAAAAATCATCATCCAAGACAAAGTATATTTAACAGTCGATTTTCTTGCTTCAATTTGTTCTGCTAAACCTACAGGTACATTATCGAGATTTTGAATCTGCTCTAGCAAGTGCTCTTCTCGGAGAGATGAACGATATCTATAGAAAAAATAGTATCCCGCAAACGTGGTTACAATACCCCAAATCATGAAGCCTACCACATGGATGTCAGCTTTATAAAGCGATTGGGCATAAACAACAATTACCGTAAACACAGGCACAGCACCATAAAGAATTCCGTAGTGTCTCTCCGGAAAAATTTGTAATAATATTTCTCTAGCAAACTCTTTTCTAGCGGGATTACCATCCGAGATCAACCGATAGAAAACTGACAGAGTGAGCGACCCCACGGTCATTGCAAAAAATGGTAAGTAGATGATTAATGTTATTGCGTAACAAAAATCGAGCAAAGTCAATAAATTCCTACTTGGTGGTAAAATGATTGTTGCAAGTATACTGTCCATAGTTTCCTCTCAAGAAAAACTCATCAGTTGATCCAGAAATGTAATAATCATTACCGCTAGGGCGTAACTATTAAGTTCCATAAAAGATTTTTTATAATTTATCGGTTTGAGCTCGACGCGACAAAGTTTTATTTGAATAAGACTTATCCATATCCCTAATATCGCGATGATAATACCACTTAATACATAGTTAATCCCACCATATACTGGGATGAGTAGTGCAGATGTTCCTGTCGCTAAAATCCATGAATACACAATTCTACATAGAGAGGCCTCAGTAAACTTTTGAGTTACTGTCGGAAATCCGGCTTCTTCGTATTCTTTACGATAATGCAATGCAAGCAGCCAGAAATGTGGCACCTGCCACATGAAAATAAAAAAGCAAAACGCCAGAATAGTCGGATCAGCTAAATAACCACCGCCTATGTTCCATCCAATGAGGGGTGGCAGCATGCCAATAACTCCCCCAGGAATAACAGCGAATGGACTAACCCTTTTTAATGGCGTATAGATCCCGTTGTACCAAATGATAGCGAGAATACCCAGTAACGCTGGGTTTATTCCTGCAGATAGGTACAAAGCCCCAACGCCTATTAAAATAAGTACTGAAGCTAAACCTAAAACAGTCCATGAATTCATCATACCAGAGCTAATCATGCGTCCTTTGGTTCGACCCATGCGCGAGTCGAGGTGGTGCTCTTGAAAATGATTTAATGCTGCCGACCCACTTGCTACTAAGAACAACGCCAAAGCAGGTATCGAAATAGTAGAATCAAGACCCTTGCGTGCCAACACGAAACCGACCAAGGTAGTTGTACAAACCGCGATGGTGATTTTGAACTTCGTCATACTCGCTAAAGCAGACAGGTAATCCTCAAGACTATGTGTACGACTGTTTTCGATCATTATTTTAATGTTTTCATGTATGCAATGACTTGTGCAATTTTATCATCATTGAGGGGCAATACGGGCATTGCCTTAGGATAACCTTCCACAATTTCAGAATTTGGCATTTTGATTGAATTCGAGATATATTCCTCATCTGTTATCTTTGTCATTCCACCTTCCAGCTTTGCTGTTCGCCCCCAAATCCCTTTGAAAGATGGACCAATTTTGCGACTTCCATCGATAGAATGACATACAGCGCATTGAGCACTGTAAATCTTTTCACCGGCCGAAGCCAGTTGTGTCGGATCTAACTTGACAGGTGCTTGCCCGTACCATTTATCAAATTCCGCTTGAGGTACAATCTTAACTTTTGCATACATTTTGGAGTGAGCTTCCCCACAATATTCCGCACAAAATACTTCATAAATCCCTACTTTGTTCGGAACAAACCACATGTTTGATATTCGGCCTCCTGGCTGCACATCTGCTTTGATTCGAAATGCTGGAATGTAAAATGCATGTAATACATCACTCGAAGTCATATCAAGAATTACTGGCTTTCCCACAGGTAATGTGAGCACAGGCACGTCTTTACCTTCATGACTTTTCAAGTAATCGTTTTCTTTTCCATTATCATAGGTAAATGCCCAAGACCATTTCCAACCCAATACTTTCACCCTCATAGCATCTTTTGGTGCCTGTGACATTTTATTGTAGTCCATCCCTACAAAAAACATAGCCATGACTAGGAAGGTTGGAATTACTGTCCAAATAATTTCAAGCCCAACATTTCCATGAATGTTTACTGCTACTGGATTACGCTCTCTACTAAATCGGATACAGCACCAAATCATAAAAACTGTGATTCCAACCAATACTATGGCATCCAATGCGAATACAAAGAGAAACGCGAAGTCTACTTGGTTAGCAATATTAGATAATCCTGAAAACATGATATCCCCTTTACCGA
>CAZYUV010000104.1:0-10112 GCA_964650625.1 uncultured bacterium
AACTTGTACAAAAGGACTCATATTGGTTTGCCCTCGTACCTTCTAAATATGCATCTAGATTTCTTAATTGAGTAACGCCGCCGCTTAAAAATATAGTAGTGTTAGGTTTATTGTTTTCCCATTGATCTAGTTGTGTATTAATTAGACTCAAAAAATCTTTTACCACGTGGAAATCAGGGAGTCTTTCTTGCATGGGTCTATATACAGGTAATAATGCGAATTTATTTTTTTTCCAATCTAGAATTTCATGGCTTGAATTTTGAAAATTAAGTGAACGTTGCATCATGGAGTCGAACTTCATGCCATTGACAGATGTGTCTTGTAAGAAGTTTTTCAATATGCCATTTTCTATTTCCGCAAAATAGCTCGCAGAGTAATTCAATGACATAAGAAATGTAGTATCCTCACGTTGGAATTCTTTGCTGCGTAGATATTCGATTTCTGCAGAAATTCCTGATCCAAGAAAGGCAGCTTCCAGGCCTTGTTTAGCCAGTAAGCTATTAATCTCTTGGCGAATATTTTCGTTGAGATTAATTTCCAGATTACGGTCGTGCTCAGAATTTAGATTATAATTAAAAATGCTGGAAGGAAGTAGTACATGGATCGGACCACTAACTCCAGATCTTTCGATTAATAGCTGCAGTGCACCCGGCAGAAGATTAAGATAGCCTTGTTTAAAATTTAAAGTTTCTTGGATACTAGTCTGGTGGATATGCTCGAAAGATTCCCAGTTTACTAAATTGCCATATAGAGCTTTCACCTTGAGTAGACGGACTGCCCAAGAGCCTAAATCCAGAACCCATAGAGTCTTGGGTGTTTCATTCATTTAGGAAATCTCTCCAAACTTGTTGATGCGATGTAGGAATGCGGCCCCGATGATTCCTGCATCGTTGCCCAAGTTGGCTTTTAGTATTGAGGTTTTGTCAAATGCAGTGGAGATTGCTCTTTCCTTAACGGTTTCTAAAATAGTTTCAGTTAATATGGGCCCAACTTCAGCTAGACCTCCACCATAGGTTATAACTTGTGGGTTCATAAAATTAATCACATTAGCTATTCCAGCCCCAATATATCGAGCAACTTTCTGGACTAACATAATTGAGTCAGCATGACCATCAGTGGCCAGTTCGCCTATATATTTTCCCGATATTGCTTCGATGGATTCAGCCTTATCGCAAATTCTAGGGCCACCAGGTTGCCTAGGGTTCTCTTCAAGCTGGGACTGAGCGAGCTCGCGCCCAAATCTTTCTAAAGCGGTACCACTTCCATAATATTCGTATACTCCGCGATTGCCAGAAGAGTGTCGAGGGCCGTTAAAGTCTATACTGGTTAAACCTAATTCTCCTGCAGAGTTTGTAAATCCTCGAAGAATTCGATCACTAATAATTATTCCAGATCCAATTCCTGTGCCTAAGAATATATTGATGTAAATTGATGGTCTCTCTGAAAGGCCGAATAGATATTCACCCAAGGTTGCTGCGCGAACATCATTATCCACCGTGACATCAGCATTAGAGAAAGTTTGGCGCAATTTGTCGCCTAAGGGTGCATTCGACCAATTTAGATTAGGAGAGTGAAATATGGTTCCAGATGAAAGTTCAATTTGTCCCGCGCACCCGACTCCAACAGCTTTGACATGCTCAATGTCAAATTCACACTGCTTGAAGAACATCACTATTTGATTTTCAAGTGATTCATAATATTGTGGGAAGTCATTCGCAATAGAAGGGAAGGCGTGGCGATGAGTTATTTTGCCCTTTTCATTAACTAGTCCCAGAGCCGTTTTGGTGCCGCCTAAGTCTATTCCAAGATACATATATTCTCCTAAATGAATTGTTCAAGAAAACGAATGTCGTTTTCGAAAAAGGGGCGGATATCAGTCATGCCATATTTCAGCATAGTGATGCGCTCAATTCCAATTCCAAAGGCCCAACCAGTGTAAATGTCGGAATCTATGCCAACAGCCTCAAAGACGTTAGGGTCAACCATTCCGCAACCTAGGATTTCCATCCATTGACCTTGCTCTGACATAACATCCATCTCAGCAGACGGCTCCGTAAAAGGAAAGAAGCTAGGGCGAAATCTAACTTCTCGGTCGGAACCAAATAACTCTTGTATGAATGTTCTTAGCATGAACTTTAAATGTTTGAAATTTACATCGGTGTCCACCATTAGGCCTTCAATCTGATGAAAAACCGGCGAATGAGTCGTGTCTCTATCTACGCGGAATACCTTACCTGGCGCAATGATACGAATTGGTGGCTTTTGTTTTTCCATTGTGCGAATTTGTATTCCAGAAGTGTGAGTCCGTAGGACGTGATTTGAGTCGATAAAGAAAGTGTCTTGCATGTCTCGCGCAGGATGATGTTTTGGCATATTAAGCGCTTCAAAATTATAAAAATCAGATTCAATTTCGGGTCCAGATTCTACGCTAAAACCTAATTTTTTAAAAATTGTAATGACTTGTTCGGTGGTTTGAGTCAGAGGGTGTAAATTTCCCGAGGGGTGTCCAGTGCCAGGCATACTGAGATCAACTTGAGCTGCATTTTTCTTACCTGTTTCTAATTGCTCTTTTTTCTTTTGAAAGGCTGCAGTTGCCTCTTTTTTGAGTTGATTGACTGCCTGCCCGTATTTACCACGTTCTTCTGGTTTGATTTCTTTGATTTGAGCCAATAATGAACTAATTTTACCTTGCTTGCCTAGGTAGGCGCCTTTGAATCGTAACAGTTCCTCGATGCTTTTATTGTGATCAAGTTCTTCGAAGAATGCTCGTTTAGTGGTTTCAATATTATTACTCATTTATAACCCTTTGAGTCGTTAAGAGGTAATGAAGTTCATCAGTGTACAACGATATATAGGATATTCGCCAAACCTTTTTGAGTACTGGTGTTGGGCGTGAAAAAATGTCAAAAATAGTTTCTGTTAGGAGTCCTCCTGTTATATATTTGATGGCCTGTAGGGATAGTAGTTCGCTGAGATCGTATTTTTAATTCTTTGGAGAGCTTATGGACCTTTGGGATAAGGTTAAAAATAGTCTTAATAAGACGCTGGACGAAGTTGAATCACGTTCGGGCGAAATCAAGGAAACTATTCATTTTCAGTTAGAGCTTCATAAACTAAAAAATCAATTAGAAGAGTTTCGTGAAGAGGAACGTAAGATATTTTTAGAGATTGGTCAGGATTATTTTGAATCAGTTTCAGAAGGTATACCCTCTGAACGAATTAACACAATATTAAGTACTAAAATTTCATTTGTTAAAGATCTTCATCAGAGAATGAAGGACTTACAGGAAGAGATCAATTTGGCCTATCAGAAACAAGAGGAAAATGGGCGTTCTAAAGATGGCAAAATTGATGTGACTCCTGAGGATAAAGATTAATATTAATTCTGCAGGGGGCTCAAAGATGGCGTATTTAGACAGACTCAAAGTATTTTATGGTCGATATGGAAATGAATTGGCACATGAGGTCTGTGAAAGATTAGATATTGAGCCTGGTCGCTCTAGCACGTTCAAATTTAAGAATACCAATAGCTTTGTCAAAATTGAAGAAAACGTTCGTGATATGGACTGTTTTGTGATTCATACAATTGGTGACAACGTGAATGATGATGTAATGGAAATGCTGATTATGATTGACGCTCTTAAGCGAGCTTCTGCCCGCCGTGTTACCGCAGTAATGCCTTATTATTATTACGCACGCTCAGACAAGAAGGACCAGCCAAGAATCTCGATAACTGCAAGGCTCTTGGCAGACCTTTTAACCGCAGCTGGTGTCGATAGAATTATTGCTATCGATCTGCATTCCGAGCAGGTTATGGGATTCTTTACTTTACCAGTAGACCAATTAATTGCTCTACCTGTCATATGCGACTATATTAAATCGTTAAAACTGGAGAACGTCGTAGTCGTTTCGCCCGATGCCGGCGGGGCCAAGAGAGCAAGAGCTTTTTCATGGGCTTTGGAGGCGGATCTAGCTATAATTGATAAGAAGCGAGATGGTAACAAGGATCGGTCTGCTGTCTACGGAATTATTGGTGATGTGAAAGGCAAAGTTGCTATTTTGGTTGACGATGAGATAGATACGGGCGGTTCTATCGTGAATAGTGTTAATGCCTTATTGGAAGCAGGTGTTACTAAGGTTTATGCTGCATGTACTCATCCAGTTTTTTCCGCCAATGCAATTGAAAAGTTATCAAATTCTCAGTTGGAGCAGGTTATTGTTACAAATACTATTTCTATTCGTGGAAAATATGACCCTGAAAGAATTAAGGTGCTAAGTATAGGAAAACTACTTTCAAAAGCAATTCGCAGAATTCATGAGGGAACCTCTGTTTCCGCTTTATTTAGCAAGTATAAAACGATTTAATTTTTTGTAAAAATAATTCAAATCAATTCGGGAATCCAAATCTGCGATAAGCTTCGTACATGATTGTGGTGGCGGAGTTTGCAATATTTAAACTGCGAGTTTGACCCCACATCGGAATGTGAATGCTTTCGTGTTTGGGGTTGTTCATGAGTTCTTCATTTAGTCCTTGTGTTTCTCGTCCAAAAACTAAAATGTCTCCTTTTTTATATTGGAACTCGTGGTAGGCTGACTTCCCTCTAACGCTTGTTAAAACTAATCTTTGCTTTCCAAAAAACTCGAAAAACTGTTTCTGTGTATCCAAATAACACCAGCGTAAATGTGGCCAGTAATCCAGTCCAGCACGCTTTAGACGTGAGTGAGTTATTTGAAAAGGTATCGGACCCACTATTACTAGTGCTGTATCCGTTGCCACGCATGAACGCGCAATGGAGCCAACATTGCCAGGGATTTCCGGTTGGAACAGTGCAATAGTCAAATCCTGCTTATAGAGTTTTGTTGCCTCTTGTCCGGTTAAAATTGATTCCATTTTAAGTTCCTTTGAAAACCTGTCGAGTATAGGTCTCTAGCTGTTTTTGATCAAGTTGTTAAGTCTATATGGATGCCTCGGATAGATGCTTAAAACTTGGGCTGTGGTAAAATAAATAGTGAGATAGAGCGAACAAATCCCTTGATTTGGTCGATAAAATGTTTAAGACAAGACCAAATTAAACAAATGCGGACAAGGTGAGTACAATGAGTTCCTCCAACAACATTTCGGGTAATATCAAAATGAAGTTTTGTGAAAGTCTAGATCGTTTCGTCGCTATTCGGTCTTTTTCACCTGCTCAGCAGCGAGATCTTTTCAAGAATGCAAAGATTACGGATAAGAAATCTTATAAGCGTCTGATCATAAATGCTTCAGTGGTGAACTATATAAATGAGATAGCACCGAGTATTTTCAATTCGGGTGACTATCCGCTGTTAGGAGATATAATAGAACAAGAGCTTTACAATCTTTGTATTAAGGTAAATCCATCGTTAGATATTAAAGAGATCACTATCTTAATGGATGGAGATGAAGGTTTACCTCTCTTAGATGCTACAGATAATAGTAAAGAAAATTTGGCTGATGAGCGCTATCTGGATATGGAGAATGAGCTACGCCGTTTCGTGGTGGGACAAGATGAGCCGATAAAAGTTGTATCTCAAGCAGTTCGAAAAGCTAAGGTTGGCTTAAAAAGTCCTAATCGTCCGATCGGGTCATTTATATTCGTTGGGCAAACCGGTGTTGGGAAGACAGAGCTTGGTAAGGCACTCAGTAAATACCTTTTTGGCACACAAGATTTGATTAGAGTTGATTGTAGTGAGTATGCAATGTCTCATGAGTATGCGAAACTTATCGGGGCTCCACCTGGATACATAGGCCATAATGACGGTGGTTTTTTGACCGAGGCGATCAAAAAGCAGCCTGAGTCAATAGTGGTTTTTGATGAAATTGAAAAGGCTCATCGCAAAGTTCATAATTTACTTTTACAGATTCTAGATGAGGGTCGCTTGACCGACAGTAAGGGTCAAGTGGTCACATTTAATCAAGCTCTGATTATTCTGACTTCTAATATCGGGGTTGATAAAATCGATCAAATAGGCTCTGCAATTGGTTTTGGGGATAGTAAAGAACAAGTGGATGACAAAGTGAAGAGTCGTGAGACTCGAAAAGCTTTGGAGAAGATCTTTCCACCCGAATTTCTGAACAGAATCGATGAGGTTGTTTTATTCCGTGCATTGGACATGGACGATAATCTAGAGATAATAGATATTATGCTAAAGGAAGTTCAAGATCGCTTAAAGAAACTTGGTCTTAATATGAGTTTAACTAAACGCGCTAAGCAGTGCTTGGTTGAGCAAGGTACGAATGAAAAATATGGCGCTCGACCGCTAAGACGTGCGATTCAAAAATCACTAGAAAATCCACTTGCTGAGATGATTTTAAGTTCGACCTTTAAAAAGGGTGATGGAATTAAGATCGGGTATGATCGTAAAAAAGATGACCTTAGGTTCAGTACGGAGTCGAAAAAAACTGTTAAAAGTCCGAAGCAGGCCTCTGTGGTGTCTCGCAAGGGTAAAGCTAGTGCAGCGAAGGCTGGAGATGAATGATTCAATCGTACCGCAGATTAGCGAAATGCAGAGATTCCGAGAGATTATTGCTCGCCTCAGAGATCCAGATACGGGCTGCCCTTGGGATTTGAAACAAAGTCACAAAACTCTCAAAAAATACTTTCTCGAGGAGGTGTACGAGTTTTTAGATGAGGTAGATCACTCCAATCAAGATGGCATGGAAGAAGAGCTTGGTGATGTTCTATTACAAGTCTATCTTCATGCACAGTTATTGGAGGAGAGTAGTCAAGGTAGCATTAGCTTAGAGACTGTCGCTCGCAAGATTTCTGATAAAATAGTTCGCCGCCATCCCCATGTATTCGAGCCTGATTTTGATCAAACTGATTATTGTCCCGAAAAAAGTTGGGAAGCTATCAAGTCAAGGGAGAAATCGGTAAAAAAATCTGCCAATCTTTTTGAGCAATATAGGGCATTACCTCCGCTTCAAAAGGTAGAAAAAATATACAAAGAGATCAAGGCAACAGGATTTAGGTTCAAGAGTCCCGAACATGCGTTAAGTAAGATCGACGAAGAGTTAGAGGAATTTCGCCAAAGTGTTTTGGTGGAATGCTCCGAGCGACAGCGCGAAGAATTTGCAGATATTTTTATGGCATTGTATTCGGCAGCTGTGGAGTATGGTTATTCGCCTGAAGAGTTAACTCAATTATCTATGAATAAATTTCGTAAGCGCTGGGAAAACTTTGAATCGAAAGTACAATCATCGGGTTTAGATTTAAAGACTGCGAGTTACGAACAAAAAAGACTTTTGTGGGATGAGGCTAAACGTGAGTGTTGACCTTGAACAACTTCAGGAGCTTATCGATCGTGAATTGTTTGAGGAAGCTTGGGATTGGATACAGGATAATGAGGCTAGCTTTCAGAATGACTCCATTTATTTTTATCTTAAGGCTTACACATGCTTTCGAATGGAGTGGATGGAAGAAGCTATTGTAGCGTTCCAAGCTTCCATAAAATTAGATCCGACAAACTGTGCGGCTTATTCTGATTTAGGCTATCTACTATTGACCCAGGAAAGATGGGATGAGGCTGAATTTTTCATTAAAAAAGTATTTTCTATGAACCCGCACGATCCCTTAGGAATCGAGCGTTTAGGTTTATTGCACTACGCAATGGGTGAACTTGAAGAGGCACGTGAATCTTTTCTCGTTTTGTTCAAATTAGGGAAAGGTTCACCTCGGATTCATAATTACTTAGGCGAGATTTTGCATCAGTTGGGTGAATTTGAGAAAGCTCTATTTTATTTTGATCAATGTTTGAAAACTAGTCCTGAATTTTTTGAGGCAAATTTAGGCAAGGCTCAAGTCCTTGAAGACATGGGTAAGTTTCTTGAGGCGATAGACTGTTATCAAAAGATGATTCCTAATCTTGAGGAAGAAGAGGATTTGATAGACGTTTTAATGTCGCTCGCGAGTTGTCAATACAAGATGGGACAATTGGAAAGAGCTCATGGGACTTACCGCAAGGTATTGCAATTAATTCCGGACGACCCTACTGTGCTTAATAATATGGGTCTTATGTACTTAGAGTCGGGCAGATTAGATGCGGCTCAGTCTTACTTGTCCCAGTCTTTAAAAATTGAAGAAACCTTTGAGGCATTATTTAATTTGGGAAGGTGTCATCTTCAAAACTCTCGATTGAGGCTTGCTCGTTCGAGTTTTCGTGGAGCACTAAAATTAGCATCTGATATGGATGAAATGTCTCAGAGTTATTATCAGTTAGGTCGAGTTCTGTTAGAGCTCAACAAAAACTCTCTGGCATATGAAAATTTAAAAAAATCTCTGGATCTTAAGGGTGATTCAGTTGACATTTTTTTATTGTATCTGGAATCTGCACATCGATGTGATCGTATACAAGAAGCCTTGAATATCTTACAAAAGGTGAGACCAAAGAACATAAACCTTTTCCATAGTTTGTTTCTCTTTTATATGGGTCGTGGAGAGTTTGAAGAGGCGTTAAAAACTGTAAATCGTGGTTTAAAGAAGTTCAAAGACCTCGCTGTACTTTATTATTACCGTGCATCTATATATTCACTGATGGGGAAATTCAAGCTAGCCATCCGTAATCTCAAAAGTGCTGTAGAAGGAGATGCTAAGTATATTCAAATGGCTCGCTCTAATGCATGCTTCAAATCTATGGTTGATACTGTGGAATTCGAGAAACTCTTGTGCTCAAACTCTAATAAGCATTGACTCGTTTGTTGCCATCTGGTAATCTTCCTCGCTCTATATTCGCCCAGCAGTCGCTGAAGGCGGAGTATTTGCTGTACATCAAATTGGTACTATAAAGAAAGAATTATGGAAGTATTTGGCAATTTATCTGAAAGGTTGCAAGGGACTTTGCGCAATTTGCAGGGTCAAGGCAAGCTAACTGAGGATAATATAAAGGAAGCCCTTCGTGAAGTTAAGATGGCTTTACTAGAAGCTGACGTCAACATGAAGATTGTCAAGTCTTTCGTGAATTCTATAAGAGACCAGGTTTTAGGTAACGATGTTGACCCCAACCTTGACCCTGGTAAGCAGTTTATCAAGTTGGTGCATGAAAAACTTGTAGAGGTCATGGGGAAAGTTCCAGAAGACCTTGCTATCGATAATGGTCGTCTAAATAAAATCCTAATGGTAGGTTTGCAGGGTTCCGGTAAAACAACCACTACGGGTAAATTGGCAAAGCGTTACGCCAAACATAATCCTTTATTGGTTGCTTGTGATGTGTATCGACCTGCAGCTATTCAGCAGCTTGAAACCGTTGCGACTCAAGTGAGCGCTGGTTTTTATGAACAAGGCGTGGATAAAGATCCGGTTGAAATAGCAAAAGCAGGCATTGAAAAGGCAAAGGCTGAGGGTCATCAATTAGTAATAGTTGATACAGCGGGTCGTTTACAAATCGATGATAATTTAATGGGTGAGCTAGAACGTCTTAAGGATGAAGTGAAACCTCAAGAGATTTTGCTTGTGATTGATGCAATGACTGGCCAGGAGGCTGTTAGAGTTTCTCAAGCATTTGATCAGCGCTTAGGTTTGACTGGCGTAATCTTGAGTAAAATAGACGGTGACGCTAGGGGCGGAGCAGCTCTTTCCATTAGAGAGACTATAGCAAAACCTATTAAATTTATTGGGATTGGTGAGAAGCTTGACGGTTTAGAGTTGTTTGATCCCGAGCGCATGGCTCAAAGAATTTTGGGTATGGGCGATGTTATGGGGCTGATTGAAAGAGCCAGTGGGGTAATGGATGAATCCAAGGCTAAGCGTATGCAAAGGCGTATGGGTAGTGGTCAGTTCAATCTGGTAGATTTTCTTGAACAGTTGGAAATGATGAACAAAATGGGCCCACTTGAGGACTTGTTGAAGATGATTCCGGGTATGGCCCAGTTTAAGGGACAATTCGGAGGGGTCGGCGATGAAATGAAGAGGACCTTAGCAATTATACGTTCCATGACGATTGAAGAACGGTATAACCCCGAAGTGCTCAATGCTTCTCGCCGAAGAAGAATAGCCAGAGGCTCAGGAACAGATGTACAGCAAATTAATCAGCTCATAAGACAGTTTGAGCAGATGAAGCAAATGATGAAACAATTTAAGAAAATGGGAATGTTAAAC